>JBNMPT010000187.1:0-3014 GCA_051277025.1 Roseivirga sp. | reverse complement strand
TATTTAGGGCTTACCGCTGACTTGCATACTCGGTCTTTACGCTTAGAGCCAGGTCGCTATAATCTTTGGTTAGAAGATGAATTTGGAAATCATTTCCAACGAAAATTCAGCATTTTAGAGCAATAAATTTAGCGTTCCAGCCAATTCTTCAACATGACTTTTCCGTATTCCGTCATAATACTTTCCGGATGAAATTGTAAACCTGCTAAAGGGTATCTGGGATGTTCAAAGGCCATCAGTACCTGCTTATCGCGATAAGCCAATAGTTGAAATTCAGCGGTCATTTTTTCTTTAGGCCTAATGGCCCAACTGTGATAAAGCCCCGCTTTAAAAGTGGCCGGAACTCCTTTCAGCAGCCAACCTTCCTGCTCTTGTTCTACTTCTCTTTGAATACCATGCGCTACTTCATTCTGATTATAAAGTTCTCCTTCAAAAACTTGTGCAATAGCTTGTGCTCCCAGACAGATACCTAAAATTGATTTCTGCTGATAATTATTTTTGATGATTTCTAAAATGGAACCGGCGTTTTCGGGTAAGCCAGGACCAGGCGAGATTACAATGTGGCTGTAATTACCCAACTCTTCGGCTGTAATAGCATCATTGCGCACCACGGTGGGCTTCGCACCAAGTTCCTCCAAGTAATGTGCAAGGTTAAAGGTGAATGAATCGTAATTGTCAACAAGTAAAAGCTTCATACCTTCGAACTCCAAAAGAAATAAGATGAAAAAAATTGTAAATACTACTCTTGCTCCAGCTCCTATCGGGCCATATTCACAGGCGGTAATTGCTGGCAACATCCTGTATACCTCCGGCCAAATTGCTATTAACCCGCAAAGTGGTCTTTTAGAAATTGAGGACATTAAAAGCGAGACAAATTTAGTGATGAAAAACCTAGCAGCAGTATTGAAAGCAGCGGGAACGGGTTTTTCTTCAATAATAAAGTGTACCATCTTCATTAAAGACATGAACCAGTTTGCTGATATAAATTCAGTGTATGGTTCTTACTTTAATGAAGACGCAGCACCAGCAAGAGAAACTGTTGAGGTGGCGCGTCTTCCTAAAGATGTTAATGTAGAAATTTCGGCAATCGCATTAATTGGCGAATAGGGTGTTTTTTAAAGCATCGTTCCCATGCCAACTAGGGCAAGAATGAAAAACAAAGCATAAAGACCAATTACTACTGCCGTTGCTATGCCCCAAAAAGAAAAGAGTTTAGCGGTGTGACTAATCAAACTTTCAATGTGATTTGCTTCGGAACTTAGCATGCCCATTTCGGCAGATTTAGCCATGTCACCTAAGTATTTACCACTAAAATAGTATAGTGCCGCCCCCGCTAAGTAGATAAGTGCAAATAAAGGACCGGGAATGCCACCCAGTGTATCCTCCATGCCAGGAAGATTGCTGCTAAATACACCCATAATAACCCCTACGATTACCATTAGTACGGCCCCGACATAACTAAGAATAGATAAAAATTTTGTCCACTTCTTAATTTTAGCTAGATCGCCTAGTAATAGCCCATTAAATTCTTGTTTTTCTTCCATCGTTTTAAGATTTGGTTTCTCAAATATAATATTGTCTGAATAGCAATGAAGGAATTCTTGGAAATTACTTTAGGCTAAGTTCATTTCTACTAAATTTGCGCTTGAGAAAACGACAATCTTAAAATACGAAAAGCATATGGAATTTGACGTAGTGGTATTAGGGAGTGGTCCTGGAGGATATGTAACTGCCATTAGAGCATCACAATTAGGTCTTAAAACGGCTATTGTAGAACGTGAAAGTTTAGGTGGTATTTGCTTAAACTGGGGATGTATCCCCACTAAAGCCTTACTGAAAAGTGCTAACGTGTTTGAGTATATCAAACATGCCAGTGATTATGGATTGAAGGTTGACAATGCTGATAAAGACTTTGCCGCGGTAATAAAACGCAGTAGAGGTGTTGCAGAGGGAATGAGCAATGGTATCGGCTTCTTAATGAAGAAGAACAAGATTGAAGTTTTGATGGGCGACGGTAAAGTAGTACCGGGCAAAAAGATTGAGATTACCAGTGCCGATGGTAAAGTTAGTCAGGTTTCGGCTAAGCATATCATTATTGCTACTGGATCTCGCAGTCGTGAACTTCCAAATTTAAAGCAAGACGGAGAAAAAATTATTGGCTATCGCAAGGCCATGGTGCTGCCCGAGCAGCCAAAAAAGTTAGTTATTGTAGGATCTGGTGCCATTGGAGTAGAGTTTGCTTACTTCTATAATGCGATGGGAACGGAAGTTACTGTGGTAGAATACCTTCCTAATATTGTTCCGGTTGAGGATGAAGAGATTTCAAAACAATTGGAACGCAGCTTTAAGAAAGCGGGAATTAAAATAATGACCTCTAGCGAAGTAACCAAGGTGGATACTAATGGTGACGGCTGTAAAGTAACAGTTAAGACACCTAAAGGAGAAAAAGTACTAGAGGCTGATATCGTTTTATCTGCTGTTGGCGTTCAAGCAAATATTGAGAACATTGGTCTTGAAGCGGTAGGTATTAAAACCGAAAAAGGTAAAATTACTGTTGACGACTTCTACAAAACTAGTGTAGATGGTTATTATGCAATTGGTGATTGTGTACCCGGTCAATCTCTGGCGCATGTTGCTTCCGCAGAAGGGATTATTTGTGTAGAGAAAATTGCGGGGCACCATCCCGAGCCACTTAATTATGGCAATATCCCTGGCTGTACTTATGCTTCTCCCGAAATTGCTTCGGTGGGAATGACCGAAAAGGCAGCGAAAGAAGCAGGATATGATATTAAAGTGGGTAAATTTCCCTTCTCTGCCAGCGGAAAAGCTAGTGCTTCTGGTCACAAAGAAGGTTTCGTTAAAGTAATTTTTGACGCTAAATACGGTGAGTTTTTAGGTTGCCACATGATTGGCGCCAATGTAACAGAAATGATAGCGGAAATTGTTGTGGCTCGTAAATTAGAAACTACGGCAATGGAAATTATTAAATCGGTACACCCGCACCCCACTATGAG
>JBNMPT010000186.1:0-3033 GCA_051277025.1 Roseivirga sp. | reverse complement strand
TCTAGTCCAGATAGTTGCATAAAATAATTTTAATCTTCCTTGGTTTAGTTGGCTGAAGCCTCACTATATTTTTCTACTAAATCTGCAATGGCACGTATATGCTCCGGGGTCGTGCCGCAACAGCCCCCGATAATATTCACCAAACCTTGGTCCAAGTAGTCTTTTATCAAACTGGCCATTTCCTCTGGTCCTTGATCGTATTCACCAAAGGCGTTAGGCAGGCCAGCATTAGGATGAGCACTAATTAGTAAGGACGTGTTTTGCTTTAGAATTTGCACATAAGGTCGCAGCTGATCTGCGCCCAGCGCACAATTAAGTCCGATGGAAAAAAGCGGAACATGACTAAGACTAATTAGAAAAGACTCGGTCGTTTGTCCGGACAAAGTGCGACCACTCGCATCGGTAATGGTGCCCGAAACCATAATGGGATATTCCTTTCCTAGCTCATCATAGAGCTCTTGAATGGCAAATAGTGCCGCTTTTGCGTTAAGGGTGTCAAATACCGTTTCTACCAAAAGTAGATCTGCCCCTCCTGCTAGTAAGGCGCGGGCTTGCTCCTTATAGTTTACCGCAAGGGTATCGAAATCAATAGCTCTAAAACCAGGATTATTAACCTCTGGAGAGAGACTAGCTGTCTTATTTGTTGGACCAATACTTCCTGCGACAAAGCGAGGTTTATGAGGTTCTTTGACTAGAAACTCATCTGCCACCGAGCGAGCAATACGGGCTGATTCGAAATTTAACTCCCACACCAAATCTTCCATATGGTAATCAGACATGGATATTCGGGTACTATTAAAGGTATTGGTCTCTACGATATCTGCACCAGCGGCGAAATATTGGCGATGAATGTCCGCAATTATCTCAGGCTGCGTGAGACTTAATAAATCGTTATTCCCTTTTAAGTCGTAGGCGAAATCGGCAAAGCGGGTACCGCGATAATCGGCTTCCTGAAACTTGTGCTGCTGAATCATGGTTCCCATGGCGCCATCTAAAATAAGAATGCGCTTCTTGGCTATTTCGTAGAGTGAATTTTCTGGCATAATACTAATCTTTAGTAACTTATAGCCAGAAATCGAAGTGGGAAAGGTGATTAGCCGATCTTATCTACCCCTAACAAAATTGTTAAGGTGGGAAGTAGCACCCAGCTGTTCCGCGGGTTGCTAAGACATCAGCGGGCCCATTCCCTCCGTCTTTCTGGATAAGTAGCCACAAATGTAAGCGCCAAACTTCAATGTTGCAACTCTTTAATTTTTAGGATACAATTTTCTACTGTAATCTGTGGGCTTTAATGAAAACAGCGCCCAACAGAATATTACCAGACGCGTAGCTGCGTCCTTCTAAAAACCATTTCCTCATCCTACTATTCTTTACATAGGCTGAGATAGCACCTAATGCGCATAAAATCTATTGACCCTATATACTAGTCCGCTCAAATTTTTACTACTTTTGGCGTCTCAAGTGGAAAATTTTGGCTGATTGCAACCACTTTAAAAAAAGCTAAACCAGATTAGCATACTGCATTTCAGCCCTATTTTTTATCTAAAACAAAATAAAGCAGTATGTCATATTTATTTACTTCTGAGTCCGTTTCTGAAGGACATCCCGATAAAATAGCCGATCAAATTTCCGATGCCATCATTGACCATTTCTTGGCTTTCGACCCTAATTCTAAAGTAGCTTGTGAAACTTTAGTAACAACTGGACAAGTAGTATTGGCGGGAGAAATTAAGTCTAAGGCTTATGTTGATGTGCAGAAAGTAGCGCGTGAAACTATTCGTAAAATTGGTTATACCAAAAGCGAGTATATGTTTGACGCGGACAGTTGTGGGATTTTATCCGCCTTACACGAGCAATCATCCGATATTAACCAAGGCGTAGACCGCGGCTCATTAGAAGAGCAAGGCGCAGGCGACCAAGGAATGATGTTTGGTTACGCCACTAACGAGACCGAGAATTATATGCCTTTGGCGCTCGCTTTAAGTCACACTATTTTGCAAG
Organism: Roseivirga sp.; assembly: GCA_051277025.1. Lineage (GTDB taxonomy): Bacteria > Bacteroidota > Bacteroidia > Flavobacteriales > Schleiferiaceae > Croceimicrobium. The sequence goes on along the minus strand of JBNMPT010000186.1, from coordinate 1,032 downwards.
AATTAGCGGTAATGCGACGCGAGTGTAAAGACATTCCCTATTTACGTCCCGATGCTAAGTCGCAGGTAACGATAGAATATAGCGACGAGCATGTGCCGCAAAATATTACCAATATTGTAGTGAGTACGCAGCACGATGACTTTGCTTCGGAAGCGGAAATGGGAGCCAAAATTCGCAAAGACCTAATTGAAATTTTAATGCCCCGCGTAAAAGCGCGCTTGAAGCCAGAATTGCAGAAACTTTTTGAAGGCGAGATTGAATATCACATCAACCCCACCGGTAAATTTGTAATTGGCGGCCCACACGGCGATACTGGTCTTACGGGACGAAAAATAATTGTAGATACCTACGGTGGAAAAGGAGCCCACGGCGGTGGCGCTTTTAGCGGAAAAGACCCTAGTAAGGTGGATCGCTCGGGTGCTTATGCTACGCGTCATATTGCTAAAAACATGGTAGCCGCCGGTGTTTCCGATCAAATGTTAGTGCAGGTTAGTTATGCCATTGGGGTCGTAAAACCCACCGGCTTATTTGTGGACACCTACGGAAGTGCTAAGGTTAAGATGAGTGATGGTGCCATTGCCGCCAAGATTATGGAGCTCTTCGATCTTCGTCCCGGAATTATAGAAAGAGACCTAAAATTGCGCAATCCAATTTATTCGGAAGCCGCGGCTTACGGACATATGGGCCGCGAATACCAAGAAGGCGTTAAACGTACTTTTATGGAAGCGGATGGCAGCGAAAAAACAGTTACGGTAGATCTATTTACTTGGGAAAACCTCAATCGCGTTGAGGATATTAAAAAAGCCTTTGGTTTATAAATTTCGCCTTTATACATTCAAGAATGCCCAGTTTAATCGCTGGGCATTTTTTTTTGCTTGGCCCAAACGATTAATCCTTCTATTGATGCTACTAACCTGATTTCGATGTGAAATGAGGACTCAGAACTCTTATAAATAGCGGGCTATTGCGAAGGGCTAAGGCGCAGAAAAACGCTTTTTAGAAGAGGCTTAAAAGTGTTTTTTTAATAAAAAT
>JBNMPT010000185.1:0-3053 GCA_051277025.1 Roseivirga sp. | reverse complement strand
GCGATGATCGCCAATGCAATCCCGGCAATATTAATTTTACTCAGTTTTTCCTTAAAGGCGAAATACCCCAATAAAGAAGAAAAGGCAACAATGCCAACATTATTTATTGCAAATAGGGTAGAGCTTTCCATACCGGGACTGTCTAAAGCGCGTAAAAGAAAGTAGATACTGCCATAGTTAGGAATCCCTAAGGCGATACCTCCCACTACTGCTTTCCAGTGAAAGGCAACATGCATTGTGAAATAGCGGTAAATAATAGCTACCAAACCAAAAACACCAGCAAATCCAAAGATGCTACTGGCAAACCATGCTTGATCAGCTGCCGGAACAAGTTCCTCTTGATTGTACTTTAAGAAGGAATCTAAAAATCCCGAGCCAAGAAATAATATAATTGGTAAGATGATGCTTAGCGGATTAGATTTAATTCTTTGGGGTTTATAAGTAGACATCCACACCGCTAGTAAGGCCAGAATTACCGCACTAATCTTTAAAACAGAGGCACTTTCATTGTAGTACCATATTCCAAAACTGATCGGTACCATTACTGACATTTTAACGGCAATGCTAACGGTGGTTAGACCAAAATTTTGACTAACCCAGGCCATCAGGTTAAAGAGGGTAATAAAAAGAAAACCCAAAATTAAGACCGAGTTTATCCATGGCTGCTGGGGAATATCAAAAAGACTCTTTGAAAAACCCATTTGGAGCTGACCAATGCTAAAAGCGACTAAGTAATTTACTAAAATGGCTTGCAGATTATCCACCGAATACTTTTTGAGATAGGTAAATACCACAAAAATTAGTATCGAACTGCAGATGCTAAGAGATATCCAAATCATAAGGCAAAAATTCTTTGAATGTGATCCGCTTTAAGCTTAAAGTCTTCTCTAATTTCGCCCTTTAAGATGGGCGACTTTAAACCGCTGACCAAGTTTTTAGATCCGCTTATTACCAGGGCTTCATCCCAAAGGTTTTCTTTAATGAACTGACTTAATGTGAAAGCGCCCCCTTCAACCATGATGCTCTGGACGTTCATTTCAAAAAGGGTGGTCAGCATAAATTGTAAAGTTTTTTCTGGGTTTAGTAGCTGCGTTTTGACATTGCGCTTTTCAAAGGAAAAGTAAATAAATCGCTCATCACGGAAAACCTGTGAATTTGACTTTACCTTTCCCTGTGGGTCGATAATGATACGCCAAGGAATTTTCTCCGTTCTAAACTCGGAAATACCTAGCTGAGGGTTATCATTAACAACGGTATTAGCACCAACGAGAATACCATCAACCTGACTGCGCTCGCGGTGCACATAAGGACGGGTTTCGGGACTGCTAATCCAGTGGATTCCTTTTTGTTTCGCTTGCCGATTTATATCTATAAATCCATCTTTACTCTTGGCCCATTTTAGTAAAATATACGGACGTTTTTTAGAGTGAAAGGTGAAAAACTTGCGGTTAAGAAACTCACAATCTGCTTTAAGGACATTTTCCAATACCTCGATACCGGCTGCTTTTAACTTGTCAATACCTCTGCCGTTTACTAGGCTATTTGTGTCTCTACAACCAATAACTACTTTCGGTATTTGCTTTTCAATAATAAGGTCTGAACAGGGAGGGGTTTTACCAAAATGAGAACAGGGCTCTAAATTTACGTAGAGCGTGGACTTCTTTAAAAGTTCTTGATTTTGAACACTGGCAATGGCTTTAACTTCGGCATGTGCTTGCCCGGCTTGATAGTGCCAGCCTTCCCCAATAATTTCACCATTATGAACGATCATCGAGCCCACCATTGGGTTAGGGCTAGTGGTGCTACTGCCCAATTGAGCTAGTTGCAAGCATCTTGCCATGTAAATTTCGTGCCTTTCGTGCATAAGCGTACAAAAATAGAAGCTTTCCCTTCGAAATGACCCTTTTGCTAAACTTTAGTGTTAGACTTCTTTTAATTTGCAGAATGAAAATAGAATCAGAGTTTTTTACAAGTCAGGGCGATCAAGCGATATGGGAGCTTCTAGCTAATCACTTAAAGCATCGCAAAGCTATGCAGAGGATGGTTCTCACTAGCTTAGATGCAGAGCAGAAACCTCAAGCTAGAACTTTGGTTTTGCGAGAATTAGACAGTGAAACAAAGTGCTTGTATTTTTTTACCGATAGCCGTAGTACGAAAGTAGCGCAGTGGCAAAATAATCCTTATTCGCAGGCTTTAGCCTATTGTCATGAAGATCTTTTACAGCTGAGACTAACAGGTGTGATAGAGGTTTTGGCAAATGGCGTCGCATTTATGGATGCGCTTTCTCAATTAAAAGCGCATCAGTATAAAGACTATAGCAGTGCACATGCACCGGGAAGTCTCTGGCGAGCAGATAGTGCAGGCCCTGCCGATAGTTTGAATTTCAACGTAATTAAGTTGCAAATCAATCAAATTGAAGTACTTGAAATTAAGCCACATGCGCAGGAACATTTGCGCTGGTCACATAGCTATAATTCAATGGGTGAATTAATTGATACTAAGCGCTTAGTACCTTAAACTGTCTTAAATAAGGAAGATGTTTTTGAATGTCCAGTATAAAACTTTCCGCATCCATTAAACGATAGCCTTCAACAGAAATAAGCTCCTTGTGTCGGAGTGAAATGCCAATTAATAAGTTTGGAACTTCTTCCAGAACAGCGAGACTAAGTTCGCGCTTCTCAAGCGTATCATTAAGAACTAGATTTTTTTCTTTCAAAATTCGGATGAGGTTTTCCGCTTTAATTTCATGACGGAAATTGGTAGAGCAAGATTCAATGAAAGACTGTAGAACCCTAGATTTCAATAATTCAAGTTTCATAAGATGATCGGTTGATTACTAGCACTAAATTAACACAAATAACGCTAACTATAACATAATCAATTAAATTGATCTAGAAATCCCTCCAATTCTCGCTCATTTACGTAATGTCGGTAGCAAGCTTGCACCGAAAGTAAAAACTCATAATCATTCAGAGAATACATATTTACACGGGCAAATTTACAGTAGAACATAAAGGCTTCCAGCTCCTCTTGGCTTAGTCCCGTTAGTTTTA
>JBNMPT010000184.1:0-3162 GCA_051277025.1 Roseivirga sp. | reverse complement strand
TGTGAATGACGGCGACCTTGATTTTGAATTAAATCTATCCCTGATAACATCAGATTCATTACTTAAAATTCTTGAAGCTTTCAAAAATACCAAACTTGAGTTATTCCCCTATCAGCTCTTAATGAAGGATGTTCTAACAAAAGAAGACAGAATCATTAAGGCAATTAATAATAAGTAAGCACAAGATATTTGAACTATGAAATTCACAGTCTACCCGCCGTGAATCGCAGTCAACTAAGGTGCCGGTAATTAATTCTCTTCCGCTGCACTAGTGAGGAGGATTAATAAGTTTATTTGTTTTACTTCAATAGGTCATTGGTGAATAAATGCTGCTTAATGATGTTTTCATTCTCTAATTTTTGGTCAACAAGCCACTGTAGAAAAACATTGACGCGCTCAAACTCCATGAACCCACATGCTTCATCATCACCAAAATGCGGAGCGGTAACATCAATGGACTGGTTAAGGTCAATATTTATTTTATCATAATCTGTCAGATAATCACTCAAGATACTTACCGCAGCGGCTTTGTTTTTAGCCGCATACAAATAGCCTTTCTGAGTCGCCTTAATAAATAGAGAATAGGCATTTTTATCAGCGATCAAACTGCTGTTTCTGGCGAGAATGACCGGTGAATAGCAGTATGGAATCCCAAAATTTGCCATTGAAAACTTGTTCAACGCTATCTGCTTAGTGTTGGCTTCAACACCTTCCCAATTGTCAAATATCCAGGTTGCATCAGCTTTGCCTTCTAGTAAAGTATTCCATATTCCCAGCTTGTCGGGATAGGCGATTTTTATATTCCCGAGTCCATTGTCATTTTTAATCATTTCTTTAACAATGTGGTCTTCATAGCGCGCTTTATAGGAGGCGTATATTTTCCCATCGAGAAGTTTTGGTCGATCTAAATTTGATGATTTTAATGAGGCGATGCTGCTGATATCCTTCTGTAAAATGGCATACACAGCGATAGCATCAACAGCATTGTTTTTATTATTCAGACTAATAACCGTCTCAAAAGGGGCAATAGCAAAATCGGCTAATCCGAGCGCTAGCTTTTTACCTGGAGTAACTTGGTAATTATCGTCTAGCGGGTTTAAGATTTCAGCTTCAATTCCTTGTGCTTGATAGTATCCCAATTCTTTAGCAACTAATATCCCGATGTGATTAATGTTAGGAGTCCAGTCTAAGGCTATTTTTAAAGTCTTCATTTTGATTTTATAATTTGTGACAACCGGCAAAGGCGGCGTATTTAGTTTAGTAACTGTTAATGCTGAAATTTGCTTGGCGTTAAAAGCTACACTTGGCCAAACTGCCTATGTTTTGTTTTTACGGCACTGCGCCTTTAGGGCTTTACTCTTTCTGCATTTAGGTCCAGAGTTTTCTTTTCTATTGCTTATTATTTATTAGATCCAGGGTGTAATCTAGAATCTCATCTGTTATTAATTGCGTCTGCTCGATGTAATATTTGGGGATGAAATTTTCACGAGGACTGCCGTCAATATGAAGGGTTTTCTCGATTGACACTCGGAACGAATAGGGGTGATATTTAAATTCAATAGACTTCATGCCTCCCGCTAACCTTTGCATTTCGGTTCCAATAATGGTGGCCCTTTTCATGCCGTCAAAACCAATTGCCATTCCTTCGGCCATACTACTAGTCCATCTGTTCACTAAAACATAAAGTGGCTTATTGTAAATGGGTTTACGGGGTTTTATGTACCCAAAAGATTCACCCTGAGAACTTTCATAGAGTTGATATCGTTGCTTCTCACTGATAAACCTACCCATTATTGGCGTGGCAGTTTGGGTATTACCTCCATCAGGAGTATTCCTCAAGTCTAGTATCTGCGCTTCAGTGGAGTAAAGAGTTTTCATTATTCTATCAAACTCTTTTACTAACTCTTCGTTTCCTAAGGTGTTGTTTATTCTAACATAGCCGATTTTGTCATCAATGATTTTGGGAGTGATAAAATAGTTCTCTTTTCTTATTTCCAAATCATCTAAATTAAAATCAATCAATTCTCCGGTGGCGAGCTTTACTTTTAAAACCCTTGGTTCATTTCTTTTGCCTGCTAAAACTTTGTTGGAAATCCAATTTCTGATTTCCTCATTATTTTTGTCTTGACAAACCGTAGGGAATTGGTCAATTATTCTCTGAAAATCAAGTCCATTAAGGCTTAGGATTTCTGCTCCAATGATATTCTCTCTGGGCCCTGTTGCTAACTGTGTTTGCCAAACATTGGTGATAGTGGTTTTTTGATTCGCAGTTTTTACGAAAATCGGGGCTTCTAAACGATAGGACTCTTCCGTATTAGGGTTGAGGTGAATGTGGCTATCATAAAGTTCATTTAATAAGGTTTCGTAAAACTTGATGTGGTTTTCGACACTAGCGATGGTGGAAACTTTTTCTCGGTAAGTTGATTTAACGCAATCAAACAGTTCTTTCTTCTTATTTAAATAGATAAAGTTGCTTTCAAAGTCAGCTATAAAAAGATTGAACTCAGCCAAGTTTTGCTCTTCAACAGTAAGCTTGATGCTGTTCTGGAAAAAAACACAACTCGTGCATATTATCAGGATAAAGAATGTGTTAACTATGCTTTTTAATTTCACAGCTATCTTCATTGAGTACAGCGGTTAAGGTAAATATTGCCTTCAATTGATAAGGGCAGCCTGAATGGTAAAGATAGAGCTTAGCTAGGGATGTCCCAAAGGTTTTAGAAGGAGCCCAACAAAGTTTTCACGATCAAGAAAGGATCAATTTTGGAGGCATTACAACAGAGAAATCGGCTTTGGGCGATTGGAGAAGAAGTGCTTAAACATTAAGTCAGAGCAGTATTCATGGGCAGTAGGCCTCCTGCAGAGCTTAATAACCTGAGTTCGGCGTAAAATTAGGCCTCAGACCTCTTATAAATAGTGGGTTTTAAGCCGAAGCACTGAAGCAATAGCGGGCTATTGCGAAGGGCTAAGGCGCCAAAAACTGCTTTTTAGAAGAGGCTTACAAGTTTTTTCCAATAAAAGCGAAAATCCTGCAGCTAGCTCATTTGCTGTAGCCCGCTACAGCTGCACGATCCAGACTAGTCTTTTCCTTTTATTGAAAATCTGAGGCTATAATTTTAGGTCGAACTCAGGTTAATACTTTATCATGCTTCCACTAGCAGT
>JBNMPT010000183.1:0-3239 GCA_051277025.1 Roseivirga sp. | reverse complement strand
AAAATGTGGTGTATTAGGCAAATATTCGTTTAAACGAAAACATCCTTAAACCAAATTCACAGTCAAGTTTTAAGCTTGCCCCGAGGAATGCTCGGAGATAAGATTGGCAGGTCTTTTTGCAAGTAAGGGAAACTTTTCGGTGTTAATTAAGAGGGCTGGGGAGGGGTGAAAATAACTAGCTTATAATTAATCTAATGTAATTCGATTATTACTGCTATTGTTTAATAATTCTCTTCAGCCTCAGCGGTTGGTTTTTTAGGTGAATACACAAAAAGTATAAACCACTTTGTTGGGGTAATTGAATATGTTTACTGCCGTAAGAGATGGAAAGTTTACGACCACGACTATCGAGAATAACTATTTTTTCTATGGCTAAATTGGTTTCGATAAATACGCTTCCATTGCTAGGATTAGGATAGAGTTCTAATGGAATTAATTCTATTTCATCGATACTAATTCGCGGCCAATAATCGCAATCTTGACTGGTGAAGTTTAGAGAAAGATTAGTATTGGAGAAGCAACGAAGGTCAAAACTATGCAGCCAATCTATATGATCATTACCGCAATAATTGTCTAGAGGTTTAAATAATGTGCGGTAGAATAGTAAACCAAAGTCTCGATAGATTTTACCAGTCAGGCAAGAAGGCGCAGAGCAACGATAGGTGGTGTCCCAAGGGCTTATTATGGTATCCATACTTGACTCTACCAGCCAATATTGAGCAATTTGTCCGTTAATGGTGTCAAAGCCAATGTCAAGCACCGTGGCAATTGAGGGATCAGAGCATTCATTAAAGAGCGTGTCTTGGTCGTATTGCCAGCTGCCTCCAGTTTGCGTATTGAAATCGAAGAGTAACTGGGCGCTAGTATCGGGCAGCATCCTGAAAACAGAATCGTTTCTGCTGTGCAAGTAAATTGGGTCTCTGTTTACGGTATCTTGTAAAATATCTCCTTGAAGGGGTCCTATTCTGACTTCACTAAGTCCCGACACGCTGAATTTTTGCCAATTAAGCCCTTTCATAATGGTATCACTAGAATAGCTTATTTCTAAATAACCATAATAGGGTATTTCAAGATAGGTAAAATGCCAGGTAGCGTCTTTGCCAAAAGGTTGCTGCCCAGAAATTGAAAGAGGACCTAGCAGAAGACAGAATATTAATTTTTTCATGCGGAAGATTTGTGTTCAAGGTAAAAAAAATACGCTTCGTCTTAAAACAAACAAAGCGGCTGTTTTTGCCGCTCTGTAATTGTTATTGTATTTAAAAAATCCCGCTTTCGCTTGATGGTTATTTAATAAGGATTTTAGTTATTCTCTTTAAAATGCTTAAAGAATAAAGGAATGGTTTCAATGCCTTTATAATAGTTAAATAAACCATAATGCTCATTAGGAGAATGAATGGCATCACTATCCAAACCGAAGCCCATTAAGATTGATTTTAAGCCTAGCTGCTGCTCAAATAAGGCAACAATAGGTATACTTCCTCCACTGCGCACAGGAACGGGTGTTTTACCAAAGCTTTCTTCCATGGCCTTGCTTGCTGCTCTATAGCCAGGGTCATCGGTAGGAGAAACGTAGGGTAAGCCACCGTGATGGGGAGTTACTTCTACGGAAACGGCTGGTGGTGCAATCTTTTCGAAATGTTCTTTGAAAAGTTGCGTGATTTTATCAGGATCTTGATGCGGTACTAAACGCATAGATATTTTTGCTTTTGCCCATGATGGGATCACAGTTTTAGCGCCTTCACCCATATAGCCACCCCAAATGCCATTCACATCTAGTGTTGGTCTAATCGAGGCTCTCTCGGGTGTACTGTAGCCGAGCTCACCATAAATGTCACCAAGTTCTAAAGCATCTTTATAATCCGTTAAGCTAAAGGGTGCTTTAGACATCGCCTCTCTTTCCGCTTCGCTTAACTCTTGAACATCTTCGTAAAAATGAGGAATGGTAATATGATTATTATCGTCTTGAAGACTGGCAATCATTTTATTTAAAATATTAATGGGATTGGCTACTGCTCCGCCGTAAAGGCCCGAGTGTAAATCGCGATTTGGTCCGATCACTTTTACTTCTACATAGCTAAGACCTCTTAAACCAGTAGTAATACTTGGTGTGTCGTTCGCCAGCATACCGGTGTCGGAAATTAAGATCACATCTGCCTTGAGCTTTTCGACATTGCGCTCTACGTACCAAGCTAAATTTTCGGAGCCTATTTCTTCTTCTCCTTCAATCATAAATTTAACGTTGCAGGCAAGGGTGCCAGTGGCATTCATTACCTCTAAGGCTTTCACATGCATAAACATTTGACCTTTGTCGTCGCAGGCGCCACGAGCGAAAATAGCACCGTCTGGATGTTTAGCTGTCTTGCGAATTTCCGGTTCAAAAGGCTTCGTTTCCCATAGCTCTAGCGGATCGGGTGGTTGAACATCATAGTGTCCGTAAATCAGCACAGTAGGCAGACTAGGGTCCACCATTTTTTCGGCATAAACTATAGGGAAGCCAGGGGTAGGACAGATTTCCACTTTATCGGCTCCGGCAGATTTTAAACTTTCAGATACCACTTCGGCAGCCTTCATTACATCACCATGATAGGTGCTGTCTGCAGAAATACTCGGAATTTTTAAAAGGGTAAAGAGTTCTTCTACAAAGCGCTCCTTATTTTTTTCGATATAATCTTTTTGAGAGGACATAGTGAAATTTGTGATTTACCCCAAAGATAAGGATGATTTTGGGTGAGTTAAAAACTAAAGCCCGAAATTATGAGCTACTGAACTTTTCGGGACGGTCTAAAAAATGAGTATTGATCACTAGGCTTCAACCAATAAGCACCAGGCTTAAGATGCCGCCAATAATAAGCAGACGATACAGATGATTGAGATAGTGAAAGTGTTCGCGCTTTTCTGCGAAAGCTAATAAGCCTGCACTAAAGAACAATCCAGCTAGCCCCACACTTAAAAAGTATCCAATTCCATTAAAGCCAACTTTATTGAAAATTAGCGAGGCAGGCAATAGACTGGCTAGTGTGAAAAAAGCAACTAACCACTTAGTGCGTTTAATACCAAGAGTTACGGGCAGGGTGGGGTAGCCTATAATTACATCTCCTTTAAGGGCTTCTAGATCCTTAATAATCTCACGAATTAATATTACCAGTAACAAAAAGCTAACGTAGGTGAGTATTAAAAGGTCTTCGAGACGAAAGTAAAGGAAGATGGCAAAGAAGGGGGTTATACTCAGTAGAGCAGCC
>JBNMPT010000182.1:0-3319 GCA_051277025.1 Roseivirga sp. | reverse complement strand
GCTTTTAAGCTTGAAACGCCTGAGGCGGTAAACAAGCTTAGTAACATAGAGGTAAGTTATGATCCATCTTATGAAAGCTTGTCTTTCCATAAAATTCAGCTTCATCGCGGAACAGAAGTAATCTCCACTTTAGAGCGACAAATCCCTCAGGAGATCCGCAAAGAATCAAGTAGAGATCGCCTTCTTTATGATAGTACCTTTTCGGTGATATTTAATTTAGAAGATGTTAGACCTGGTGATATTTTGGAATATTCCTTCACCCGTAAGGGGACTAATCCGCTTTTTAAAGGGCATTATTTTGCAGTGGAGTATTTTCAAAATGTCAGTCCAGTGGGGCTTACCTTATTACGCATCTTGGCCCCGACCAAGAAATTGCCGCAGTACTTTTTAGCGAATGAGGCACCTTCTCCTAAAATCACAAAAAAAGGGGCTAATACTGAAATGCGTTGGACTATTAAGGAAAGCGAAAAGCATCAATTTTATCAGGATGAACCGTCTTGGTTTGATAGCCGACAAAGTGTGGTGATTAGTAATTATAGCAGCTGGGGAGAATTAGCGCAAAAGCTGCTGCCTTGGTACACCATTGCTAGTGATGAAGCTAAATATTTGCGCAATGTAGCGCTAGACTTAACGGCTGGCGAGGAAACCATGGCGGAAAAAATCACTAAACTCAGTCGCTTTGTGCAGGATGAAGTGCGCTATTTAGGTTTTGAAAATGGTATCAATGCCTTTAAACCTCATTCAAGTGTGGGTGTATATGAAAACCGCTATGGCGATTGTAAGGATAAAAGTTTGCTTTTGGTGGGACTGTTACAAGGAATAGGCGTTAGTGCGGCCCCCATGTTGGTGAATACCAATTTACGCGGAGCTTTAAAAGAGGAAGAGGTTTCACCTTATTTGTTCAATCATTGCGTGGTGATGGCAAAATATAAGGACGATTCGGTTTTTATTGACCCGACCTTAAGTAATATTGGTAATCAGTATCTAAATATGACGTTCCCCGCTTACGGAAAAGGTCTTTTAATAACCGATAGTACTGATGGTCTTGCTACAATTTTTCAGAAAAATGAGGGGAGGATTGAAATCACAGAAAGATTTACGGTAGCCGAGACAGAGGGGTCTGATCCATCTAAACTAGAGGTTGACTCTCGCTTTGAAGGCATAGAGGCAGATAATATTCGTGCTTATTTTCTCGGGAATAGTGTAGATGTGATTACCGAGAATTATAAAAAGTACTTCAGCTATACTTATCCGCATATTCGCAGCATTGGCTTGTTAGAGATAGATGATGACCGCGAAGCGAATATTATAAAAGTAAAGGAGACCTATGAGATTGATAGCTTGTGGACTTTAGAAGAGGGTACCTGGAAGACACTTTTTATAAATTCTCAGTTAAGAAACATGCTGAGCTATAATGACGATAAAAACCGCAGCGCTCCTCTTTACCTAAATTATCCTCAAGATTTTATTTATAATCGCATTCTAATACTGCCAAGCCCTTGGACGGTAAAGGAAAATTTGAAACGTATTGAAGGAAATGGCTATAATTACACTTATAATGAGAAGGTTTTTGATAATAATCGCCGCCTGGTAATTAGGCAGGTTTATAAAACCAGTAGTAATGAGATAGCCGCGGAGGATTACGATCGCTTTGTGCGGGATCATGATGAAATGTTGGAGAACATATCTTATGAGCTCAGTAAACCGGCTTCGGCTAGCTTTGGGTTACTGTCTAGTAATAAGGAAATTATTGCCCTAGAGGATGAGGCAGGTTTTGAAAATGCCTTTGCGATAGTGGTCTACATTTTAGGGCTCATTTTTGGGGCTTTTCTCTTCCATCAAATAATTAAGAAGCAGCTTGAGAAGGTAGACCCACCAGTAGAGTCGTGGGTAAAGGAGCAGCGCATTAAAATTGGTGGTTGGCTTAGTGTTTTTGTGCTTTTAGAAACTCTTATGCTGATCAATATTATGGGAAGCTTAATAGGAACTGGTCAAAATAGCACCTCTTTAAGTAGTCTTTTTTCTCAAAATGAAGCTTTATCGGGATCGGTCGTATTGACTTTTACTTATGAGTTGTTTTTGGTATTTATTTTAGTTTATACGCTCCATTGTTTTCGGCATTTATTTAAACATCGCAGTTCAGTAATTAAACTCTTTAAGCTGCAGCTGCTTATTTTGGCCGTAGCGAATGGGTTTTTTACTTTAGTGACTCAATTAGTAGCAAGAGAAATTGGCTTTCATAATTGGTTTATTTATCTCATTTCCTTGATATGTGTCGCTCTCTGGTATTTTTATCTCTCTAATTCAGAAAGGGCAGCCGAAACATTTGTCGTGCGTCGCGATGGTGGTCTTATTTTCACCAAGACAGAGCTAGCTCTGCAAAATCAGGAAGAGGAAAAGGGAAGCTGAGAAAAAGGGCTTGCGGGGATTCGTCAAGCTGACAGCAAAGTTACGGGCACTATCATTTGAATTGATAGCTTATTGAAAGGCAGGAAGGCACAGTGTAAAGGGCAAAGCTGGTGATGAGGGTGGTTTAGATAACTTCTTTAGATCAGTTTCCGAAACACTGTAAAATTTTAGATATTTGTTAAATAAATTACTAATCGTGAGACTATCTTTGGTCTAGCGAATAGGATTAGAAAAGATGAAGTTTTCAAGGATGAGGTTTATAGTCATCATTATAGACCTCGCTGGGCTGAAGAAGTAATCATTAACATTAAAAAAAAAGGAATATCATGGGTAAAGGACAAGATTCAAAGAAAAGCGTGAAAAAAGACGCGACTAAGACTCCAAAAGAAAAGAAAGAAGAGAAGAGATTAAAAAAATCAGGTAAAGCCTAATATCGGCGATAGAAGCGGATCAAGAGGTAACTCTAATTTTTTTTCATGCACTACGGCTCACAATATGAGGTAGTTGCACTGGCAGTATTTCAAAAAAAAAGCAGCTCATAATGAGCTGCTTTTTGCATTAATATTTGTTTATAGACTTAGTCTTTTAGCACAAGCTTTTCGATTGCAATAAGCTGTGAATCTTGATAAATCATAAAGTGATAAAGGCCGACGGCTAGTTTTTGCGTACTAAACTCTTGCAGAGCATTTTTGTCACCTTTTCTGTCGAGTACTAATCTGCCCTGAGCATCTACCAAAGTGAAACGATAGTCGCTCCAATCCATGCTAGGACTGTGCAGTTTAAAGCTGCTACGTGCTGGGTTAGGATAAAGTTGGTAATCGCTTAACCAATCTCTTTCTTGAAGAGAAATCTTATTTTCCACCCGTATTTGCTTGGTTACACTGCGGCTACAACTGCGGCCGTCTATTAC
>JBNMPT010000181.1:0-3323 GCA_051277025.1 Roseivirga sp. | reverse complement strand
TAGAAACGGAGTTATCTATATCCCTCCTAGATCGAACCCAGATTGCTTTCCGCGATGGAAACCTTCTGATTGAAATAATTCACATGGTAGACTTTCGGGCTGCCCTAGAAGCTGGTGAAATTGGTGAAAACACCATTGTCTTTAATAACCTCATAGAAAATAAAGGCCAGTTGAAACGTCAATGGGAAACTACCTTATCCAATAGCTGGCATAAACAATGGCTGCCATAAACTAAGCTTTACTGGGTAAATGCTCTTGCAGCAGCGCTGAAAATTCATCGTAAATTTTCGCAGATGAAGCGATAATTTCTGAACCAAAAAGGTAGTTGTCCCCGCCTTTAAAATCGGAGACCTTCCCTCCCGCTTCCTGAACCAATAAAATACCCGCTGCTATATCCCAAGAACTAAGGCCATATTCGAAATAAGCATTAAAGCGTCCGCAGGCAACATAAGCCATATCTGTGGCAGCAGATCCCATGCGGCGAATACCACGACTATTAGGGTATAATTTGGATAAGAAACTATTGAATTCTTGCATCCTATCAAAATCATAATAGGGAAAACCGGTCGCTAATAAGGAATCTTTAATCGTTTCTTGGGAGGCAACTTGAATCGGCTTTCCGTTCATAGTAGCTCCACCACCGCGATAAGCACTAAATAACTCGTCTCTTCCACATTCATAAACCACTCCTACTTCTATCCCATCTGCAGAAGCGAGTGCTATACTAACGGCGAAAACGGGAACTTCATAAAGGAAATTTGTAGTGCCATCTAAAGGGTCGATAATCCAATTATAATGCTCTCCCTTTTGGGCAAGCGTGCCTTCTTCGGCAATAAAACCGGCACCTGGCACCAAATCTTTTAGGGCCGCAATAATCATTTTCTCCGCCTCTTTATCTACATAAGAAACAAGGCTATTAAGACTCTTCGTCTCAATCATATCGGTACTTACAGCTTGTCTTTGCTCTAAAATAAAACGACCGGCTCTTAGGGCTATCGCTTCTGTAGCAATAAGAATTTTCGCTAGTTCCTCTTTCTTCATTTTAATCAATATTTTATACTTATTCTCCTTATCGGATCATCCATTTCTAGCGATTTTTCTTAAAATCGGCTTGAAACGATATTGAATTGTTACTGCAACAGTTTAGGCCAAAATTGGCAGCTCTTCTAGGTAGTCGAAACGCACAAAACCATCTTCACCAATATTTGTGAGTTTAACTTTCGCTTTCTGATTTACCAAATGGGGATTCCAAGGACTTTTTACCTTTACATAATTCTCCGTAAAACCAGTGATATATCCCTCTTTCATATTATCCTCAAATAACACCGAACGCTGGGTATTTAACTGGGCCTCGTAAAAAGAACGACGTTTTTTAGCACTTAATACGCGCAGCATTTTTGAGCGCTTTTTACGAATATTATAAGGAACTTGATTCTCCATCTCATCCGCCTCTGTATTGGGGCGTTGACTATAGGTAAAAACATGCAGGTAGCTTATTTCTAGGCTATTAATAAAATTATATGTCTCTAGGAAGTCTTCTTCACTCTCACCCGGAAAACCACAAATAACATCAACACCGATGGCCGCATGAGGCATAAGCTCATTAATGCGCGCTACTCTTTCCGCATATAAATCGCGCGAATAGCGACGCTTCATCTTCTTAAGAATCTTGTTACTGCCGCTTTGTAGTGGAATATGGAAGTGAGGCACAAAACGCTCTGACTGCGCAACAAAAGCAATCGTCGCATCTTTCAATAAATTTGGTTCAATCGATGAAATGCGGAAGCGATCAATCCCCTCTACTTTATCTAACTCTTGCACCAGTTCTAAAAAGGTGTGCTCATGCTTTTTATTGCCAAACTCTCCTTTTCCGTAATCGCCAATGTTAACCCCGGTAAGCACAATTTCTTTGGCGCCTTGCGCTACTATTTCGCGCGCATTATTCACAACATTTTCTAAGTTATCACTGCGTGAAATGCCGCGTGCCAAAGGAATGGTGCAATAAGTACATTTGTAATCGCAACCGTCTTGAACCTTTAAGAAAGCACGGGTACGATCGCCAAATGAGTAGGCTCCTACATAAAAGTCTGCCTCATTAATTTCACAAGAATGAACCTCTCCTTTATCACTTTTAGTGAGGGAGTCTAAATAATCGGTCACCTTAAATTTTTCGGTAGCGCCTAAAACTAAATCGACTCCTTCAAAGGCCGCTATCTCTTGCGGTTGAAGCTGGGCATAGCAACCCACTACCACTACTAAACCATCCGGGTTAGCAGTATTCGCCTTTTTTACCCAGTATTTACATTCTTTGTCTGCATTGTGAGTAACCGAACAGGTATTAATCACATAAACTTCGGCTTTATCGTCAAAGCTTACCTGAGCAAAGCCTTTATCTTTAAAGTCGCGGGCAATTGTTGATGTCTCTGAAAAGTTTAATTTACAGCCGAGTGTATGAAAAGCTACTTTTTTTCCATTCAATTCCATGAGGCAAAATTAATCAAATCGCCTCGCTCTCTTCCCTTAGTTAGTAGAAATAAAAAAAGCGTCGATTGCTTTTAACAATGACGCTTCTTCGTAGCTAAATATATAGTACTATTTGCCGGTTGCAAAGGCTATAATCTCGTCAGACATCGGGCTTTTACTGCTGCCGTGATGAGCGACCCAATTGCCATTTTCATCAATCAAAAATTTATTGAAGTTCCAACTTACGCGCGCTCCATCAACTCCATTTAAATCTTCCTCGGTTAACCAATCGTATAAAGGATGCACTGCATCACCTTTTACATTCACCTTATCCATCATAGGGAAGCTCACCCCAAAGTTCTTCTCGCAGAAGGATTTGATCTCTTCATTACTACCTGGCTCTTGTCCTCCAAATTGATTACAAGGAAAACCGATGACAGTGAATTTATCACCTCCATGTTTTTCGTATAGTTCTTGCAATGACTTATACTGAGGAGTATAACCGCATTCAGAAGCGGTATTTACCACTAAAACTCTCTTGCCTTTTAGGCTAGATAAGTCAAAAGCTTCGCCGTTAATATCGATTACTTTAAAGTCGTAGAATGATTTTGTCATCTCTGTTTTTGCGGTTATGTCTTCAATATTCTCACTAGCCGCATCCTGTGCTACGGAATTATGATTGCAGGCTGCTAGGAAAAAACCTAGACTTAAGGTTAAAAGTGTTTTTTTCATGGCATTTGTTTTTGTGGTTAACGGAAAAAGAATGTTTAAGTTCAAAAAAATAAAATTTCGCTAAGCAAAGATATTGGTTTATGAAAAAGTCATCCCCTTTAATTTATTTCTGCCTTTATGATCGCTAA
>JBNMPT010000180.1:0-3341 GCA_051277025.1 Roseivirga sp. | reverse complement strand
GAGCAGAGTGCTATGGATGTTCCTGATGATCGAGACTGGTTAAAATTGGCCGAGGAATATGAGAAATACCGTCGCGCTTTTTATGGAGATCCTTATCAAGGTGAAGTAATTTTAGGTTTGACCGATATTTACGCGTATCGCTTAGATCAGCAGGATACCGCCGAGCAAATATTGGTAGGGATGTTTACCAAGGCTTACTTAGGACTAGAAGATATCGCGCGTGGACAGATAGCCTATGCCGACTTATTGCTTTACCAAGGTCACCGTTGGGATGCCATAATTTTTTACCGCAAAGCGGAAAAACTTTTGGAACGCTCCCCCATAGGACAAGAGGCTAAGTTTAAAAGGGCGAAGGCGGCTTATTATGTGGGTGACTTTCAATGGTCACAGGGCATTTTTAAGATTCTTAAAGAGTCAACTTCTAAGCTCATTGCCAATGATGCGATGCAGTATTCTTTATTAATTACCGATAATATGGCCCTAGACTCCAATACCGAGGCTTTGGAGACTTACGCTAAAGCGGATTTGTTTTACTATCGCGGAAAACTCGATTCGGCACTCTTCTTTTTAAATTTATTGGATGTGGCCTTCCCTGATCATCCTATTTTGGATGAAGCCCTTTTAATGAAAGGAGATATTTGCTTTAAGCAGAATAAGCTTGCCGAGGCAGAGAAATCATGGGAAGCAATAGTGGTCAATCATAAGGAAGATATTTTAGCAGATGATGCTCTTTACAGATTGGCCAATTTGCATTGGAAGCAGCTCAATGATACAGAAATGGCCATGGAGTATTTTGAGAAAATTTTTATTAGTTATAGCGATAGTTTCTTCGCTGCTGAAGCGCGCACAAGCTATCGCAGTTTAAGAGGCGATCAATTAAATTAGAGTATGTATATCTACAACGTAACGGTAAATATTGAGGCCGATGTTCACGACGATTGGTTAAAATGGATGAAGGAAGTGCACATTCCAGCGGTGCTTTCAACGGGCTTATTTCTAGATAATCTACTCTGCCAAGTTATGGTAGAAGAGGAGCAGGGAATAACTTATTCTATCCAGTACAGAGTGCGTAATTTAGAAACTTTAGACTTGTATAGGGACGTATATGCTCCAAAATTGCAAGCCGAGCATGTGGCAAAATTTCGCGATAAATTTGTGGCCTTTCGCACAATATTGCGCATCGATCATGAAGCGGAAGCTGCTGGTGGAGAGTGATTCTAAACATATTTATGATCTAAAGGAGGCCGGTGAGAAAATACGTGGCTTTTGTCTTTATCGTGAGCGTAGCCAGCAAGAATGCCGAGATAAGATTTATTCCTATGGTTTTCATTCGGAGGCCGTAGAGAGCCTGATTTCCGAGTTGATACAAGAGCGTTTCCTTGATGAGGAGCGCTTTGCGCGTGCCTTTGTGCGTGGTAAGTTCTCCATTAAGAAATGGGGACGTTATAAAATTAAGCAAGCCCTTTACCCACATCATTTAAGCGACTACGTTTTAAAGAAAGCTTTTAGCGAAATTGACCCGGAAATTTATTGGCAAAACCTAGAGCGACTCACCGAAAAACGCTGGCCACTTACTAAGGGTACCGATGAATATATACGCAAGCAAAAGCTAAGGCTTTATTTACAAATGCGTGGTTATGAATCGGATTTGGTGCAAGAAGCTATCGCCGCTTATTTTAAGAAGGAGGAATAAGAGGGTCTTGGATAATACCGCCTTAATATGGTAAATACGCTCTTAAATGCCGGAAACTACTAAGTTAAATGGGATAGAATAGCAAGACTGGAGTCTTTTCTATTGATAGTGCCGCTAATAACCTGAGTTCGACCTGAAATATAAGGCTATAATTATAGGTCGAACTCAGGTTAATACATTGTCCACTGCGAACTCTTTATAATCGAGTTTATAGCATTCTCTGTAATAGTTATAAAAATCAGTGGCACTGTAATTCACGGAGTAGCCCTAAGCAAAGGTGACTTTCAATATTTAGGGGCCTATTTTGGCCAGAGATAGCTTTCCTCACTATCCAGGGGAACGCCCATTTCAAAGTCAGTAATTCGCTGGTATTCTACATTAAAACTGAACCAGTTTTTCTCATTAAAATAGGCCGTGAATAAATCTTGATCATCAACTTCCCAAGCCTCTAAATCTGAATCTATCTGGCTCAGTACTTTGTCAATTTTTTGATCAATAAAAACGTGCTTATTGAGGCTCATGTTAGCATGTGAACCACGAATGTAAACCATGCGATGGTTTTCGTTTTCGTAAAATGTGAGACGAAGTTTTAAATCATTGAACTCCCAAATCAGTTCGTTAGGATCCTCAGAGTCAAGTTTTTCAACATCGGGTTTACCGATCACTTTTTCAACCTCTGCTCTTGTCATTCCAAAGCGAACCTCGCCTATTCCTTTTTGTAGGTGAATTTCCATATCGTTTACGTTTTAAATATTAATAACTATTCGTCATCTGTCCGTCAATAACTAAAGTATAATCGGCATGTCCGGCATTTTCTTCGCTTAAGTTATCAACGCTATTTTGAATTTGCGTGCTAATGGTTTTTACATTTAGTCGCTTCTTTTCTTCTTTTAAATACCACTGGATACCCTCAAAATCTTTAGAGTGATAGTCACCATTAAAGTGTAAGAATACTCCTTTTCTTTCCTGGTTTTCCAAGATGGAAAAAGCCATTGTCGCATCCTTAAGCGCTTGGGCCTTGGGCAGATTATCACCACCGTGTCCTCCCATCATTTTTAACATTTCTATATAGCCAGGTAATTCGGCATCATAGGGCATGGGTAAACTAACCAGCCAATTTTTCTCTTCGTCGCTTAAAGTATCCAAGCTCTCAAAGCCTCCACGATAAACCATGCTGGCATATCTTCGCGGAACATTAGTAGCAACAAAAGGCAGCCCATTTTCCTTAGCGAAATCTACCAAACCTTTATAGTCGGTTTCATAATTGGGCCATAAACGCGCTAAGCTATCTAAGCCCTCAGCATTTATGCTATCTTTAAGGTACAAGTTTAAGGGCTCTTGATTATCGCGCTCAAACATTTCTGCACCCAGACTGAGCTTAGGGTTTTTTTCAAGCAGCGCAGTACTTAATTCAAATTGCAACCAATGGCAGATTGGGTTATTGTGCAGTTCACCAAAGAGCACTATATCCGCCTCGCCTAGTTCTTCAACCATCTGGCTAAAGGAGATGGCGGTACCAGTCGAATTATAGATTTGATAGGCTTTTAAGTCTTGCGCGTGGACAGCACTAAAGCTTAGAAAAAGAATTACTAATAGTCTCATTTAATCTGCAGTTTTTGATAAAAGGAGCCCTCAGGGCTCTTGAAAA
>JBNMPT010000179.1:0-3403 GCA_051277025.1 Roseivirga sp. | reverse complement strand
GCCCTGAGAATATGCTTAGAAAAAGGCACTTGTTGCTGGGAATAGCGCCAATTTTCAGGGTTATTTTCCCAGCTCTCCAGCCGGTCCAGATCCTCCGGCTCAAGAGCACGCAGTTTGATATGTTCTCCCTGCAGCCTTAACAAGGTATTTCGCCTTTATAAACGTAAGTCGCTGGTCCTTGTAACCAAATGTTTTGATATTTACCATCTGCCGAAAGGCTAAAACTTAGCTTTAGATTCCCCCCTCTGGTTTGCACTTCTACTGATTGAATATTTATTTTTCCAGCGGCATGTGCAATAATTGCAGCGGCAGTAACGCCGGTTCCACAGCTATACGTTTCATCTTCTACTCCTCTTTCGTAAGTACGCATGCTTAACACATTGTCATCCACTTTTACAAAATTCACATTCACTCCTTCTTGGCGATAGTGATCATTATAACGAATCGCGCGCGCCTGTGAAATAAGATCCATTTCTACTAACTCATCTGCGAAAGCAATGTGATGAGGAGAACCTGTATCAGCAAAATATTCATCACCCAGAGTAGAAATCTCTTCTACATCAATCATCTGTAAAGCTACTTCATCGCCAAATAAAGACGCTTGATGCTCTCCGTCAATGGCCATAAATTTCATTTTTTCGCCTACGGCTAGCAAATCTGCTGCAAAGCGAGCAATACATCTGCCACCATTTCCGCACATAGTACTTTCGCGGCCATCGCTATTGTAGTAGATCATGCGAAAATCGAGCTCGGAATGAGGAGCAAGAATAATTAAACCATCCGCACCAATTCCAAAACGGCGATGACAGAGTTGTGCAATGTCATTCTGACTAAAAGACGGAATTTCTTCCCGCCCATCAATCATTATAAAGTCATTACCTGTACCTTGGTACTTATAAAAAGTGATTGCTTTCAAGAGGCTGTTAAATTGTCGTTAAAGCTAACTAATACGCTACAATAGTTTGATAGCTGGAATAGTTATTGAAATTAATTATTGCAAATTAAAGAAGAACGGAGGATATGAAGAGTATTATAAAAATCATTTTAGTTTCTGCCCTAGGTGGATTTATAAGTCTTGGTACTTATAAAATGTTTTTTGAACAAGCCGAGGTGCGCACATATATCGAAACGCCAGCATCAAACCAAGTAAAACAAATCAATTATAACCGCGCTTCACCCGCCGTTGATTTTGTAATGGCCGCTGAAAAAAGTATCAACTCGGTAGTGCACGTAAAAACTGCCGTTAGAGCGGCATATAATCAAGTACAAAGTCCCTTAGATTTCTTTTTTGGTAGTCCCCAAAACGGTGCTAATGAACGTATGCAATTAAGCACCGGTTCGGGCGTAATTATTAGCAGTGATGGCTATATCGTTACAAATAACCATGTAATTGATAAGGCAGAAGAGATTTTAGTAAGTCTAAATTCTGGAGAAGATTACAAAGCGGTAGTCGTTGGAGCTGATCCTACGACAGACATTGCCCTATTAAAAATCGTTGATGAAGTTTCCGAACTTCCCTATTTAAGTTTTAGTAATAGCGACAACATACGGGTAGGTGAATGGGTTTTAGCAGTTGGTAATCCTTTTAACCTAACTTCTACGGTAACAGCGGGAATAGTAAGTGCTAAAGCACGCAACATTGGCGTTATTGATGAACGCGCAGCGATAGAATCCTTTATTCAAACCGATGCGGCCGTTAACCCGGGAAATAGCGGTGGCGCTTTGGTAAACACCCGGGGCGAGTTGGTGGGAATTAACAGTGCGATTAGCACACATACTGGCTCTTTTGAAGGATACTCTTTTGCCGTACCTAGCAATCTAGCCTCTAAAGTGGTGCGCGATTTGAAGGAATATGGAACCGTGCAACGTGCCTTTATTGGGGTAAATATCTCCGATTTAAACCAACGTTTAGCGGATGAATTAGACGTTAAGGTCAGTGCTGGAGTTTATATCGGTGGGCTAAGTGAAAATGGCGCTGCCGAGGAAGCTGGCTTAGAAAAAGGTGATATTATTTTAGCAGTGAACTCGCGCAATATTACTAAGAGTAGTGAACTTCAAGAGATTATTGGTAGCAAGAGACCCGGAGAGAGAATTTCATTAAAAGTATTGCGAGACAATGCCGAAAGGGATTTTGAGGTTATTCTGAGAAACGTAAACGGCACCACCAAACGCATTAAAAAAGAAGATCTCGAATTTCTAACTCTTTTAGGAGGCCGCTTCCGGGAGATTAATGGGCAGGAAAAAAATAGCTATCGCTTAAAGTACGGGGTTAAGATTATTGAGACCAATACTGGTATTCTTGCAGAACAAGATATTCCCAACGGTTTTATTATCACCCAAATTAATCAACAAGCCATTAAAACCGTGGAAGACATTAATAAAGCGGGCATAGAAATTATTAAAGACCGACCGGTAATTATTTCCGGTGTTCTACCAAATGGTCGTCAGAAATATTACGCCTTTGGTTTTTAAGTATCTATTACTAAGAATTTTAAGGTCCGCCTCAAGCGGGCCTTTTTTTTATGCCTAATTTGCCGATTTTTAAATCAATTATTATGCGAAAGGTCATTCTCTATATCTCCTCTTCTCTCGACGGCTTTATCGCTGGCCCCAATAATGACCTCAGCTTTTTAGATAAGATGCACTTAGAAGGAGAGGATTATGGTTATACCTCTTTCGTAAATTCCATTGATACCGTGCTAGTGGGTAGAAAAACCTATCAATGGGTAATTGATCAAGGTTATGAATACCCACATGGCAATAAGGTGACTTATGTTATCACCCGTCAAAAGAAAAAAAGCACAGACAATCTGCATTTTTATGATGGTGATTTAAAAGCCTTAGTAACAAAACTCAAAACTGAAAAAGGCAGAAACATCTATTGCGACGGCGGTGCGAAAATTGTAAACATGATGCTAAAGGCGGGTTTAATTGATGAAATTATCCTTTCCGTGATACCTGTTCTATTAGGCGCGGGTACCTCTCTATTTAACACAGCTTACCCAAAGAAAGCATTGGAATTACTAAAATCTCAATCTTACAGCAGTGGCTTAACCCAGTCACATTATCGCTTGGCTAAATAATTTCAACTGTCGGCATTCACTGTAATCGGTAGCTTTTAGCAAAAGTTTTAAACATGGAGCAACCGTCCAATTAATACCCTACAAAGTCTCGACTGTTATTAAGCATAATATCAAACAAATTCTACTCAGGCCATATTCACACTCTCAAGTTCAAGGATTGAACATCCGCTTAGATGAACTTTTAAAAATGTCAAAGAGACACTTTTAATCTCGTGAAATAAGGCTCAACAATTTAAACGTTAAGGTTTTACTAAATTAATTTTGGCGTGAACTAATTCTTCATTTTCTTCATTTACATAAGGTGAATAAATAAATTGCGT
>JBNMPT010000178.1:0-3443 GCA_051277025.1 Roseivirga sp. | reverse complement strand
GAAGGGATTTTATAAGATCTAAAATCGGCCCTCGGTACATCTAAATTTTGGGCTCTTATACGCCCAAGCCGGACATAGGTTCCTTTCTATCTGGTCACTAGGAGAAAAAACTTCACTTAGCTTGATCTTTTTCTATTGAACCGATGAGTAGTAAGAAATGAGACCACTTCATTTTGAGTATTAAGCCAAATCACGCTAATGATTAAACTTCTGGCTCTTAAATGGTCTAGTCGCCTTTCTCAACTTGGCAAAGAAAACACTCGCCCTAGGTGGACTTTATTTAGTATTACGACAGAGTTCAGACTACTAACAATCACTTTAACCCTGTCTTAAACTACAGTAATATTCGCCTATTTAAGTTCCAGAGCACCCTAACGAGGAGTTCACCTTCTGAATTGAGAAGGGGAGGAACTCCGTCAACACTATACGCTTAACCTTATCAAGAACGATATAGGCCTAAGAAGGGGTAGTTTGATATGTTAGAAGGCCACTCTGAGCTTTTCAAAACTCAAAATGACTCCTATATGACAAATGCATGTGGGTTTAGTCTTCTTAATCCCCTAGCTATTAAAGTCATTGAAACAGAAGAAGCCTCAACCTTAAAACAATTGCTATTTTGAGACAAAAGCATACGGAAATTGACAAAGACCAAGACAATACTCACTGCATAAAGGCACCGTAAACTTACAATGCTTTGCCTCTCACTCATTCATTAATAAACATCCAAAAAAATATTCTTAAATTTAATGTAAATCTTAATTGCATGCTGCAAAGAATCTTCATTACTTTTTTGTCGTTTTTATGTTTCACTGCCATTGCTCAAACACCATTGAGACATGAGCAATTAGCCCCTAAAGGTTTACCGCACTACCCCACAGACATACATGTCTTTCCCGATCAGTCGGCAATAATTAACGTAGCACAGCCCTACCTCTATCGTTTCGAGCTTCTAAACGACTCTACCCTGCAGGCCTTTGATTATACTTTGGTAAAAACCGATAGCTTTGTTACTGGAGCAAGAATGGAAGTGCTTTCAAATAAAATATTCACCAAAGGGAAATACATTACCCGCGATGGCGGCACTAATTGGTCTCTTATTAAAAGCCTCGATTTTTTAAACTTTTGGTTTTTAAAGCCTGATTTCTGGATTTTCCAAAATGCACAAGGCAAGATCTTTACGACCAGCGACTCCGGTTTAGTATGGCACAGCGATAGCATCAACTACACCTATGCCCTAGGAGATGAAGATTATCGAACTTTAATCCGCAAATCTGATAGCTCTGTTTTTCATCTCTATTCCGATACTTTAAAGCCCATGACTAAATGGCCTCAGCGCTACCCTGGCAAGGCCCTTCCATTATATTATCACCAAGTAGATAGCTTGCGCTTTCTTTTTGAGGTAGATCTGCAATTGTATCAATATGACCTTGATAAAGACACTACTTTTCAAGTGAATGACATCTCTACACGCAACAGGCCTTTTATTAATCTTTACACCCCTGGCGATCAGTTTATCCGCGAAGACAATCTTTCATATGTCTTCCTTTTTGCAGACACCACTATGCAGTGGATTAACCGCAGTAAGGTTTATAATGCTGGCTCCTACGAGTATTCCGATGGCCGAATGTGGTACAATAGTTTTAAGCCATTCACGCCTTTCTCGTTAGGGAATATAGCTTTTTTCAGACCGCTCAGTAATCAAAAAGTTCTTTGGGGAAATAGTGACGGGGCATTCATTACCTACGTAGCCAATACTTCTGCTGACAGTATATTTTATGTTCCCAACAACTTCATCAATAGTCAAGCGGAACTTGGACAAGCCCATAACAATGACTATTTACCTTTTAACCAAATGGAGTATGGTTTAGGCATCGCAAAAGAAAATTCTAAATTTTTTGAGACACGCGATGATGGTCTAAACTGGCAAGAGCATATTAGTACCGTTTCTAACCTTCCCGTCCAGTTTAGTCACCGAGAGTATAATCGCGCCGTAGACACGACTTGCTTCGTTGACGTTTATTTGCGCAACTTAGACCCAAGGGTAGAAGCAAAAATCAATTTAAACAAGGGCAGTAATAGTCTTCTCAGTCAGATAAATTCGGATGGCAATAATGGCGAATATTTAAAAGAAGTTTACGATATAGGCTTTAAAAACTGCGATACTGGCTCGGTTATAATTGACAATAGGTTGTATCGCACTAAAGACGGAGGGGTAACTTTTGACAGCCCTTTAAGTGGTGTAGAGTTTTATAATTTCAAACGCATTGACAGTCTCTTTTACCTCAGCTCAGATAGCGGCGTATTTAAATCCATTAATTACTACGACTGGCAACTGATTGGTGGACCTACCTTTAATAAACCACTAGATCATATTTTTAGTGACTCTGTTTTTTTCAATGTCCGCTCCGGAAGCAGCATAGAATATAGTCTAGACGGAGGCAATAGCATTGGTAATTTAGATGTGGGCAGCCCTTCTCTTTTTAGCGCAGCAGGAGTGGGCGATTCCGCCTTACTCGTAAGCTCCTTGGCGGGAGCTCTCTTTAAAATTTACCTCCCTTGGGCCGCTGGACCAATTGGTTTTGATGAAGAATTTATACAATTACCGCAAATATCTATTTACCCTAATCCCAATAGTAGCGGGCTTATTCATATTCAATCAGATATAGATCTTAAAAGTTATAAGGTTTTTGACCTCAGAGGGCAAGAGATAGCTACTGGCACAATCGCCAAAAACCAAAAAAAGCTCCAAATAATCAAACCAAAATCTGGAGTTTATTATTTGGAGCTTAATAACGATAATGGCTTTCGTTTCCTAAGTAAAATTATCTTCAATTAGAATCAGTAACGCCCTTCCCGTTCTTGAATGTAGGTCTCTATAATGAATTCAATATTGTTATAAATCAAAGGCTTAGTAATAAAACCTTTAACAACATCGTACTCATTAGCTCTTTGCTGGTCTTCCTTAATCAGCGAATTACTCATGGCAAAAATTATTGTTTGCTTATGCGAAAAACGCTTCATATACTCTGTTAAAAACTCAAAGCCATCCATTACTGGCATATAAATATCCAGCAGAATTACAGCAGGGAAATCCTCCTCAGCTACCTCTAAGCGAATCAGCTCATCAATAGCTTCCGCTCCGTCTGGAAACAAAGAAATTTTTGCGCCAGAATAATTACGATTAATAATGTTTTTAAGGACAAAGCTGTTCACCTGATCATTATCAACAATCATCAAGCTTAATTCCTCATGCATCATAACTGCTTCGTTTTAGAAGGTGATATGCCAAATTTATCCTTGTAAGCTTTGCCGAAATAACTCAAACTCCTAAAGCCCAACACGTGTGACACTTCAAAAATACTGAGGTCTTCAGTCTGTAGCATGTTTTTCGCCTTACTCAGACGGAAGTCATTAATGTATTGAATAGGAGTCATGCCCGTTAA
>JBNMPT010000177.1:0-3484 GCA_051277025.1 Roseivirga sp. | reverse complement strand
TCCAGTTTTTGAGATTTTAATCAAGGCAATGGCGGTATCCGAAAAGCCTGTTCCTAGAGCAGCGGCTAGATACAGATACTCATTGTCATTTTGAGCGCGAATTAAACGATTGTAGGAATGGCCTTTAAAAAACTCTTTTGTCCAAAGTGTATCGCCACAGGCATCAAAGAAAAGCACCATGGTCGATTGGGTAGAGCTGGCTACTGCGCCATATTCTCCCGAATCGAAAACGCTAATTTCGATTTGTAAAAAATCATCAAAACCGGAATACTGCCTCTCACCTTGGGGCTGAGCTTTAGCCAAGGAAGCTCCCAATAAAAAGAAAGCATAAATGAGATAAGATACTTTGCTTGGGTGCATTAGCATAGATATATGCTAAAAAAGGAAAAAGGTTTATTGCGAAGCTCCTTAATCTTACAAAATGAGTTAGGAGTGGTTTTCCTTGAGCTTTAGCGCTCTTGCTATTTCTCGTTTCCCGGGTGGTCCGGGTATCTTTTCGACCGTAAAGCCAGCTTCCTTCATGGTTCTTCTTACCGAACCTTTAACACAATAGGTAACCAATCTACCGCCAGGTTTTAAGGACTTGTACATTTCTTGGAAAATAGCCAGCTCCCATAAATCAGCTTGCGCTGATGGGGCAAAAGCATCGAAATAAATCAGATCAAAAGTATTTTCGGTAGCTCTGAAATCACGAAAGTCAATCTCACTTTTTAGCAATTGAAAGCTAGCGTTAAGGGTAGTTTTTTCTTCCCAGTTAGCAGTGTGTAAATCTTCCATAAGGGCACTGCTAGTAGGCTTAGCAATTATCTTGGGGTAATTTAAAGCGCGCCATTCCTCTTCGGCAACGGGATACTTTTCTAGTCCATGATAAAAAACATTTAGTCCTTTTTCTTCGGCATAAAGTGCCGTTAAACAAGCGTTTAAGCCGCTGCCAAATCCAATCTCTAGGATAGAAATAGCAGCAATCTCTTCAATTGGCTTTAGGCCAGCGCCAATAAAGATATGTTCCGCCTCTGCCAAAGCTCCAAAAGTAGAATGATAATGCTCATTCAATTCTGGTACAAAAAGAGTGTAGGAATTATCCTTGGTGCGAATAAGTTCTCGCTTCATTTAGTTTTTAGTTCCTGGGCTTTTGATGCGCATCCTTTTAATCTTCGCTAAAGGGCCCTGACAGTATATCATATGACAACTTGCGCAGGTATTGATCATCACGTTATAGGCTGCAATTCCCTCCTTTGGGGTGGCCGCTTTGGTGATCGACTCCATATTTGCGATATATTCTACTGCTAAGTTTTTGAAGGTTTCATTAAGTTCTTCCGTGGCATTAGCGGTATGGATGGTTCTAAAATCCTCGGGAAAGCTCTCAGGAATATCCCCCTCAATAATTTGCTGACGGAGGTCTAAGTTTTTCTTGTACATATCACGCATCAGGATCGCCAATTCACTAGCCTCATACATGATAAGGTCCTTTTCTTCGCTTGCACTAGCCTCACTCTTCTCTTGCTCTGCCGTTTGATTAGTTGTCTCCGATGCTTCTGATACTATTTCTGGATCTTGTTGACTTTGGCAGCCAACAAAAAAGGATGCCCCGATAAGGCATCCTCCAATGATTATTTTTTTTAAGCCCATAATCAGCTTTTAATGATTACCCCATTAGCCGTAAAGTTTACGCTAATTTCGGGCTCACTGATAGCAGCAATTTCTTCTTCACTTTTACCCGCATCTTCCGCTAAATGTTTCAGAAACTCTACGTTTATAGTGTCTACATAAGCAACACCTTCTACAATAGCTAGTTCGCCGTCTAAGTTTTTAGGTACGAAAAAGCCGTAATCTTTAAAGTTTACACGAATTTCTTGACCATCGCCAATATCCATTTTCATCCAACAACCTTTCTTCTGACAAGAGGAATTAGCTATGCCACTGAGTTTTAGGTTTACGGAATCTTTACCTGCCATTAATGCTAGCAATGCGGAAGCATTTATCGCATTATCTTCAGTGATGCTGTCTCCATAGTATTGATTTTCAGAAGCTTGAGGATCTTCTATTAGTGCTAAGGTATCTGTTGCCGTTTCAGTTGCAGTGTCCCCTTCGTTTGTATTACTTTTGCAAGCGCTAAGCATTGCTAGGGCTGAAACAAATAATGCGATTTTTTTCATCGATAATTTTGATTTAGAATAGCAAAGATAGCAATCTCTCAAAAGCACAAAATAAAGATGCTCCGGTATCTTTCTTAAAAGATTCTTAAGATGAAAATTACAAAAACAAGCAAGTCTAGAATTGATGAAATAGATTTCTCCAATTTGGTTTTCGGTACGCAGTTTAGTGATCATATGTTAGTTGCTGAATATAGCGATGGGCAATGGTCAGAGCCCGAAATTAAACCTTTCGGTCCAATGTCTTTTACCCCTGCCTTGCACACGCTGCATTATGGCCAAGCTATTTTTGAAGGTCAAAAGGCCTATTATATGAAAGATGGCAGTATCGGTGTTTTCCGTCCTGACGCAAATGCCAAACGTTTAAATCATTCTGCAAAACGGATGTTGATGCCTGAGTTCCCAGAGGATCTCTTTGTAGAGGGTATCAAGGCTTTAGTAGATATTGATAAGGCATGGGTGCCAAAGGAGAAGGATCATTCCTTGTATCTGCGTCCATTTATGTTTAGTAGCTCCGAGTTTGTGGCTGCTCGTCCCTCTGAAAAATATATCTTTTGCATCATAACTTCTCCCGTGGGGCCATATTACGCTGGAAATGTTAAGGTAAAAGTGGAGGAAACTTATACTCGCTCTGCAACTGGTGGGGTTGGTTCTACTAAAAGTGCCGGTAATTATGGGGGTGCTTTTTATGCGACTGAACAAGCGAAGAAAGATGGTTATATGCAGGTTATTTGGACGGACCACAAAAACCATGAACTTATTGAAGAATCAGGTACCATGAATGTCGCCTTTATTATAAATGATACCTTTATTACGCCGCCCTTAAGCGACAGGATTTTAGCCGGTATAACCCGCGATTCAATTCTAACCATGCTAAGTGATCGTAATATTGTGAAGGTAGAGGAAAGACCTATTAAAGTAGAAGAGTTAGTTGCTGCTGCAGAGGCAGGAACTTTACAAGAAGCCTTTGGTATGGGAACAGCCGCAGTTATTAGTCAAATCTCAACCATTGGTTTCCGGGGAACAGACTTTGAAGTAGGCACGCCAGAAGATGGTTATGCGATGAAGATTAAAAAAGCACTTACCGATTTGCGCAGTGGTGCAAAAGAAGACCCTTATGGTTGGATGGTGAAGCTTTAAGAAAAGGTACTAAAGACAAAGTACGAGATACTAAATACTAAAACCCCGCCCTCTTGCCATCAAAGCAGGAAGGCGGTTTTTTTATGCTGAAAAAATCGCCTGGGCTAAGGCCCGTTTCCCCATAAAGACTACTTCAACTATTTGAGTGCTAGTAATAAATGCCCTTTCTTCAAAGAGTTGATTATTCCGAT
>JBNMPT010000176.1:0-3494 GCA_051277025.1 Roseivirga sp. | reverse complement strand
TATAAGACCTAATAAAATTAATAAGGTGAGTATAGCGGCTAAACTTCGACCTAAATTTAATCTAGGATAGCGTTCTCCGCTAAGCAAGTCTACAATGGGTTTGGCAATTAAAGAGACTAGAGCAGAGATTAAAATATAGATTAAGGTATAGCGCACTACATATAGAGCGTAGACTAGCGCCAATGCCAGTGCGATGTATAGGAGACTTACTAATATTTGTCGACTGACCTTATTCATCGTTCTGCTGTAAAGGCATAATGCACCAAATTTGCTCCCATTTTAAGAGCTGCTAATCTTTTTTCCTCGGGATCATTATGCACTTCTGCGTCTTCCCAGCCATCGCTTAAATCAGACTCGAAGGTGTATACCAAGGCTAAACGGTCTTCGAAATAAATGCCCCATGCTTCCGGTGCTTTATTATCATGTTCGTGAATTTTGGGAAGTCCCTTTTCAAAAAGATAGGGTTGCGTGAAAATAGTATTGTCTCGAGAAAGCGGGATAAGTTTGTTATTAGGAAAAATTCGTTTGAGCTCTTTTCTCAGATATTCATCCATGCCGTAGTTATCATCAATATGCAGAAAGCCTCCAGCTTGAAGATATAAGGCTAAATTTTCGGCTTCCTCTTTATTAAAAACAACGTTTCCATGTCCCGTCATATGGACGAAGGGATAATTAAAGATCTCAGGAGAATCGACTGAAACTTCATCATACTCTTCAGACAGCGCAGTTTGTAGTTGAGCATTGCAAAAGGTACTTAAGTTTTTTAGTGCGGTAGGATTTGAATACCAGTCACCACCGCCTCGATACTTTAATATCGCTAAAGTTTCTTTTTGGGCACTTAAAAGGCCAATACTTGCAATAAATGAGACTAAAATCAGGAGGTTACGCATGGAGGCAAAGGTATATTTTTAGCTTAGAATTATTTCAAAAGTGAAGCCGCCGCCGCAATTTTTAATCCTGCAGTTTCTGTTCTTAACACTTCTTCGCCTAAGGAGATAGGTTCAAAGCCCTTGCTTAGTGCAAGTTCAACTTCCTTCTCATTAAAATCACCCTCTGGCCCAATCAAGAAAATTGTTTCTAAATTAAATTTCAGGGCACTTATGGTTCGTTTAGAACCCTCCACTAAATGCGCTATGTATTGCGCTTCTGCAGAATTTTGCTTAAAAAAGTCATCGAGTTTCTGTATTTCATGTAGTTGTGGTAGAAAGCCTTTTTTACTTTGCTTTGCCGCCGCCATGATCACCTTTTGGCCACGTTCATTCTTGTAAATTTTCCGTTCAGAATTAGCGGTTATTATGGGGAAAATATGATGTACACCCATTTCGGTTGCTTTCTCTAAAAACCATTCAAAACGGTCATTGCTCTTTGTTGGTGCAATTGCTATATTGAGGAGGGGTCTCTTTTCTTTTCTTACTAATTGAAGGCAATCAAAGGCGAGACTTTTTTTATCACTAGACTTAATGCTGGCAAGAAAAACTTTCCCATCATTAGCACTCACCGTAATGGTATCGCCCACGTTAAGTCGCAATACTCGATTAGCATGATGGCTATCATTTTCACTGAGATATCCTTGGTTATCGACAATGTTAGCGCAGAAAAAGTGATTCATGATATAGTACTTACTGGTTTACGTGCTTTGGCGACACTAGCAAGGTTGGCAAAATCTTTTATTAGATACTTATAATAAGCTGCAACACCAATCATTCCTCCGTTATCGGTACAATATTGCATATCGGGAATATAAACTTCCCAGTTTAAGGTCTCCTTTTTCTTTTGTAGCGCTTCTCTCAGTCCACTATTTGCACTTACTCCCCCTGCTATTGCTATTTCATTAATATTGAGATCCTTCGCCGCTTTCGTTAATTTGTCTAGCAAAACATCAATAATAGTACTCTGAATACTGGCGGCAAGGTCATTTAAGTTTTCTGCTACAAAATTCGGATTTTCACTCACTTGCTTCTGTAAAAAGTAGAGAACGCTTGTTTTTAAACCGCTGAAGCTATAATTGTAAGCGGGCACTTTCGGCTTGGCGAAATTAAACGCTTGAGAATTCCCATCTTGCGCAAGCTTATCGATAACTGGTCCTGCAGGATATTCAAGACCCATCATCTTGCCGGATTTATCAAAAGCTTCTCCCGCCGCATCGTCCAATGTCTCTCCGATCAATTGGAACTCATAGGGTGAATTCACCTTAACAATTTGGCTGTGGCCTCCACTAACCGTTAAACATAAAAACGGGAATTTAGGGTATCTATTAGATTCATTTTCAATAAAGTGTGATAATATATGAGCTTGCATATGGTTGACCTCTATTAATGGTTTCCCCAAGGCAAGACTAAGTGACTTAGCAAAAGAAGTACCTACTAATAATGAACCGAGTAAACCAGGACCAGCGGTAAATGCAATCGCATCAATGTCTTTCATTGAAACTTTTGCTAACTTTAAGGCTCTGCTTAAAGTGGGCACAATATTTTGTTGATGAGCTCGAGAAGCAAATTCTGGAACAACACCGCCATATTCTGCGTGTATTTGCTGGTTAGCGGTTACATTTGCAAGCACTTTACGTTGACGCAGAAGGGCGATGGATGTATCATCGCAGCTGCTTTCAATGGCCAAAATAACTTCGTTCATAAAACAAAGGTACAATCAGAAGATTTCTAAAAATAGTAAGAAGGCTTTTCCTTTGGCTAATAGGCCTAATGCTTTTGCTTTGGCTAGTGTTTTTGCTGCCTAGTGTTCAACAGCTTGCGGCCAAAAAGGGCATCCAATATTTTAATGAAACCTTTAGTCAAAATGCTAGTTTGAAGGGTATTCAATATTCCTTTCCCAATCAGATTGAACTGGAGAAATTACTTTTACCTGACTTTACAGGAGATACTCTCTTTTACATTGGATCTCTCAGGGCCACCATTCTTGGCTTTAGTCAAATATCAAACAAACTCGCAATTTCAAGTTTAGTAGGGGACAGTGTGTTCTTTCATTTACTAAAACATCAGCAGAGAGATTCTAGCAATTTCTCTCTTTTCATGGCGCAAATAATCGACCCCAAGAAGCCTAGGGGCAACAAGGCATTCACTATGTCTGTCGAAAATTTGAACTTAACAAATAGTCGCTTTTTGCGAGAGAATCGCAATGAATCAGATGGCACAGACCGCTTTTTTTGGAATTCCTTGGAGGCGGAGATTGAACATTTCATTCTCAGCGGACCAGATGTTGGAGGCAATATCCATAATCTAAGCTTTAATGATCCAGCGGGATTTAAGTTAAAAGACTTAAAATCAGAGTTCTTCTATGGTTCAAGAGGGCTCAAGGCACAAAATCTAAACTTGATCACCGATCGGAGCCATTTATCGGGTAGCCTCAATTTTACTTATCTCGCTGCCAGCGCTTATCTTAATTTTGTTGATTCTGTTAACATGGAAGCCGAGGTGCTTTTTTCAAACATAAGCACCCTAGATGTTCAGTATTTTGCGAAAGCTTATCCTGACTTCCCA
>JBNMPT010000175.1:0-3539 GCA_051277025.1 Roseivirga sp. | reverse complement strand
TAATCAAATTGAAACTACCGATAGCGACCATGCTGGCTGCTGCGGCACCACTAATTCCATAACGAGGAATAATAATCCAGTTAGAAACAATGGTGAAAATAATTAGAAATACGCCGCTGTAAAAATTGTAACGCTGCTTATTTGAAATAGTTAGAATTAGGCCATTTGCCCCTGTTGCTCCGGCAATAACCTGGGTAAGGCCAATAAAAAACACAACATACTCCGCACCTGGATCCTGATACTTAGGCGGCAAAAGCATTAAAGCCAAGTCCACGTTAATCCATATCACCATAAAAAGGGCACTGGTAACTAAGAGCTGAACTTGGGCACTTTTAGAATACAGTTTTTGAATCTCGATATGATTATCCTCCGCCCAAGCTTTGGCAATAAATGGTCTTAAACTTACCAGAATGGCATTTACGGGAACGGCAACCACGCTCCCTATAAAAAAGGCGATGCGGTAGAAAGCCACCGAAGCATTTCCGAGAAGATGACTGATCATTAATACATCGAGATTATTTACCAGTAAAATAGAGCCACTCGCCAGCATAATAAATAAGCCGTAGGATAAAATATCTTTAATATCTAAGGCATCAAAGCGCAGATTTAAAGCGGGTATTTTGGGCAATACATAGCCGATTACCACTAAGAGCTGCAGGGCGTAACCCCCACCCAGAATATAATAAAACTGCTCGCCTCCATCAACTTGAAAATAGGTCCATGCCAAGGCAACAACGATAATTATTCTGCGATAAACATTCTTTAGAAATTGGGGGAATACTACCAAACGGTAATGCTGACTTAGGCTTGCGAAAACCTCAAAAAGACCCATCCCTAAAGTTATTAAAAGCCCTATGGCCAGTCTTTGTCCGTCGGCATCGCCCCAGTAGTAATAGGCAAAAGCGCCCAGTAATAGCACGATACTACTGGCCAGGTTTAAAACCAAAGCCAGACTAAAAAACTGTTTCTGCTGTAAAGCGGTGAAACGTGGGAAATAGGTTACTAAACTTACCGGAATACCCAAGTGACTAAAGGTGCTGAAAATTGTCGCCATCGCTAATAAGGTGTTCACCTCTCCCATAAAACTGGGATCATCGGCAAAAACCCGCGGGAAAAGAATGAGCGTATTAAAAGCCCCAATAGCTACGCCCAAATAGGCATTGATGCTGTTTAAGAAACTTTGTTTCGCTACTATTCCCATATTAAACTTAGGAAATCCATTTACGCAACATGCTTAAGCGCCAAACTATGCGCGCATGACGATTATCTCCTGCCTGATACTGTTTAACTACGTTTTTCACTGCTGTTTCATCTAAAAAATGAAGAGGACGCGCTAAAAGATCATCCACTAAATGCTTCATGCTTCCGCGCAGCCATTTGCTTTCGCCCGGCGTTACAAAGCCTTTTTTATCTTTTCGATCGATTATCTCATTAGGCATAATTCCTCGCATCGCCTCCCGCAAAACCTTCTTGCTCCAGCCACCTTGTAATTTTAATTCATCGGGCAAGTTAAAACTATACTCTACCAAGCGATGATCAAGAAAAGGCACGCGCGACTCGATTGAAAATGCCATAGAATTTCGATCTTCATTATGCAGAAGTGATGGTAATGAACTGCGCATCGTAAGCTGATACAAAAACTGATTTAACCTACTACCGCCTTCAGGCTGCCAAAGCGAAGGTGCCTGAGCCTTTCCTTTCCCAACAAAGGGATGATATTTTTTATATTCCAGACCATACATCTGCTCTTCACTGCTCACCGCTGCTACTAAGGATTTAGCATAAGTACCCAAATGAGCACCCGAGGACCGAGGACGAAGCTTCTGAAAAGCCTCTAGTTCGCTTACAAATCCTCCGAAATGTCCTTTCCGTAATTTACCCGCCGCTAGGCGATAAAAAGAATGATCGTATCCTGCTAAAAACTCGTCTGCCCCTTGTCCATCTAAAAGCACTTTCATGCCTTGCGATTTGGCCAATTTCATTACAAAATATTGTGATAAAGGTGATGACCCCGCAGGCGGTACTTCAAAATGATCGAAGAATTTCTCAAACTCTTCCAGCAGTTCATCCCCTTGTGGACAGTAATCGTGCGATTTAAGACTAGGATAATCACGATGAACCTTATTGGCCCATGGCCTTTCGTCAACCTCATCTTTACCACCGTAATATATGGTGAAGGTGTTAAAATCTAGATTCGGGTATAATTGTCCAATACTACTGCAAATTGCCGAACTATCTAAGCCGCCAGATAAACATGCTCCCACCGGAGTATCAGCCCGCATATGTAGTTTCACGCTATCAATAAAGCGACTTTTAAACTCTTCGCTTGCCTCTTCCGCGCTAAGCTTGTTTTGTTTTAGTGATAAGTCCCAGTAGCGCTCTAGGCGAATTTTCCCATTTTGATAAATCAAATTATGGGCTTCCGGCAGTGAAGAAATGCAGGTATAAAAAGTTTCGTCCTCATAGGTTAACCAACCCAGCTGCAGGTAACGCAGCAGATGGTTTTCATTATATTCTTCCTTATGCAAAGGGCTTAATTTCAGCGCACGATATTCTGAGCCAAAGTAAAATCTATCCCCCTCGTTTTGAAAGTAAAATGGTTTAATTCCGAAACGATCACGACTACAGAACAATTTTTGTTCCTTCTCATCCCACAGCGCAAAAGCCCACATGCCCATAAAATGTTGCACGCAGTCTTCACCCCAATGCTTATAAGCCGCACATATAACCTCAGTATCCGAGCCGGTAGTAAAAATATAACCCACCTCTAAAAGGGTTTTCTTTAACTCCAAGTAATTATACACCTCCCCATTAAAAGTTAGGGTGACGCCTTGATAATGAAAGGGTTGATGAGAAGCTTCCGATAAATCGATTATGCTCAAGCGGTTATGCCCCAGCACCAAGGGCCCTTGCTGCCAATTACCGCTATAATCAGGCCCACGGTGTTCCATGCTGCGAAGCATCCTTACAATTTGCTTTTGCTGATTCTCTTTATTGGTGATGTGAGGGTCTATAAAACCTGCGATTCCGCACATGAACGTTGAATTTTAGCAAAGATAGTTTTTAGGATAGTATTAAGAACGCTCCGTTTTGCGAAGAGAGAGATGGGAAGGGAAATTTGAGCCGAGAGATTTGTGATAAGGATTTGTCAATTTAACGACACTTTTTGATACAAAGTGATTTCTAATTAAGGTGAGATTCTATTATTATTTCGAAGCTACACCATTAATGCCCAGCACAATACAAATCTCTCTACTCGGGCCTTCCCCTCCGGGTCGGGCTTTACGCTGCAATCTTTGCTGGGCTGCGCCGCAAAGGATTTTCGCTGCAATCCCTAAGGCGGGGCTTTCCTAAGACGGCAGCATCTTAAGGCCTAAAAATATTAATTTTTGATTTTCTCCTCTAACTTATATATATTGTGGACGATTTGATTCTCAGAACATTCTGCAAAACATGAGATTAACTGCGCTGCTGCTATTACTATGGTTTTTACCCGCTGGCTTGCTTTCTGGGCAAGCCCACTTTTGGCCTTTTGGGCA
>JBNMPT010000174.1:0-3560 GCA_051277025.1 Roseivirga sp. | reverse complement strand
ATGGCATATTGAATAGACAGTCCGCTAGAACCGACCAGTGCCTTGGTATTTGTGCCGGTTATCTCATTGATTGAAGCTAAGACAAGGGTTTTATCTACCTCGACATTGCTTTTCGCAATAGGAGAAGAACTGTCTATTAGGGATTTTAAGGCCACGTGGCAATTAGCGGGCGTCATGGCAATGGTCTCTCTTCTTCTAACGTGTTGAATTTCCGAGATATAACTTTCATTTCCTTGCCCATTTACTAATAAAACACTGCCTAAGTCAGCATTAAAATTGATGAAAAAGTCAATATTTGGGAGAAGATCGAAATCGCAAACGTCATCTTTTTGTGAAATGAAAATGGTCCTGCCGGCAAATGCGGGAGCATCTTCTACTTTTTCAAGCTTATGTAAGTCAAACTTATATCCATAAATATCCCTGAGAACTTCAGCATCAAAAGAAGCGGGTAATTTACCGGTGTGTATTATCTGGGTGTTTTTACCATCTATTAAATTCTTCCTTAGAATAGCTAAAGCAGGAACCGTATTGGAGGAAAAGCTGATTACATTTTTGGAATCGATATTATTTAACTTGGCAATTACCCATTCTAACACACTGGATAAAGGATGACCTAAGCGAATGTAGTCGAAGGCAGTAGGTAACTCATTTAGTGCTGCGGATTCAAAATTATTGGCATTAAATAAAATCTCAAATTGGTCTAAGAATTGAGTTTTCGCCAATTTTTCATCATAAATATCTAGTCGATGCGTAGTTAGATTCAACCATCCGGTGGGCGAATTGTCTAAAACATTCTTAATATAACTTAGTATTTTAACGTCTTTCATATTTCTTAATTCTCGATATGCCGATAATAGGCATTGATTAGTTTTATTTTAAAAGTACTAACAGTGGTCTCGGAACATTGGGCTTTTAGTTCCTTACCTAGTGGGAGAGCTATCCGTGAGGATGTTTTTTTCTAAAAGCTTACTCTTACCAACTTATGGGTCGATAGTCTTTTAAAAACTTACCACACCAATGTTTGCCAGTGTTAATACCATCAAACAAAGGATCTAGAACTCTGGCCGCTCCGTCAACAATATCCAAAGGAGGCTGGAAGTCATGGGTTTCTTCTTTCTTTTTGGCCAGGTCAATCGGGTCCTCATCGGTTACCCACCCAGTGTCAACAGCATTAGTATAGATGCCATATTTCGCAAAATCTGCAGAGGAAGTAAGGGTCATCATGTTTAACGCTGCTTTAGCCATATTTGTGTGGGGATGGCGGGATTCTTTGTGAAAGGAATGGAATTTACCTTCCATTGCAGAGACATTAATAATATGCTTCTTGCCAGTATTGTCCTTCTTCATTAAATTAACCAAACGGTTGCAAAGGACAAAGGGAGCGACAGAATTGACCAACTGAACCTCGAGCATTTCATAGGTATGAATTTCTCCTAATTTTAATCTCCAGCTATTGGTTTTTCTTAAATCTACTTGTTGCAAATCAGCATCCATTTTACCGGTGGGGAAAACCTCCTCAGTCGTTAATGAATGATCCGCAGTATAGGCGATCTGTGATAATTTTGCGGAAGCACTCAGGCCAATCCCCACTTGCTTTCCATGCCAGCTAACCGGTAGGTTTTTATCTTGACTTTCCGCCATAGAACTGAATTCATCAAGCTCTTGTAAACAGCTTTCGTGATCAGATAAAATTACTTTAACCAAAGGGGGTAATTCAGCAATACTGCGCTCTTCATTTTCTAATAGATGCTGATAGAACCCGGCAGGACGCCTAACTGTTTGTGCAGCATTATTGATGAGTATATCTAAGCGATCGTAGCTTTGTTCAATGTAATTGCAAAATATTTCTACACTAGGAATATGTCGTAAATCTAGTCCATGTATTTTAAGACGATGCCCCCATGTTTCAAAATCGGCCTCTTTAGCAAAACGTAAGGCAGAATCCACGGGAAATCTTGTGGTGGCAATAACCGTTGCTCCCGCTCTTAACATCATAAGGGTAATGTGATAACCTATTTTAAGGCGTGAGCCCGTAACCAATGCAACTTGTCCGCTAAGGTCTGATGTTTGAAAGCGTTTAGCGTAGTTAAAGTCGCCACACGTTTTACACATCGTGTCATAAAAGTGATGCAGAGTGGTGAATAGCTCTTTACACACATAGCAATTACGAGCGCCCACCGCTGTGTTGTCGGCTTCGGTATTTTCATCTGCCGAAGCAATCATTTTAGGCGCTATAAAAACAGAAGCTTCACGCGCACTGCGGATCCCCGTATTATTACGAGCGTGCTTATCTTTTTCCGCAGCCTTCCTTTTCGCCGCCTTTTTCGCGTCTTTCTTTCGTTTCTTAAATTCGTCCCTTTGGGGTCTCGACAGTTGTCCCGCTTGGCTAAGCAATGCAATTCTCTGCTCTTCAGGAAGCACGAATAGTTGATTGGTATCTCCATTTATTGTTTCCAAAATGGAGATACACTGATCAATTTGATCTTTAGTTAATTGAATGTTCTCTTTATTGATTTCCATTTTCGTCAATTGCAATTGTGTGCCTAATTAAAGCGAGTCCGCTTCCCTCATCTCTCAGCCAGTGCTTAAACTACCTGGTTCTTGCTTGTCTTCAGTTTTTTAGGCCGTCTTTCTTTTTTTAAATGTTTCCTTGGATTCAGTGTCATAAATCAAGACCCCTTCCTCGGTACTGTTTAATTGTCCTATTAATGCTCCTTTCTGATTCCAGATAGAAGATTTTCCGGCACCTTGGTATTTTCATGAAACCCCGATGCAGTTTAACATTAAGGTAAGCATTGAATAGTCACTGGCCGTCTTTGACATTTTCTCTAAGGAGCGATCTATGCCTTCGCTAGAATCTACATCACCCGCTATATAGCTCAGCGCCTTTTTCAGAAGCGAGAGTTCGTAGCAAATGGCTCAAGCGACATTAAGCTCCTTCATGGTCAAGTTTGCTACACTTTGGCCACTCTTAAAGAATTCTTTTTCCGTTGGGAATAGATGTTTTTTTAAATAGGTGCTTCTCTTTTTATGAGCTTGAAATACAATCATTCCGATGCAAAGGTCACCTTTATTAAGGACGGGGCATCCTAATGCTATTGCCAAATTATTTGGATCGCTCTTGGCCTCAAAAACATCAAAGCTTTTATCCTCTGAAGTTGTCGCCAGTTCTTTCGCTAAACTTGGCTCATCTCCAGAAATAGACAATTCTGGAAAAACCACTAAGTCCGCATTGCCTTCCAATGCAAGCGCGATTAAGCTAAGGTGTTTTTTTGATGTTCCTTTTCAAAATCCCCGGTGATTGTTGGGGTTTGGACTACGCAAATTCTCATTCTCATTTTTCAATTAAGGCCCACTGCTGGAAATGGGCCTTAAGTCAAAACACTTCAATTCTACCTGAAAGTGATCCCATCACGTTGATCCCATTCGCTTCGTAAGATGACTGTGGTTTACAAAGGATCTTTCAAAAAGGAAACTACCGCTTCTAAGCTTTGACCCGGGCTTTCTTCCATGGGTAAATGCCCGACGTTCGGCATAATCACCAGGGTATCATTAGGCAA
>JBNMPT010000173.1:0-3722 GCA_051277025.1 Roseivirga sp. | reverse complement strand
AAAAAATTATTTTTGCAAAAAATTAGCGCCTAACTAGACACTTTATTATGTATTGGACTTTAGAACTTGCTAGCTATTTAAGCGACGCTCCTTGGCCGGCCACAAAAGATGAGTTGGTGGATTACTCCATTAGAACAGGTGCCCCTTTAGAAGTGGTCGAAAACCTGCAGGCAATGGAAGAGGAAGAAGAAGAGGTGTATGAGGGAATAGAAGATATCTGGCCCGATTACCCCTCCGAGGAAGATTTCCTCTGGAATGAGGATGAGTATTAGATAGTAGTATTTATAAACTATAAAGGCCTTCTACGCGAGGGCCTTTTTTAACTTCAAACAAAAGACATTGAATGTGGATTTACTCCTTATTCGGCGTTGTTTTTTGGAGCTATTGCTCTCATTATTTCTTCATACAAATCATTACTTTTAAAGGGCTTAGTTACATAACCTGCGAACTTAAGAGTCTTAACGAGCTCTCTGGTTTCCACCAAGGCATCTGCGGTTAATGCAATAATAGGTGTCTTTCTGTTTGGGTTATTCACATTAGCGGTTATTTCCGTTGCTGCGGTAATGCCGTTCTTCTTAGGCATTTGAAGATCCATTAAAATAACGTCAAAGGTTTTAGTCAGGCTGCTTTCCAGTGCTTCTTCGCCATCACTTGCGATGGAAATAATAGCATCCCAGCGTTTTATTACCTGCTTCATAAGTAATTGATTGATCTTATTGTCTTCAGCAACTAATATTTCTAAGCCCTTAAGGTCACCTTCATTAGGGATGATTTCCGGGCGACTTTTTTCATCTTGTGACTTATCCGAGGCTAGTAAAAATGGCAAATAAAAGCTAAAGGTACTCCCTTCTCCAAGCTCGCTTTTTACCGAGATTTCACCATTCTGTAACTTTACTAAACGCAGACTAATGGCTAAGCCCAGACCAGTGCCGCCGAAGTTTCGAGTGGTGTCGGCATAGGCTTGAGTGAAGCTTTCAAAAATTGTGGCTTGTTTTTCTTTCGAAATGCCAATACCGGAGTCGCTAACTTTAAAGTTTATTTCTAGAGCATTATCAGAGCTCTTAGTAAGATTAACGCTTAAACGCACCTCTCCTTTTAGAGTAAACTTCAGGGCATTACTCATGAGGTTTAATAGAATCTGATTAAGGCGGTAAGGATCCCCCTTAATGAAATAGGGGCAGTCGTCATGGAAATCTAGTACCAGCTTTATCTCTTTACTTAAGGCCTTTACCTTTAAAGTGCTGATAAGTTTGGCCAGTAAATCTTTGAGGTTAAAAGGTAAACTTTCAAAGCTAACCTTATTAGCCTCAATCTTCGAGTAGTCTAAAATGTCATTGATAATCACCAAAAGGTTATCTGCAGAATATTCAATTAGCTGTAAATTTTCTCGAACAGATTTATTCTTGGTCTTTTTGTTTTTGAGTAAAAGTTCCGTTAAGCCCACAATTGCATTCATGGGCGTACGAATTTCATGACTCATATTAGAGAGAAACTCAGACTTAGCGGTAAGGGCGTTTTCCGCAATTTGTTTGGCCCCAATAAGTTCTTTCTCAAAAAGCTTTCGCTCCGTAATGTCTAGGATGGTGCCAGTGATGTACTCTTCTCCTTCACCTTTAATAGAGAGGTACCTTTCTGCTCGTAATGAAATCCAAGATTCAGGTTCAGTTTGAAGCTTAAACTCTAATTGTGGAGTCTCTTTCCCAAGTTTTAACTTTCGCAGTTCGGCATATAGAAAGGTTTTGTCTTTTTCATTTAAAGACGTGGTTAACCAAGAGAAAGAGGCATGGGAAGCATTAAATTTAGGTATCGAAAGAATCTTGTACATCTCATCAGACCAATAGCCTTTTTCTGGTCTTTTCGTTGGGAACTCCCAAGATCCTAACTTCGTAAGGGATTGAGCTTTGGTAAGGTTTGCTGTCATTTGGCGTAAATGATTTTCAGCAATAAACCTTGCGGTAATATCTTTCAAAGTCCCAGAGGCTCCTGTTAACCTTTTTTGCTCGTCATGGTCGAGGGAAATAATCACTTCCGTCCAGCGGATTTCCTTCGCTCTATTAAGGTAGCGAACGGTATAGCGGCTGGACTTTTTGTCACTGTTTACTAAATCTGATAAATGCTGAATGCTTAAGTGCTTATCTTCTTCGTAAACCATGCTGGTGAAACTGTCACCTAGGCTTTCTTCTACGCTGTAGCCGGTGATGTTTTCCCAAGCTGGATTTAGAAAGGTCCAGCATCCGTTAAGGTCAGTCTGGAAAATTATTTCCTGAACATTGTCTACGATACTACTAAGTCTCTTGCTTAGGGCACGCGCCTCCGCAGACTTAAGTTCAAT
Source organism: Roseivirga sp. (assembly GCA_051277025.1). Taxonomy (GTDB): domain Bacteria; phylum Bacteroidota; class Bacteroidia; order Flavobacteriales; family Schleiferiaceae; genus Croceimicrobium. The sequence continues at coordinate 1,390 of JBNMPT010000173.1, read as the reverse complement.
ATTACTTTGTAACTCGGTATTAAGTTTATAGAGTTCTTGTGAGCTAAGCTCGAGCATGTTTTCAGCTTGCTTCAAATCCTCATCAGAGTCTAAATAGGCTTGATTGACCGATTCTAGGAACTGCTCTAAACGAGGATCGTCTCGCAATGCCCCCAGTTGCTTGCGAATCTGACGTTTTAAAAGTCGGTGTTGCTGCTTAGCCAAGTTAGTTTTCTCTGAATGTGGTTATGGTCATAGTTTGATTATGTAACTCGCATTGTGCCCCTTTTTTAAAAGGGGCGATTTCGCCATAAGAGTAGAAGCCGGTTAAGGTGCAGGTCTCTCCTAAAACATCGAGTACTCCTTCAACCTCTTCTTCTACAATTTGTTTGAGAACTAGTTTTCTTCCCACACAACTTATTAATATCGCTAAATTGTTATTGGTGATTTTGGCAACACGAGCAGCTTCTTCTGCACCAGCAATTAGTCGATTAACATTAGCCTTCATCAACCGAACGTAGGACCCGATAGGAACATCTCCAGCAAAGGTTAAACTCTGTTTTTCCTCATTTATACCTAAAATGGTTCTCACCAATGGAAGTTTGCCTTTTTCTGAACGTACACTTAGGGGGAAAAGCATGCCCGATGCGGGCAGGTTTTGTGCCTGATCGCCTAAAAAACTCTTATACAGCTGAAGAGCGGGTTTGCCGTCTAGTTCGAAAAGAATATTATTAGTAGATTTAGTTACCAATCGCTCTATTCCAAATGAGTTCCATCCGCCCATTGAACCGTAGCCAACCTCTAAGTCGTTACCATAAAAACCTATTGCAAGGACGCTATTACTGATTAGTTGACCGTCATTATTCAAAAGGACGGTTTCTTCAAATTTTGAGCCATCAGCGGCCAGACCGCCGGTAAGTTTTGAATCATCACTTAATTTGTCACGCATTCCTTTAACTAATTGAGAGCCGTTTACGTTAAGACCATCAGATAGAACAAAGAGGTGTTTTAAATCTTTTTTTGGAAAAGAATCCACTAATAACCCGCCAGTTTTATTGCTATCCTCGGAGTTTTCTATTTTTTGTTCCCGATAAATTAATTCTGTCTTTTCAAACTGGATTAAACTTACACTTGCAGAAGTTTCTTTGACCATCGCTTGACCAATTTCTCCCGCAGTGCTGCAACCTGCCAATATTGCCTTGGGAAAAGCTTTGCGTAGTTCTTGTCCCAGTTGTGTTTTTTGCAAGAGCTCTCGTTCGGCGAAAACTAAAATCAAGCTTGGTTCAAGGTTTATTATATCAAGATCTATTGGAGTATCTGCATCGAAAAAAAATTGCTGACTTTTCATAATTAATAGAATATTATTTTGGAAATGGTAATTCTTATTAGTAAAAATAAATAGTCATTATTT
>JBNMPT010000172.1:0-3756 GCA_051277025.1 Roseivirga sp. | reverse complement strand
TGGAAAACTACTTGGGAATTCCAAACGAAGACGAGGCAGGGCTTACAGGAGATAAGTATGCAGTGGGAGGGTATTTTTAACTATTTGAAAGACGAATATTTCAAGACGCGCCAGAATAAAAACACCCAGCAGTTAACCGCGCTTTTCTCAAAAGCAGCCTGTAGTAGGTGCCATGCGAGTGGACTAAAGCCGGAACGATTGGCATTTCTTATTGGGGGGAAGTCCATTGATGCTGTTAAGTCAATGGACTTTAAGGCGCTAGGAGAGTGGTTATTGGCGGTGGGTGTTAAGGATGAGGTCGATCAGAAACTACTTTCCAAAATGGAAGCCCATCTTAGCAATACAATAATTAGGGCGCAACAATTACATATTGATCACCTGCAACTCAATCGAAAATCAGCCACTCTTTCTGGCGGTGAAAACCAAAGGGTCGAACTTATTAAACAGTTAAATAGTCCGCTTAAAGGCATTACTTATCTGCTAGATGAGCCTTCTGCTGGCCTAGCAAACGACAATATTCCCGACCTGATCACCATTATTAAAGAACTCCTTGAAAAAGGAAATACCGTCATTGCGATTGAACACAATAAGGAGATAATTAGAGCGGCTGATCATCTAGTTCAAATTGGTCCTAAAGCGGGAAAGCTAGGAGGATATATCAGCTATCAAGGCACAGCGGAAGGTTTTGCTGATCAAGCCGATTGCCACCCTTTTTTGAAAGCAGCCACAAGTGCTGTGCATCTCAAAGATGGAAATGAACATATAAGTATCCGTAAATTATCGAAACATACACTAGTTAAAGAAGCATTAGACCTACCTGTTGGAGGTATCACCGCCATTACCGGGAAATCGGGTATAGGAAAAACGACCTTAGTAAGAGACATCGTGATTCCTAGTATTCAGAGTGGTCATCCCGTAAATTGTGAAAGTATTAATTTTCCTAAAAAATATGCAGGAGCGCATTATTTTGAGACTAAAAAATTACGATCCTATGCCAAGACCTTATTGGTCTCCTATTTGGAGATACTGAAGGATATTAGCAAGGTTTTCGGTAGTGAAACCGGTAGGAGGCCCCAAGACTTTTGGTATCATACAAAAGGTAGTCACTGTCCAAGTTGCAAGGGCTTAGGATATTTTGAAACAAGCTTAGATATAGTAGCGAACCATGTCGAAAAATGTGAGGAGTGCAATGGCCAGCGTTATCAGGCACATATTTTAGCGCATGAGCTGCGCTCGAAAAATATTGCTGAGGTACTTGCAATGGATTTCACAGAATTGAAAGGCTGGTTTATAGATACGAAAGTATCTGGCAGAACGCTCCAATTAATACAAAGCCTTGAGGAAATCGGCTTGGCCCATCTTAGTTTGGATCAAACGGTGCAATCCCTTTCTTCGGGCGAAAAGCAGCGATTACTTTTACTGAATTGGTGGCAAGATCAAGGGGAAAACGAACTATTTATTTTAGATGAACCGAGCACCGGCCTTCACTACGCGGATATTGATCTGCTTTATTCTATCCTAGAAAAACTCAGTAGCGCCAATGATATCCTCGTTATTGAACACAATCCTTATTTACTGAATAAAATAGGCCTTGGCTTAGTTTTGAAGTGAGAGTGGAAGATTTGGGATTAGCGGTAATGGACTATTAAGCTGAGTTCGGCGTAAAATCAGGCCTCAGACCTTTTATAAATAGTGGGTTTTAGTAGGCCCGCGTTTGTAGGGTAATGGTGCTGCTTTAAGATATCTAACCATGACTCTTTTTGGCTAATTCACTTTTAAACGGGATCTGTTTTGGAGGGAAATATTTGACGATACTGGCCAAAGTAGCATTAGTCATACAGCTCTTTTTAATAACCTGAGTTCGATGTAAGAGGCTTAGCAGTGTTTTTTTAATAAAAATGAAGATCCTGCATCTAGTTCATTTGCTGTAGCCCGCTACAGCGGCACGATCTAGATTGGTCTTTTCCTTTTCTTGAAAATCTGAGACTATAATTTTACGCCGAACTCAGGTTAATAGTATCGCAGCAGATGGATAGGGGTAATTAAGAAGAGCTAGCAGTGTAGGTACTGGTAAAGAAACATCAATACTTTCAAGGCCCGGCAACAGCGATTACATATACAAGCGATGGTATTCAGGGGTCTTTATCCATCTAAGTGCTAGCTTGAGAAAATAGGTATTGAGCCTTCCCGCTGCAAAACAAGCAAACGCTTTCTCCCCTCAGCATGAGGTTGCTTAGCACAACACCAAGTTTTGGCACTGCGCTAAAGCGAAGTCCTACTTGTCTTGGGTGGTTTTATGCTTTAATGCGAAGTCAACCATGTCATTGAGAACCTCGTCTGCAAAGGCGTCTTTTCCATAAAAATCCATTTTAATTAAAAACCAAAGTCCGGGGTCTAGTTTATTAAACTGATCGCTTTTGAGTAAGCCATGGCTGGCTTTTGGGTACATTTTGATTTTAAAATTTTGAGCCTTTTTTTTAGAAAAGATACTGTCAAAGACCGCATAAGATTCATGAGAATCGACATTTAAATCATCTTCACCAAACATTGCGAAAACAGGATGCTCGATGTTTATAAGGTCGGCACTGTTGTCGGAATTTATATTTTTCTTAATAAAGTTAAACCTATCGGGGCTGATAACGGCACAATCTTCTTGCGCTAGCTCTGCACATTTTTTTTCAGCATCAAGAAGGTATTCTGCATAGGAGTTTTCAAATAAAGTAAAGGACTCTTTATTATCTTCTATTGCACGGGCTATTTCCTTATCATTCTTAGCCATTCCTGCTAGGCGTTTTTTTGTTAGGTAGTTACTTTGTCTTTTCCAATTTATTGCCCCTGAAACTGAAATCATATAATGAGGATATTTTGAAATAGTAGACACTTTAGGCAAAACCCAAGCTCCTTGACTAAAGCCAATTAAGCCTATTGATGAAAACTGTTGATCATGTTCTTCTTGAATAGACTCTATGGCGGAAACAACTTCTTCTGACCGGTTTAACATGGATTGAGTAAGCCAATTCCCGGAGCTGCCTTCAACCCCTTTTTTGTTCCATGACATGCTTGCAATGCCATTTTCAGCAAGTATATTCCATATGTAAGTGTAATAGCCAAAATTGTCTGCATTAGTTGCTCCATCGCCATGAACAAAAATTAATAAGGGAAAAGGTTTTGTCAAATCAATACCTTTCGGAACATTGAGAACCGCGGATAGGCTATCACCTTTGTCTTCAAAATAGAATGATTTCGTCTCATACAACTGTTCATTTGTTAATGAACAAGAACTCGTCGCGATGATACTTATTAGGATTGCAATAAAATATGCTTTTATCTTCATGGCTTTAAATTATGTGCAGTGCAATGACTGTTAAGGTGTTTTGTATTGCTATTTACCTCTCCAATATTAAGTATATGAAAGGGAAAGCGATGGGTATAGATCTTGGCTTTTCAGGAATATATATCTATTCTAAAATCTTTCTTTTTATGGATGGTTTTAACCGGTTATCTTCCTCAAAACCCACTCTAAAGGACCCGCTTTTTTATATTTCCTCCAGATTACAGCAAAGAAGATACAAAGTAGGCTGAAGACGATCGCGTAAGCTACTGAGAACGCGATAGAGTAATTCCCCATCTTAGACGGGTTTAGCACTTCAATAATTCCCATGCCAATAATGACATGTGCTACGTAAAAAGTTAATGCTAGCTGTCCAGTTTTGTTTAAGGCATCAATTATGATGCTTTTCTCAAACCGCTTGGCTA
>JBNMPT010000171.1:0-3781 GCA_051277025.1 Roseivirga sp. | reverse complement strand
CTAATTGAGAACCCAAACAAATATGAATTTAGCAATATTGATGTAACCGACGGCCGAAAGATAGAAGCCAAAGATGACTTCTTTAGTCTTTTCGAGTTTTCTGCAAAATGGGATATTGTGCCTACCATGCTCACCCAGAACCACACTAGGGTGGTAAAAGCTTTTATGGGACAAACCACTGCCTTTCGCTCGAGCCTAATAAAAAGTGATGTGCTCATACTGGGTGAGTTTAAAGCTTTCGGAGAGGCACGTTATATCCACGGTGAACTGGGTGAAGGTACTTGGACTTTCTATGGAGGCCACGATCCAGAAGACTATCAACATCGGGTGGGTGACCCAAAAACGGAATTAGCCCTTTATCCAAATTCTCCAGGCTATCGTTTAATATTGAATAATATCCTTTTCCCAGCGGCTAAAAAGAAGAATCAGAAGACGTAGGTAGGATCAGTAGTTAGTATTTGGTATTAATAATGTAATACGTACCAAAAACTAAGTAGGCAGTAATCAGTATGATGATCCCTAAAAGCTCTATTTCCACCATTCGTCTACTATTTTTCCCAATCTAGCCGGCAGGGCTTTTAGTATCCAAAATCTCCGCATACTTTAGCATTAGAAAATAAAACATAAAAGGGAATTATCATGACAGCTCAATCTAAAAATAAGTCGGTTTATACAGGTATCGTGATACTGGTTATTGGTGTAATCTGGCTTCTCCGTCGCATGGGTGTTTATTTGCCTTATTGGATTTTCAGCTGGGAAACCTTGCTTATTGCCATTGGTCTTATCATCGGAATAGATAACAAATTCCGCAACCCAGCTTCTTATATCTTAATTGCTGTCGGCTCGGTATTTTTAATCAACGATATTTTTCAAATTGAGTTTAACATTTTTCAGTATTTCTGGCCTTTATTAGTTATTGGAGTGGGTCTGACTATTATTTTTCAGTCACGCTTTCGCAAAAGCCGTCTGCTTTTCGGCTCTAATGCGGATAACGGTGAACAGCTAGATATTACTAGTGTGTTTAATGGGGTGAAAAGGAATGTAAATTCTAAATCCTTTAACGGTGGCGATGTGGTAACTATTTTCGGTGGAGCTGAGATTAACCTAATGCAATCCGATTTTGTAGGACAGATACAGATTGATGCCACGGTGGTTTTTGGTGGACTTAAATTGATTGTACCCAAAAACTGGGAAGTGCGCACGGAAGCAACTAGTATTTTTGGCGGAATTGATGATAAGCGTCAATCATCAGTGAATGTTTTACCTGATGATAAAGTCTTAATAATAAGTGGAACGGTTTTATTTGGTGGGCTAGACATTGTAAACTACTAGAAGGCCCTATCTTTCCCTATGGTTTCGAATCCCATATTAGTAAAACACAACTACCTGTACTATATCGCATTTATCTTATTAGCGATATTAGTGCAGGTTTTTGTTATGAATAATGAGTATGGGTTTAGCTTGCTTCACTCATTCTCAGACGCATTAGTGCATTGGTTACTTTTAAGTGTAATCTGTTTTGGACTGCTTAATGTCTTTAGCTTTGTTAACCCACCTCGTTATCAATTAGTAATTGTATTACTCTTACCATTGGTTATTAGCTATATGGCTGTGCATTTCACCAGCTTTATCCTTGCTTATGCTTTTAGTGAAAGTGACTTAGTAATCTGGCTGGAACAAACTAAAATATACCGAGCAACTGTCTCTTACCTTCTGCTGGCTTCAACCTTAGGCTTTGCTTTTTTGTGGTATCGGGTAAGTGAAGAAAAAGCCTTGGAAAAGAGACAGCAAGAAACCGATGCTATTGCGCGTGAGGCGGAACTTTTTAAACTGAGGCAGCAGATTCAACCTCATTTCCTTTTTAACGCACTTAACTCTATCAATTCATTGGTAGGCAGTAGGCCTAAAGATGCCAGAAGGATGGTGCAAAAGTTATCAGATTTTTTACGGGCTACTTTAAAAAAAGAGGAGGGAGACTTACTACCTTTTAGTGATGAGATTGCTCAGCTAAACCTTTATTTAGATTTGGAGCAAATGCGATTCGGTCATCGTTTGCATATTGAAAGAAATATAAGTGATAATGCATTAAACTGCAATATCCCCCCTTTATTACTGCAGCCTTTAGTTGAAAATGCTATTAAATACGGCCTTTACGGAACCACCGAAGATTTAGTGATTCAATTTAAGGCAGAAAAAAGATCCAACCTTTTAATAGTAGAGTTTATAAACCCCTTCGATTCAGAAACTGAACAAAGTGGTGGAACAGGTTTCGGTCTCAATTCGGTGGAACGAAGACTTTATCTCCTTTACGGTAGAAAGGACTTGTTGGAAGTTGCCGCTGAGAAAAAGCTATTTACCGCCAGACTAAAAATCCCCCAAGCTGATGTATAGAGTTATAATAATTGACGACGAGCCTTTAGCGTCTGATTTAGTGCAAGAATACCTAAACGAGGATAGTGATTTTGAGGTGATTGATCGCTGCCTCGATGGTTTCTTGGGATTAAAGGCCATCCAAGAAAAAAAACCTGATCTGGTTTTTTTAGATGTGCAAATGCCGCGTTTAACTGGTTTTGAAATGCTGGAATTAATAGAAGATAAACCAGCGGTAATATTCACCACGGCCTTTGATGAGTTTGCTTTTAAGGCTTTCGAGGCTAGTGCCTTAGATTATTTGCTTAAACCTTTTTCGGAGGAAAGATTTGAAGCAGCTCTAAAGAAATTTAAGGAAAGTCCTAAGGTTTTAAAGGACGCGGTGGCACGATTGCCCGCAGGAGAAAGCAGTGCTCATTTTGAGCGTTTGGTGATTAAGGATGGTGCTCGTATTCGCATTATTCCTTACGATCGCTTGCATCGCATTGAGGCCGATGGCGATTATGTGCAGATATATAGTGAGCAGGGTCATTTCGCTAAAAAACAAACGCTCAGTTTTTATGAGAAGCTTTTGCCTAGCGAGGCTTTTGTGCGCGTACACCGGTCTCATATCGTAAACGTTAGCCAAATTGATAGAATAGATCCTTATGGTAAAAATGATCATATCGCCTTATTAAAGGATGGCAATAGAATTCCGATTTCCCGAAAGGGTTTTAGCTTTTTAAAAGATGTGCTAGGTTTATAGCTATTATTTAAACTTTCTTGACGACCCTTAGTTACCTTATTAAAACGATTAATATGTTTGGATTATTTAAGAAGAAAAGCGAGAAAGAAAAGTTAGAAGATGAGTATGCAAAACTCTTAAAGGAGTCTCATCGTTTGTCAACAATCAATCGTGCCGAAAGCGATAAGAAAGCCGCAGAGGCAGATGCCGTCGTAAGGCAAATTGAAAGCATGCCTTAATCTCGTTATTTGACGAGGTTTTAAAGGGAGAGAATTGCTCCCTGCTTAGAAGCATGGCGTTCACGCTGCTTAAATTCAGAATTATCTTTAAGCGAGATTAGGGAATAACCAACTTAGTCGCGCATGGGCGAGCGAATAAAACGGGTGTTTCTTGTATCCAATTTTAGGACGAACTCTGGTTTAGAATAAAACCCCAAAGTATTCGGAGTCTGCATTATGGATTTGTAAGCCCGCCATTGGAATAAGGGCAGGCTTTATTGTTTTGATAGTACGGCTAGTAGGTTTGGGTTTAAAAAGTAAGCCGATAAAGAAACATTGGGAAAAGTCCAAGTTGATAAGTGGTTTCAATGGTATTTGTTGCCGCATCAAAACGCTGGCCGAAAGGATTATCTTTATTGGTGAGGTTTTGTATATCAACCGCCCACTCTTGGGTGAATTTTGATGCGGT
>JBNMPT010000170.1:0-3800 GCA_051277025.1 Roseivirga sp. | reverse complement strand
CGCTATACGCCGAGATATGAAGGTGCGGCAGAGCGAATAGATGCGAAGCTATTGCAGATAAGTTTGATGCAAGATGTGATGGAGACTTTTGCTAAATGCATTGAATTAAACATTGGCATTAATGCCCTAACTGCACATAATATAGAGACCCTCAATAGAATTATTATTGATAATGCAGGTGAAAAGTCGCTAGAAGTACTGATCTTTGACCCCGAAAACCCGAAGATAAATGTTCGGATGCCGCGACGCGCTAAGAGAGGGATCAAAATAACTCGCGAGAGTTTAGATGCCTTCAAGGCTTTACCTTTTTTAAGAATGGCTTTAAAGACGGGAGCATAGTGGTAATAAAAAGTAAATAATTTAAATAATAGATAATGGCTTTAGAATTGACCAACGACAATTTCGAAGAACTAGTTTTAAAATCTGATAAGCCTGTATTGGTTGACTTTTGGGCAGAATGGTGTGGCCCATGTCGCATGGTAGGTCCTATCGTAGAGGAATTAGCAAAAGATTACGAAGGCAAAGCTGTAATTGGCAAAGTTAACGTAGATGAGCACGGAGAGATCAGCTCTAAGTTTGGCATTCGTAATATCCCTACATTGTTAGTTTTCAAGAATGGGGAAGTAGTTGACAAGCAAGTTGGTGTTGCTCAGAAGAGTGTATTAGCAGGCAAAATTGACGCGCAAATGTAAGCTTGCAATTAGCTTAAAAATATAAACCCATTTTGGCCTAGGTCAGAATGGGTTTTTTTATTTTTAAACTCTCGGAGATGGTTTTAAAGAACGGCAATGATAAATGAAGACTTACTAAATATTGGAGAGTATCGAGACTTCGAGCACCTAGAGTTTTTAGCGAAACAGGTGGTTGAAGGCTTTATTACGGGCTTGCATAAAAGCCCTTTTCACGGTTTTTCTGTGGAGTTTTCAGAACACAGAATCTATAACCCTGGCGAAAGCACACGTCATATCGATTGGAAGCTATACGGGAGGACGGATCGCTTATACACTAAAAGGTATGAGGAGGAAACTAATCTGCGTTGTCGCTTTATGATTGACTGCTCGGGAAGTATGTTTTACCCAGAAGAAGGGATGAGCAATGTCGCTAGACCTACTAAAATTCTTTTTTCAGTTATTGCTAGTTTAGCTTTAATGAACCTCTTAAAAAGGCAGCGCGATGCAGTAGCACTTTCCTTATTTGGAGCCAGTGACTTGCAAACAGAAAGTAGTTCCACCCTAAAACATCAAAAAGCACTAACTGCTGAATTGTTTAAGGTTTTGTCGGGCTATCAGCGGGGGGCACAAGGAAAGGTTTCCCTGATAGATCAATTGCATCTTATGGCGGAAAAAGCCAGTAGACGATCCTTGCTGATTATTTTTTCGGATTTCTATGAAATTCAAGAGAAACCAGAAGAATTCTATAGTGCCCTGCAGCACCTTAAGCATGGAAAGCACGAGATTATCGTATTTTGGACCACTGAAGTGGAAACCGAGAAGGATTTTAAATTTGAGGCACGCCCTCATAAGTTTGTTGATCTTGAAACTGGTGAGAGCTTTAAACTAAATCCTCCCGAAATTCAACAGGCTTATGTTAAGAGGATGCAGGAGTTTAAAGAGGAGTTGAAGCAAAAGTGCCTGCAATACAAAGTTGATTTTATTGAAGCAGATGTAAAACAAGGTTATCACCAAGTCCTTCAATCTTATTTGATTAAACGTAAAAAATTTTTATAGATGATTTTACAATTCTTACTCAGTTTAGTAGTGGTCGCATTTAATAGTCCTCAAGAACCAGCGGCTACTAAAGAGTCAAAGTCAGCAGGGAAAGCTCCAAATATTATATTATTGATCGGAGACGGAATGGGACATAGTCAGCTTAGTTCGGCCTTGTATTATGCGAAGGAGGAACCAAATTACGTGAGATTTCCGATTGTAGGCTTAAGCAGAACCTCCTCTTCCTCTCATAAAATAACTGATTCAGCAGCGGGGGCAACAGCTTTCAGCTGCGGTGTTAAAACGTATAATAATGCGATTGGAGTAGGCTCAGATTCACTGCCTCTACCTACTATTATTGAGGATTTAGAAAAGGCGGGTTGGCAAAGCGCTATCATTTCTACGTCTTCAATAACCCATGCCACTCCAGCTTCGTTTTACGGACATGTAAAGTTAAGAAGTGAGGAGTTTTCGTTAGCAGAACAGCTTATTACTTCGGAAGTGGACTTTTTTGCAGGCGGGGGTAAGAGGTTCTTTTACCAACGTTTGGATGAGAAGGATTTAAGTAAGCAAATGGAGGAGAACAGTTTGCTGATAGACACGATTGAGCTGGTGAAAAAGAATTGGAAGAAGGAAGAACGCTATGGCTTTCTGTTAGCGAAAGGAGGCATGCCGGCGGTCTTAGAAGGACGAGGAGAGTTCTTAACCAATGCGACCAATCTAGCTTTGGATTATCTCCAAGAAGATGAAGCACCATTTTTTTTAATGGTCGAAGGCTCACAAATAGACTGGGGCGGTCACGCGGAAAACGGGAAATATTTAGTTAGTGAGATGCTTGATTTTGACAAGGCAATAGGCGCGGCTTTAGATTTTGCCGAGAAGGATGGTAATACCTTAGTAATTGTTACTGCTGATCACGAGTGTGGCGGTTTTGCTTTAAAGAGTACTCGCACAAAGGTGCCTTTTAGAGGGGAGCTTAATGATTATGACTCACTGTCTTTTTCTTTTGGGACAAGTGGACATACGGCTACCATGGTGCCAGTATTAGCCTATGGTCCTCATGCGGAATTGTTTAGTGGTATTTACCAAAACAACTCCATCCACACTAAAATACTAGCCGCGATTAAAAAGGGTACTAATTAAAGGGTACTCGTGATCTAGCCTGAAGCGGGCGTGTGAATTTAGTTTAAAGATGTTTTTCTTTTTCAACGGATATTTGCGTAAGACAAACTGTTGCGCTTGATCCCGCATGATTCCGTTTACCATTAAACGCAAATATTTTTTAAATACAATATGTACCCAAGGTTGCGCAAGAAAAAACATTGCTGTCGCTTAGTAGCGTGAATAGAAAAAGCGCGCAGAACCGAAGTTTGCGCGCTTTCAGAGAAATTTGCCTTCGAATGTTATATCTACTTATCTATTACCCATAATATTTAGTAGACAATTTCTCATTCAGCGTAATTCATCGAATTACTTGGCATTTCTGCAGAAAATTTTTCTAGCCTGCAGGGCGTAAAAGGATGCGGTTCATAGAATCCAGTAACATTTGAACTCTCAAACGTAGCTCTATCGATGGCATATCCAGGTCAAGTCTACGATGTAAAGGCTCATTTTCAGAAACACTGAATTCGAAGAAATGTTCTCCGCTCCTAAATTCGTTAAGCCTAACTATTAACTCGTAAGATGAACCACCCATTTTATCGGATAAATGATAAAATGTAACTCTTGGTAAACGGTCCCCATGATACTCAGCAAGTTTTTCCGCCCTAGAAAGACGCGGAATAAGCTCCACTGTATCAAATCTTGCAGTTAATAGATCAAGGGCTTCTTCCTTGTCTATAACCATTATCCTCTATACACAACAAAGATAGTTTTAATATCGAACAAATAAGGTTTATTTGCTGTTTACATTGTGTTAAATTAGTCAAATATTAATATAAAACTTTGAAATACAGATGGTTAAAGTACTAAAAAAAAATGATAAATAAGATTTTCCGATTATTAAAATATCATCAAAATAGTCGCTAATACCCATAATGTTCTAACAATCATTTATTTATGTTGGTATTAAAAAAGGGTGATCGAGATTTCGGT
>JBNMPT010000169.1:0-3807 GCA_051277025.1 Roseivirga sp. | reverse complement strand
ATGGGTATTGCTGCCCCGATTATTTTTAGTCCACCAAGCACTTTTAGCGCATTTTCAGAATACCCGACTTTTGACAGTGATCTTTTAGCACCCGATCTATTCTTAAGCAGGATGTCCTTTTTTCTAGCCTTCTTCTTGATTTTATTTTTATTTGTAAAACACACTTTAAGAAATAGTAAACGCGATGATAGATTTACGTAGTGACACTTTCACAAAGCCTTTGCCCGATATGCTCAAAGCCATGTGGAGCGCAGAAGTGGGCGATGATGTTTTTGGTGAAGACCCTACAATCAACCGCTTAGAAAAAAAGTCGGCGGAAATGTTCGGTATGGAAGCGGCCGTTTTTTGTCCTTCGGGCACCATGACCAATCAGATTGCGATAAAGGTGCATACCCGACCGGGACAGGAGATTATTTGTCACGAATATTCCCATGTATATAATTATGAAGGAGGTGGCATCGCCTTCAACAGTGCTTGCCAAGTAAGGCCATTAGCCGGGCCTTACGGAAAACTAGCAGCGAGCAGTGTGGCTGCCGCCCTTCAAAACCCCCTCGATATGCATGCGGCTCCTAGTCGTTTGGTGGTTTTAGAAAACACCACCAACAAGGGCGGAGGAGCTTGTTACGACTTAGCGGAAATTGACGCTATAAAAAACATTTGTCAAGAAAAAGGACTAGGCCTGCACTTAGACGGAGCACGTTTATGGAATGCTTTAATCGCGAAAAATCAAGTGCCTAAAGATTTTGGTGCTCGCTTTGATTCCATATCCATCTGCCTGAGCAAAGGGTTAGGCTGCCCCGTGGGCTCCTTATTACTAGGTTCTCGTGACTTCATTAAAGAAGCGCGTTTTGTGCGTAAAAAACTCGGCGGTGCAATGCGTCAGGCCGGATATTTAGCGGCAGCAGGAATATATGCTTTAGACAATCATATTGAAAGATTAAGTGAAGATCATGATAAAGCACAGACGCTAGCTAAAGCACTAGAAGCTAGTGATTGGATTGAAAGTATAGAACCCGTTGAAACCAATATATTAATCTTTAAGCTCAAGGCGAACCGAGAGGTGAGTACTTTTAATGAAAAACTAAAAGCAGCCGGAATCCTTCATATTGACATGGGCCAGGGAAAACAACGTTTCGTTACGCATTACGATCTTAGCTTTGCTGACATTGAAACAGTATGTTCCGTCCTGCAAAAGCTCTGATCCACTTTTTACACAAAGAGAATACTTAAGGCGATAATACCAAGGATAACTATTTGCAGTATTCGCGACCAGGCCCAGAAAGCCGGACGTTGCAAAAAGCTACCAAAGTAACTTGCTAGAGCGGCCATTAAACTAAAAATTAGTGCGGCTTGAAGCATAAAAGTCACGCCCATCAATAGCATTTGATAAAAAGAGCTCCACGCAGAGTCTGCAGATATAAACTGTGGTAAAAGTGCCAAGAAGAAAAGGGTAACCTTGGGGTTTAGAACATTCATTAAAAAGCCCTTTTTATAGGAAGTCCAAAATGCCTTGGGACTAGAATTTTGGGAATTCCTCCATTGAAAAGACTGGGGTTTCTCTTTCCAAGCTTGATAAGCTAGATATAAAAGATAAGCCGCCCCCGTTAAACGAATAAACCATGACAAAGCGGGCCACTCTCTTATTAATATCGCTAAACCGCTAGCGGTAAGAATAGTATGCACCAAAACTCCAGAGGCCAAACCTAAGGAAAGACTGAATCCTCGTTTAAATCCACGGCTCAAACTTTCTGTTATCACATACATGTTATCTGGCCCAGGAAGAAGGGTAAGAGTAAGCGCCGCAACTAAAAAAGTCAAGAAGCTATTTAAGTCCATAATCTTGTAATTAAGCAGTCTATAATGCACCTTTGCAGAATGCAAAAAAACGCTGAAAATCTGAATTGGCACGCATTTTACACGAAACCTCGCACGGAAAAAAAGTTAGCCGAGCGCTTAAAGGCAAAAGGTTATGAAGTTTTTGCACCCACCCAGACTATCCTGAAACAATGGAGTGACAGAAAGAAAAAAGTGGAAGAACCTCTTTTTCGGTCCTATGTTTTTGTGCGTGTTAATTCTTTAGATCACCTTGATGTTGTCCAAACTCCAGGAGCAGTGGCAATTGTTCGTTGGCTTTCTAAGCCCGCGATAATTCGCGACGAAGAGATACAGGCTATTAAAGAGTTCTTAAGCCTTAGTAATGGACTTGAAGTTGAGATTCGTGATTTTAAGAAAGGCGACAAACTGCGTGTTAAACACGGTAACTTAGAAAACACCACTGGTACCGTTATTCGACAAACGAAACAAAAGGTTATCTTGGAAATCGAAAAACTGGGTATTGCCCTCTATGCGGAAGTACCTAAAAGTCAAGTAGAAAACTTAAATTAAGGAATAATGCGATTATCAATTATAGCTCTTCTTCTCTTCGTCTCCAGTCTCGGCTACAGCCAGGAAACAATTAACTGGTTGAAAATAGAAGACCTTGAAGCAGCCCAAGCTAAAGAACCGCGTAAAGTAATTGTTGACCTCTATACTGACTGGTGTCATTGGTGTCATAAAATGGATAAAAACACCTTTCAGAACCCCGGTATTGCTGCTTATGTAAATGAAAACTTTTATGCCGTGCGCTTCAACGCTGAGCAAAAAGATACCATTGTATTTAAAGGACAAAAATTTGGCTTTGTCGCAAAGGGTCGCAAAGGTTACAATGAGCTGGCTGCCGCACTGGCTAAAGGCCGACTCTCTTACCCCACCATTGTTTATTTAGATTTAGAATCTAACCTAATTCAAGCTGTACCGGGATATATGGATGCCGCCGCATTTGAAAAGGTGATAACCTATTTAGGCGAAGACCACCATAAAGAGCAGGAATTTGAGCAGTACAAGATGAACTACAGTGGAAATATTCATAAATCCACTAAAGAATAGTATTCGAATAGCGCTAGGAAAATTCTTTAAAATTACCTTTGTAGCGACATAAGACAAAGGCATGAAGATCTCCTACAACTGGCTTAAACAGTACTTAAACATTAATTTACCCTCTGAAAGGGTTTCCGAACTTTTAACCGATACTGGTTTAGAGGTGGAAGGCCTTGAACAGATTGACACCATAAAAGGTGGACTTCGCGGGGTAGTAATTGGTGAAGTATTAAGCTGTGAAAAGCATCCCAATGCGGATAAGTTAAAAATAACTTCCGTTTCAATTGGAGGTAACGATGTTCTCCCTATCGTATGCGGAGCGCCAAACGTCGCCACTGGACAGAAAGTTCTTATTGCTACGGTGGGCACTGAGATTCACTCGGACGAAGATTCCTTCACGATAAAGAAGAGTAAAATAAGAGGCGAAGTATCGCAGGGTATGATTTGCGCGGAAGACGAACTAGGTCTAGGTGAAGGTCACGATGGTATTATGGTGCTTCCCGAGGACGCCACAGTAGGGCAAGCTGCGGCAGAGTACTTTAACCTCGAAAGCGATCATGTATTTGAGATAGGCTTAACGCCGAACCGTACAGATGCTATGTCTCATTTTGGAGTAGCTCGCGACCTTAGAGCGGCAATCCTTCGCTACGAAGGAGGGAATTTAAATCTCACCTTACCGACGGTAGCGCTACTAAACAACAGTAGTGAAGAGCTCCAAATTAATATTGATATTAAAAATACTGAAGCTTGCTACCGCTACAGCGGACTGACTTTAAAGAATGTAAAGGTCAAAGCTTCACCCGATTGGATACAAAACAGATTAAGAGCAATAGGCTTAAAACCGGTTAATAATATTGTAGACATCACTAATTATGTGCTCCATGAAACTGG
>JBNMPT010000168.1:0-3821 GCA_051277025.1 Roseivirga sp. | reverse complement strand
ACGAGGTTCTTTCGGTAATTCAGATTGTTCGGAAAAAGATTGAAGAGTATAATGCAAAACAGTCTTCAGATCATCATCAATTGCTGGTCTTTGATCGCCGCTGGAAAAAGGTTATTCGCCTGCTTCGTACCTCGGCTTTCTTAAATGGTCGTAAAAAAGTGGATCTTCTCGATTGCTTTTTAATGGTGCACTGCCTGTGGAATAGACCAGAAGAAATTGAGCCGGTGCAAGAAATTGTAAGTGAAACGATTCGCAAGCATGGCTATAGCCTTAGCATTGGCCTTTCCATGCTGAAGCGCGAAGTAGAAAGCTTTAAGCAAGAAGTGGATGATGAGATTAGCCTGAAAACAACCCGCATGGAAGAGATTCTCCGTCCCGTGGAAGAGGAGTATTATCAGCTGGAAAAACAGGGAGAACAGTTTGTTGGGAAATATATAAGCGTAAAAGACTACAATCGCTTAAAAGTGGATGAATACGAGGTGGTGAACCTTTACGACGATGAATTTAAACTCGTTAATCGCCTCTCGGCCGCTAAGGCCAATAAACAGTTTAGCCTGAATATAAAACATAATTCTATTAAGCATTTACTTAGCCTAGTTACCTATCAGCAAGAAAAACTGCAGTACCTCTACAAAAAGCCACACGCCTTAGTCTTTAATTTTTGGGAAGAGCGTTTTGCGAAAATGGAGGATTATATTAAGACACAACAACAAAATTTGGTAGACAATAAACCCGAGGAGATCACCTTGGGTAAGGGCAATATTTTTATAGATGAGAAATTAATGCCGGTGGTAGAAGCGAATCATCAAGAAGTAACCTCTGCCCTGGAGGCTCTTCATATGAAACTGGAAAAACTACGCCACAGTTACCAACGCGATTAATATACTTTTGTCCTTAAAAGTCGCCAATGCGGCTGTGATTATTGGAATAAAAGAAGCCCCATTAATGGGGCTTCTTTATTATTAAATGCGGGCCTTAAGGCCAATTAAATAACTGCGCGGCATATTCGGGCGTAATCCCGCAGGACGCATGGCAACTAAATTTACGGCATCAAAAGCATTGCGTAAACTAGCAAATACACTTACATTATAATTGAGGTCATAGCTTAAGCTTAAATCGCAATTCCATTGACCGGGAATCACTAAGTCTTCCTCTAAATTGAGGCCTGCTTGGCTTTGCATTTCACTTGTAAAGTTGGTGGTACTATTAAAGCTAAACTTGCGGTAATTAGCACTGATCTGTGCGTTTAACATATGCTGAGCGATATAAGGCATACGGTCGCCCGACTCTACTTCTCCCCAAGCGTCAAAGTCACTATCAAAATCACTGTTAAAAGTAGCACTAGTATAGGTATAAGCTAAGGCAACAGGGAAAGACCAGTTCTGTTTCCAAGACGCGCCAATGGTGCTACTTGCCTCAAGCTCTAAGCCCCAAACCAGTGCATTGCCACCATTGTACAATTGATTGTTTCCAAGACCACCCGTAGCCGCCATATCGGTGCCTAAAAGTCGTTGATATTGATTGTAGAAACTCACGGCTTGCACTTTTAGATTTTTATAATTTAAGCGACTGCCAATCTCAAGGTTTATACTGGCTTCAGGTAGGGCATCTGGTGTAGAACCAGGAGGGGAAAAGCCTTTATGAATACCAGCGAAAAACTGTTGTTTCGCATTCCGATCGTAACGAATACCAAAACCCGGAATTAGCACATCTACTTGGTTACTTCTCTCCTTAAGGCTAGAGCCATTGCGCTCAATATCTTTTTTACCGTAATCACTGCGATTAAGAACAATGTTTTCATAGCGTAAACCCGGACTAATAGTCCACTTGCGCCAGCTTAATTCATATTCGACAAAGGTGGCCCAGGCTTGAGCATCTTCCAAACGATTGCTTTCGGTGCCTGGAGTACCCGGATTAACCAAAGCTAAATTGCCTTCTAAAATTATATAATCATCGGTCCACTGAAATCGATCTACACCGTCTTCATGATAACGCAATCCCGCTTTAAGTTTCTGATCGAAACGGCTGCCTTCTCCCCATTGGTAAGTTGCTGCAGCTTGAAGGCCTTGGCTGTAATAATCGCGATTATTATTTTTAAGTACAATGGTATCCTCGCCGTTGCCAATAAGACTTTGATAGGAATCGGCATAGCTGCTCGGGTCATCTAAAATTGGGGCTAAACTGATACTGCCATTTTCGCCTTTTACCTTATCCGATTTATACCAGTTTCTGCCAAAAGTGCTGCGATAAGCATTTACGTTAACGCTAAGGTTTTTGTTTGGGCGAACTACATATTGTAAGCCAAATTGGCGCTGTTCACTCTCTATTCGGTCAAGCCCAGATGCGGCATAACGACGATAGGGATTGGCTTCGAAATCTTCCTTACTTAGGCCCAAATAGGTTTCATTGCTGTTAGAAATAGTCTGTCCAATTTTAAATTGCAGGGACTGTTGAATTTTGGCTTCCGCAGAACTGTTAACCTTAAATTTTGCCTGATAATCCTGCAGGTCAAAACCGGTGTTGCCGCCATTATCTAATTCCTTAAACCCGTCGGCAGAGGCTTGATACGTTTCTACCACAAAACCAAAGTTTTTAAACGATTCCCCGGCATGGGCATGCAACCTCCTTTGACCATAATTCCCCGCTAATACATCGAGCTTGCCTCTGAAATTTTTGGGGATTTGGGTGGAAATGAAATTTAAGGCTCCTCCTGTTGTATAGGGTCCATATTCAATTTGACTGCTTCCTTTTCGTACTTCAATACCTTCCATACGGCCAGTCGTTGGGAAGTAATAAGCAGCCGGTGCAGTATATGGGGCCGGTGCCGCTAATACGCCATCTTCCATAAGGGTTATTTTAGAGCTCCTTTCTAGGCCCGAACCTCGCATACCAATATTAGGGCGTAATCCAAAACCATCTTCTTCTTGAATATATACACCAGGTACCGATCTTAAAAGGCGATTAATGTCATTATACTTATGGGTTTCTAAAGTTTTTAATCCTAAATAGTGTGCAGAACCCGCAAGTTCTCTAATACCGCGTTCTCCGCCAGTCAGGCTGCGGCCACTTACCACGGCCTCCTCAAGCTCTTGCACATCTTCTTTAAGTAGAATGCTGCCGAGCTTAATCGTCTTGCTGTTTACCAGAATACTAAGAGTTTTCGTGGTAAATCCAAGATGACTAATCTCTAAGGTCTGTTCTCCGTAAGGGACATTTTTAAGCACAAAACGACCTTTAGCATCGCTAATGCCTCCTTGCTTTAAGCCAATAAGTTTTATGGCTGCTCCGTCGATGGATTTTTCTGTGTTTTCTTGGCTCAATGCACCAGTAATTTGTGCATCTTGGGCAAAAATAGCGCTTGATAATACCAGTGAAAGAAAGAGATAGAATAGTTGCTTCCGCATTTTTTGTTTTCCTTAAGCTTAATTGGACTAATTATAAATAAGACCACAAAAGTAGTTCTGACGAATGAAAAGGAGAGGCTGGAATCACAAAAACTTTTATTTTTTTTTCAAGGGACTTATTAAAGCATTAAGCTTAGCTTATACAAGTAAATAAATTTTTAAGGGATTGTCTTTCAAGTGTTTATTGAAGGGGTAGAAAAAATAGTAGCTCCGTGCGAGCAAATTAGAGATTATTGGGTTTAAAAGATATGCAAGAACAGTCATTGGAAAAACTACAAGAAGAGTTTGAACGATTCATTCAGTTTGCCGAAGTGCTAGATAAGCCGAGTCGCCGTTATTTTGTGGCCTATCTGCGAGAGCAGCTGCTAGCTGAACCGATGGAGGAGGAGACCTTGCAAAGTGAATATTTTAATTACT
>JBNMPT010000167.1:0-3844 GCA_051277025.1 Roseivirga sp. | reverse complement strand
CCTTGACTGTTGTATCTTGTAAAAAGGGAGACAGGTCCTTGAACATTGGTTCCTCCGCCATCAATATCAACCGAGGTTCCGGTTAATACATTACTAAAGGCCAGCACTCCGCCTGAGGCTGTAGCTTGTAAACTCGCTCCGTTATTTGCGGCCGATCCACCCTCGCGGTTTAGCCATAAGACATTTCCATTGAGGTCAAACTTGGCAATATACCGGTCATAATTTCCTCCTCCGGGTAAAGGATTTACCAGAGAAAGAGCATCTACCATAAGGCTGTCGCCTTCCCATGCTCCAGATATAAAGAGTTCATTTTGGGCGTTAATTGTACTATTTAAGGAATTCTGCGATGTAGATATGGAACCTGAAAAACTTTTAAGCCATAAAACGCTGCCATTGGTATTTCCCTTCGCTATAAAGTGTCCATTTTTGTTATTAAGGATATTGAGGCTTACGGTATCCATTACGATGGAATTGATATGCCAGCCTACGAGATAAAAGCCACCTTGAGAATCCATATTTATTTCCATCGAATTTAAAATACCCGAAAATATTTTAGACCAAATCAGGTTTCCTTGAGGATCTATTTTAAGCATAACAGTGGTTGATGGACCGCCGGCGGGGATACTGAGAAGATCACCTATATGTAGTGTATCGGCAAGAATAGCAGAACTAATTACAAGTAATAAATTCCCTGCGGCGTCTGTTTTCATATCATCTACCCTAACAAATAAAATCCCGGGACCTCCGATGGGTATGGCCCAATTAGCTCCACCGTTATTGTTGTAGCGGGCTAAGTATACATAGTCAAACGTTGGCGGCATAAGATCGAAATAGGAAGGTACCACAATGCCACTCGCTACCATGGTATCGCTAAAAACTCCGCTGTAATAAATGTTTCCCATTGCATCTGAAACTATATGTCTTATAGTTTCATCACCAGGTCCTGAACATTCTGTTTTTAAAGAAATACTTTGGGCCTGGGCACTAAAAGCAAAAAGAATGCTTAGGAGTATGCTTGCCAATAATTTGATTGATGTATTCATTCTTTTGTAGGCTTGTTTAATTTATGTTTCCGTTTTTATCTGTTTTAAAGAGTATCGGGCGATTTTGTTGCCTCAGTGATAAATGAGTGGCACTGACAATATAACCGCTTGTCGTCTCGGTAATGTCGTTGGCAACAGATTGTGAATTTGTATTGGGGAACTGCATCCATTCCAGAGATATGTTAGCGGAAAGTTTGATCATCATGATTTTATACTCTGAAGAAAACTCTTGATTAGGATTGATATTACAGGTGCCTAAAAGCAGGTAGCCACCGTCGGATGTTTTAATTAGTTTGTTTATGAAACCACGTTTAGGAAAGCCTGAAAACCGGTACTGTTTGGTGTTGTTTGTATTGCCATCTGTTTGCCAGAGGGTAATTTCAGACCCGATTAAATATAATTCTTGATTTCTTTGATTAAACCAAGAATTATATGCGCTATCCGCTGCAGACGGACCGCAGGAAGCCCAAATTAGGCTCCCAGAATTACTCAGTACACAGTTAGATGGTGAAAAGGCCTGTGCATTTCCAAAGGATTGGTAATAAATAGGATCGTAGTTGCCGGAGGAGAGTTTCAGAGCAAAAGCGTAGATATTTGTAGTATCAACAATCGATAATTGTGTTTCAAATCGGTAATCTAAACCATGTAAAATAATATTTCCTGTCTCGTCTTCAACGATACTCATTTGCCCTGGTGGCCGATTTTGAACAATCGTATCATGTGCGTAAATCCGATCAAATACCTCGTTTAGGGCACTGTCAAATACTACTAGACGTATAGCGATATAGGCGTTTGCGACATTTGAAGTAGAGGTAGCTAGAGCAATGTTTCCAGAGCTTAATTCCAGACAAGCAACCGGGTTTATTTCCCTCAAGGGATAATTGCTTGTGACATTGAAATAAGACTGTTGACTGAGCAGCTCACCATCGGGGCTGATAAAAGCGAGGCCTATTTGCTTAGAGTTATCGTCGGAATTAAAACCGACAACAGCAATATTACCGTTTCTTAATTCCATTGTTTCCCAAAGTACATGCACGACCTCTGGCAGTTCCGTCTGCCAAATCAATTTACCATCTGCCGTATACTTAGCTAAAAGTGAAGGAGAAAGGCTTGATAAATTGTTAAACTCATCAAAATCCCCAGCGATTGGAGCAACCGCCCCTAAAATTATGGAGCCATCTTTAAGCTCTAAAGTACCACGTGCAAAAAAAGGCTCGCTTACCTGCATTGCCTTTAACAATGACTTAGATGATACCTCATTTAGTGCACTTTTTTTGGCGCATCCAAACAGTAATAGCAAACCAAATACAAGGATATGTGGTTGAAGATGCCTCATGATTCTTTAAAAATTATGGACAATTTATTGTCTTCGCCAAAACTTTGAAGAGCGCCGAAAATAAGAATCCTATTGTTAGACAGCTTTATAATGGAATTGAAATAATTGGAGTAGCTGGTTGTGAAGAAAACCTGATTCTTAACGCGCCCTATTTCGTTTAAGGAAAAATAATAACTGTAAACAGGCTCCGTGTAGGTGTTCGGCTTTGAAGGAGTGGAAAATGCCCCTGCGTTGTCAAGAGAGCGAATATGATTCTTGGACTTAATAATACCCGCAAAGCTCCCGTCTCCCTTTTGCACTAAAGAGCTTCTCGATGCTAAATTAAAAGAAGCCAGATCTAGGGAATCGAGCTGTGAAATATCACCCGCTTGGTTGACATGATATACCAGCGATCTGGAATCAACAGCGTCCTCATCAATGGCGCTAATTAAGTAAACATATTCATTTTCTCTGGTTTTATACAACTGCCTACCTGCACAAGACGTACAAAGCATTTCATTATTCTTTATCAGGGTTAAATCTCCATTAGAAGCTAAATTAGCTAGGAAGAAGGAACTGCTTAAACCCGCTGTTTTAGATTCAAAAGTTCCCGCTAATAGATGGTTTCCACCTTCTAAAGACTGAGCATCGGTAAAAGTATTTAGTCCATTTAAATTGACAGAATAGGTTTTTAAATATTCTTGTTGCCCTTGCCTATTATATTCACTTGCAAAGGCGCGATTCCCAGAAATGGAGCGATCACCTAAAACCAAGTAATTATCGTTATTACCCAATACTATTCTTTCCACATTTACTTTTTCCATTCCGTTTAAAAATGAATAATCATTAAAAACAACATTTCCTTTATGATCGATCTTTTTTAAACTACTGCCTCTAAATATAGCAAAAGTGTTATCTACATCGTAAATAATATGTATTAATGTATCTGGTGCTGATTCTCTACTTTGCGTTCTTGGACTTATTTTGTATGTATAACCGAAGTGCTTAGTCCAAATTTCATTTCCGGCATTGTCTATCAATTTAAATTGATAGTTATCGTCATTATCAATGTATGTTAATAGTGCTACTCCCTCGCCTGGAACGGCATCTAAAGCCCATTTTACGTGCTCAGTTGGGAATATTTTCCAACCTTCGGCATTAATCAGGTCCTCAGATATAGGCTCTTTTTCGCAAGCGATCAGGCCAAGCAGAGGTATCAAAATCAATCCTATATATTGCAGTAGTTTATTCATCTTTAATTTGGTCAACACTATTACGGGCTCCTGCCTTATTTCCCCTCGGTGGGTGATTAATATTTATGTAAGTATTTAAGCGCTAGTTTTTATAAATTTAGCCGTATAATCACTGCTTCCGTCATAAATATTTGGCAAATAGACTCTATCTTCTCAGGCAACACCGCGGGTTTACTCATTGTCTCCGTTTATATTTACCGTGTAAAACGTGTGGAATAGCATTTCCCCACTTT
>JBNMPT010000166.1:0-3911 GCA_051277025.1 Roseivirga sp. | reverse complement strand
CTAAAAAAGTGGCGCTCCCAGCTTTTCCCGGGTAAATATTGGGCTAAATGAAAAAATATTTCTACTCTATAATTATCCCTGCCTATAATGCGGAAGCAAGCATTATAAGATGCCTAAACTCCGTGTCGTCTCAAAATTTCAGCGATTATGAGCTTCTGCTCGTAAACGACGGAAGCTTAGATGCTACCTTATCTTTAGTGGAGGAATGGCGCGATCAAAATGCGCATATTGCCATGCTTATCATCAATCAAGGAAATGAAGGTTTAGGCGCAGCAAGAAACAAGGCGATTAAGGCCGCAAAGGGGCAGTTCTGCGCGCTTCTTGATGCCGATGATTATTGGGATTCAAATAAACTCGCCTCTTGCCATAGCTTTCTAAATAAAAGCCCTGAGTGTGATGTTTTATACCATGAAGTACTTAACGTAGGCCTTAATGGCGAGAAGAAGCGCAATGTTTTTGGACTTTCTAGCGCCAGCGACCTAATGCTTAAAGGTTGTCCTATTGTCCCATCGGCAACCATTCTTTGTACGGAAACGGCACAGGCTTTCCCTTTTAGTACTGAAGCAAAGTTTCACGGCTCCGAAGATCTTTATTTGTGGCTGGAATTACTAGCAGCCGGGAAGTGCTTTTACTTTTGGCCCGAAGCAATTAGCTATTATCAAGAAACCGGCGGGATGAGCAGTCGCATAGACGAGCATCTAAAAAAGGTCGAAAATGTTTATGAACACTTCTACCAGCAGGGCCTTTATAATCGGCTAAAGTTTGAACAAGCTCTCCAGCGCAAATGGTATGAGGCCGCACGTTTTTATCAAAAGCGCGGACAACATCACTATGCAGATCGTTACTACGCTTTGGCAGATGGGAAATCACTAAAAGTCTTTACCCTAAAAATCATGAACCGTTTAGGCCTAAATTACTAGTAACCTATTTAATTCCTCTCTCAATATTTATAAAATGATGAAGACAAAGATTCTTGCCCTACTGCTAATTACCAGTTCCGCTTGGGCACAGGTAGCAAGCACCGATATTGAAATCACCTTCCCTCACGGGGGATGCGAATTTAAAGGTAGCCTTAGCCTTCCCTCAGGCGAAGGTCCCTTTCCCACCATCCTGATAATTCCCGGGAGCGGACAAAACAATAGAGATGGAATGATTCCTTTTGTAGGCGCAAATGCCGAATGTATGACGCCTAATTTAGTCGGCGATACCGCCTATACTTACCGCGATTTGGCTTATAATCTCACGAAAAAAGGTTTTGCTGTTTTCCGCTATGATGAATTGATGATTTCATGCCCCACATTTACGGGTCCTTTTACCTACCAAACATTATGGCTTCCCGCTCAGTCTGCGTTAAATGAAATCAAACTGCATCCAAAAGTAGATGCGGAAAAGCTCATTCTACTTGGTCATAGCGAAGGAGCTTCTATTATAAATTATATCGCCAGTAAAAGAAGCGATATAAAAGCTTTGATATCCTTAGCGGGAGCGCGGACGCCAATGGATTCTATCTTACTAAGGCAACTAGCAGAAATTGGACAACGTTGCCGTCCCCAAGACAGCATGAAAACCAAGTTTGGTATTTTTCAAATTGAGAGCTACTTTAAAATGATTCGCAGTAAAAGTTACACCGAGCAAACACCCCCCTTTGGCGGCGCTAGTGCAGAGGTTTGGGCCCAGTACCTAGCGGTTGGCGACAGCGTGTCGGCCTACTACCACAAACTGGAAATGCCTTGCTTATTCATTGGTTTAGAGAAGGACTTCAATGTTCCCCCCAGTGAATTAGCGCGCTTCAAGGCAGACTTATCTTCTCAGGATAATATCAAATTCATCTCCATCGAGGGCCTAACTCATTATCTCTGCACCGAAGATTCTGCCAAGCAAAGTCCGCTGGTAGCCAACAATATTAGCTTATGGCTTAAAGCGCAAAAACTGTAAAATTACTTTAGACCACGCTTCTCGCGATAAGCACTAATATAATCTGTAGGCTGCCGCAAGTTCTTTTTGGCCTTGAGGTGCTCCATCATCGGCGAATAACGCCCATGTTGAGCATAGGTCTGCATAGTGCCCCGTAAGGCTTCTGCCAAGCTGCTTAAATAACGTTGGTCATTACTGCGCGGTGGGTATAGGTTAAGTGCGCCCAAAGCATCGGCAAACTCCTTGGCTTGCAAATGCAGCTGTGCCTTCAACAATAAGGCTTGCTTAAATTTTGGAGAAATGCTTAGCGCACGATCTACATAGGAAAGCGCTTTTCCTCTTTGGCCCAATTGAAAATACACTTGACCGTAAAACTCGAAGACGAGAATATTATAGGGCGCTGCTTCTGCAGCCCGCTCTAATTCTGCTAAGGCCAGCTGCGGACGTTTAGTTAAAGCGTATCCTTTGGCGGAGTAATAGTTTAAGGGATTAGCAAAAGCATCAACCGTATACCAATCGCTACTGGCTTCCTCTGCCGCGGGAATAATTGCCTGCGCATTTCTATCACGGTTAGCTTCTAAAACGGCCACAGTGGCTTTTTCAGAAGCAAACCTTTGGGTATTAATATAGAAAGATCCTAAAAGGCCTAAACCCAAAAGGTAGGGTAAGAGTTTCAGAGACTTTAGCTGCTTAACATCACCATAAGCAAAAGGGATGGCCATA
Source organism: Roseivirga sp. (assembly GCA_051277025.1). GTDB lineage: Bacteria > Bacteroidota > Bacteroidia > Flavobacteriales > Schleiferiaceae > Croceimicrobium. The sequence continues at coordinate 1,274 of JBNMPT010000166.1, read as the reverse complement.
AAAAGCATCAGTAAAAAACTATGACTGGCTCTTTCAATGGGGAAATCACTAAACGAGAAAAAAGCAAAGCTCAACAGACCAAAGAAGGATAGATATTGCAATTTCAAATCACTCTCCTCCTGGCTAGATTTTATATTTTTTATGATCTTCCGAAAGGCAAAAAAGTAGAGTGCTAAAAAAGCAAGCAAGGCCACTGGTCCTGCTTCCGACCAAATCCATAGGTAGTCATTATGTGGCCTTTGAATATGGGTAACACCCTGCATCACGCTATCGTCTACCCCGGCTAATCCATATTTAGGAAAGATTAAGCGCCAGTTTCCAGCGCCAACTCCACTTACCGGGTGCTCAGCAATCATTGAGATACTATTCTCCCAAAAGCTCAAACGCTTTTGTAGGTTACTACTATTTAAAAATGAGTCCTTTACTACCGGATTAAAAAATAGGGCGGCCAAAATTACGATTACCAGACTGACATTTATATAGAGCCATTTTTTCGCGATTTTAATCTTCCCTTGCGAATAAAAATTCATCATTAGAAGGGTGAGAATTGCCGCCATTGAAAAAGATAGCCAAACACCACGTGTGCGCAAAACAAATATTTCGAAGATGATTATAATACTTACGATTGCTGCAACAGGTTTTTGCCAAGAGCTTAGACTTGCCCAAGCGGCAATGCTAAAGGGGAAAGCTAACATTAAGGCCGAGGCTAAAAGGTTTTTATGGCCATAGAGCCCCGTAATGGTGTAAACATCTTCAAAGAATGCGCCGCTGGCGAAAGCCGATAAAATTTGAAAAAATGCTGGAATGGCGCTAAGCGTTGCAAACAACAATCCGCCACTTAACAACTGTGACCGCGTTATTCTCCCAAATTTCAACTCGCTTAAGAGTAAAAAAAAGAAAGGTATAAAGGATAAGTATCTGGCCACGGCACCGTAAGCTTCCCCCTGGTTTTGCGCCACAGTAATGCTGATGATTTGGAAAACTGCAAAAACGAAAAAGGCTATGCTGATGGGGAGAGGAAACTTTTGTTGCTTCCTAAATTTAAAGGAAACACCCAATAAGAGTAAACCTAAAAAGCCCAGTACCAAATAACGAGAAAGATGACTAGGATCGAGCAGCGTTTCTACCCTAAAAACCGGTAATGCCGCCATTAATATCCAAAAGAGTATGGTGGAAAGAGTAATCTTAACTTGCTGCTGCGCCATAATTTGCATTTTGCGCTAAAGTAAAATAACCCAGCGTAGAGAACAATTAAAGTTTGTAATGGTTTTACA
>JBNMPT010000165.1:0-3940 GCA_051277025.1 Roseivirga sp. | reverse complement strand
TGTCTCAGCTAAAGTTAATTGTCACCCTTTTGAAGTTGTACATTGCAAATCAAACCAATACAAACAATCATGAATAAAAGTATCAGACTGTTAACCTTTTTAGCCTCTACGGCTTTAATTATTTCATCCTGCGCGACCAAAGAAGAAGAAGTTGTGCTTGATATGGAAAACGTAAAAATTGAGATTCAGGCAATGGAAGATGCTTATGCCGCAGGTGAAAAAGCAAAAGATGTTGATGCGGTGCTGGCCTATTATAGTGACGATGCAATAAATTATAGTCGAAACAGATCAGCCAATAAAGGTAAAGCGGCAATAAGAGAGAGTATTGCAAAAAATATTGCTGGCGACACAATAGGAAGTTATAATGTGTACAAAATTGTAGATGTTTTTGCTGACGGCGATATGGTAGTTGAAATTGGTTCTTGGACTCAGTTCGATTCTATTGGAAATGAAGAGCAAAATGGAAATTTCATGTCCTATTTCAAGAAACATGAGGGGAAATATCGCTGTGTGCGAGATATGAGCACCACTACCTCTCCGGCTAAGGCAGCGATGTAAGAGAAGGAACAGTATTAGGAAATAAATTTTTTTGATATTTTCACTATGAGCAGTAGCATTCTTTTGGGCGCTATTGCTCATAGTTTTTTGCCTTAAAGCCACGATGGAATTCGTGGGCGATTACAAAAGGGTGCTGGTTTCGTAACATGCAGAAAGAACCCAGCTTAGAGTGACTAAGGTGCTCGCTAAATATCAGTCTAGGATTTAATTTTCAACGAAGGGTCTGCCTGCTAAAATGCATAGTGTTTGAAGTAATGAGCTTAAAGAACCCGAGCGGCCTTACTCACTAATAGCGCCGTGTAGGCTAAATAACTTGCTGAGAAAAATTACCTCTGCTGATTTCTGAAACTCTTTATTTGCTTTTTCGTAAGCCTTAACCACTTGTTTAAAAGCTTAGCGCTTTTTCGTTTTTAATTTCTTACCTATCAAAAACCCCCTGAACGTGAAGGCCATTCTGGAGAGTAAAGAAGCCGGTAAAATTCAAATACTGCCTGATATTTAGAGCTTTTAAGGATCTAATCGTTTTCTCTGATTTGTGATAATGACGAGGGTTTCAAAAGATAAAGGCTCGAGCGCCACGTAAATTTATTGCATCGGATTTTGGCACTCATAAAGAGCCATTTTGTTTGTCCGACCCTCGTGCAGTAGCATGCTATTGAAGCGATTGCAATTGTCCACTCCCACGGATGCTATCAGATTAAACTGTCGCTATAGGAGCGTTTAAATAGGGCAGTTGTTTTATGTCAAACCCCGGTGGTTTCGTCATGGCTAAGGACCAGGAAAAACAACATGATCATCAATGAAATTTGGTAGGATTCCTAATCTTGTTTGACGAGCGATCAGGCAATTATCTCTTTGCTTCACTTAGGGAACTGGGGGTTAAAAAAGGCGGTGCGCCTGCGGCAGCTTTAAGTATTGGTGTCCGCTATAAAGGAGCAGAAGCGATAAATGGCAATGCTCACTTTATTGATCTTTATTCTTTTGCAAGAATGATCTTCAGTTGAGCATAAGCGATTTTGGAATTATGTCTTGGGTCTCGGGGTATTTTATTTAAGATAACAACTTTATCATGAGGGATGTCCACTAGAAGTGGTTCAAGCTGCTTGAGGCTTAGCGGTGATTCTACTACCAAGACATGTTGATCTTGAAAACTCAATAGAGTTCCGAAATTTATTCCCGTGATGTTCTGTAATTGATTTTCTATGATAAATGGAGATAAATATCCTTCTTGATTCTTTATTAGTTGACTGCACCTTCCCGTTAGAAATAGTTCATTCTTTATCAACATACCACTGTCCCCGGTTCGATGCCACATCAGCTCGTTAACAATGATCTTATTAGTGCGAATGGCCTCAGCGTTTTTAAAATATTGCTTTAAAACATGCGGACCAGAAACGATGATCTCACCAATTTTTCCATTCTCAAGGCTCATGCTATCTAGTTCCTGGGGGCTTATGGAGGGAAAGGCTTTTTCGCTAAACGCTATTATTTTAAGATTGGTTTTGTGATAGGCTTGACCGACGGGCAGTCCATTGGGGAGTGCGGGCGGCGTATTAATAAGGCTTTGTGCGCTTATTGAGCTAATGGGCTCCGCTTCGGTTGAACCATAAACAATCACGGATTGAGCCTTAGGGAAAGCTTTTAAGTATAGGGCAGCTTCACGAGGGAAAACAGGTGCGCCGCCAGTAAATATCTTCTCAATACCTTGAAATGTATTAGGGTTCTCAATACCATACTCCGAGAGTTTCTTAATAAAAAATGGTGAAGCGGTTATACGGTTCACTTTGTTGAGCTTTATTTGTTTGGCAATGACTGCTGGGTCTAATAAGTCGGGTTTAGTCATTTTAAAGTCGGCGATAACGGAGGTGCAGCCAACCCCTAAGTTAACAAACAGTACGATGGGTAAAGCGGGCATATCTACATCATTTGCTTGAGGTTCAATTTTATCCATTAATGCCTCAAACTGATGCTTTAGAAACCCGTGGCTGCGATTAGCTGCTTTCGGGGTGCCGGTGCTCCCGGTAGTAAATGTTATTAAGGCGGGAGTGTTTGGCTCAACTTCGGCAATAGAGAGATTGGAAGAAACCATTTTTTTTAGTTTCAGTTTGACGGGGATCTGGCGAAGTTCTTTTGAAAAGAAGGAATACAATGTTGCTTTAAAAACACCAACAAACCCCTTACATTCCGCTATCTGGCAACAGAGCTCCAGTCTTTTTTTGCTAACCCACTCATCTAAAAAAACCGCGGTTGCCCCGATGTAGAAAAGGGCTAAAACAATGCGGTACAAATCAATTCCCATGGGCACAAAAACAAGAACACGGTCACCAAGACCAATGCCTTTCTCTTTAAAGTAAGCCGCTGTTTCCTGCACTTCTCTTTCTAAATCAGCATAGCTTATAGATTCTTTAGAATCGATTATTGCTAAGTGTTCTGGGTACTGCTTGGCCGCAGTTAAGAAGAGCTTCGAGATGTTCATATTTTCAGTCCGAATAGAGAGTAGCTTTTGTAATGCTGGGCAGTTTGGGTATTGGAAATACGGTGGGAAGCATTGTCAGTAATCATTAAGGCATGAATGATTTTTGTATAGTGGCGATTTTTTGCCAATTCAACAATTCTAGTGGAAAGATAGGTTGCGACGCCTTTAAAGGGAGAGGACCTTTTTCTAACCATGGACTTTACGATTAAGGTGCTATTAGTACGGTCGTTAAAATCCTTAATACAAAAGATTAAGGCATGGACTTCGCCTTTTTGATCCTCTGCAATCCATACTAGTTCAGGGTCAAAAAAAGGCTCTAGCTTTTCATATTTCAGCACAAAATCCTCTATAGATAACGGGGTGAATAGAAAATTACTAGAGAACCCATCTATGCTAAGTGTGGCGATTTTACGTAGTTCATTCTTAAAATCTTTTAAATCCATTTTTCTAAAAACGGCGCCTTGCTCCCGGTATTTCTTTTCAATCAGATCCAAACCCTTGGTATCAAACTCGGATGGGTCCATGAGATTGGAGTGATAACTTGCGATAGACTCGTAGCCCGCCCGCTTGAATTGAGAAATATAATAATCATGATGATAAGGCTCTAAAAAAAAATTAGGCTTATCGTTACTGTGGCTAAAACGGTAATTATTCCAGGTTGACCCTTCCATAGGCCCGATGATATAAGTATAACCTTTGCTTTGTAATATACTTTTGGCATAATCTAAGAGGACATTGCTTACTGCTAAGTCTTCTATGCATTCGTAGCTGCCGATGGTGGCCGTATTTTCAGTTTGGAATTTCAGATCTGGATTTTCATATAAAGAAAATCTACCTACGGGTTCATTGTCCTTAGACAAGAGATAGCAGCCTTCTAAATGCTTCAAAACAGGATCATGGCCTAGT
>JBNMPT010000164.1:0-3945 GCA_051277025.1 Roseivirga sp. | reverse complement strand
GGCTAAAGTTGGCGGAAACATCCGGTTCTATTTAATTTTATGTAATAGTTTTTGCGCTTTTGCTAACAGGCTTTGTCTTTCGCTAGTCTTCTAAAAATGGCTTGTTATGGCTGTAGTTTCTGTTGTTTAAACTCACTATTAAAATCAGACTGATCCCTAAATTTTAAGCCAAACTTAGATTATTAGTCTAAAAAGCCCGCTAAACTTAAAATCTCATCAGCGATAGCTAAACTGGCCGTGGCAGCCGGTGAGGGAGCATTAAGAACGTGAACGGAATTTTTGTGATGCACTATTTTAAAGTCATCTACTAAATTACCATTTCGTTCTACAGCCTGAGCTCTTACCCCCGCTCGAACCGGGCGAATATCATCCATTTCTAAGTTGGGAATCATTTTCTGTAAAGCCTTCAAGAAAAGTTTTTTAGAAAATGCCCTTTGCATTTCTGCCATTCCCTGAGAAGTATGACGCATAAACAACTTCCAAGTGCCAGGGTAGGAGAAGGCATCATAGGTGTCCTTCCAAGAAAATGAAGTTGGTGAGTAGCCCTCCCTTTTAAAAGAGAATACGGCATTCGGCCCGCATTCTACACTGCCATCGGTCATGCGCGTAAAGTGTACGCCTAAAAATGGGAAATCTGGATCGGGTACTGGATAAATCAGGTGCTTAACCTTATGCTTTGCTTTAGGAGTGAGCTCATAGTAATCACCTCTAAAGCCAATAATACGCAGACCGGGATTGGCGCCTTCTTGTTTTGCAAGACGGTCGCTTTGCAGGCCTCCGCAAAAAATCTTCTTTCGGCAGTATATCGTGCCGCGTGAACTTTGAATACCAGAAAGATCCTGATGCTCGAAGCTTTTAATAAAGGCGGTATTTAACAGTAATTCACTCTTTGGGTTAATCTCTTGAATAAGGTCAACCATTTTTTGACAAAAGGCCACATAATCAATAATACCAGTAGCAGGCACACGAATGGCTCTGATTCCAACGACATTCGGCTCAATAGCCTTAATTTCATCGGCATCAATAATTTCCATGCCTTCAATTTTATTGGCAAGACCTTTTTGGTAGATACTGTCTAAAATTGGTAGTTCAGACTCTTGGGTAGCAACAATTATTTTTCCGCAAATGTCATGATCAATGCCATATTTTTTTGCGAAGGCAACTAGTTGCTTGCTTCCATTTACACAGTTTCGAGCTTTAAAGCTTCCGGGCTTATAATAGATTCCCGAGTGGATTACACCTGAATTTCTTCCCGTTTGATGGGCACCTAGTTTGCCTTCCTTCTCCAAAATGGCAACCGTTTTTTCAGGGAAGCGCAGCTGGTATTTATAAGCGGTAGCAATTCCAATTATACCGCCTCCAATGACTACTAGGTCAAAACTCATTTCCATCATTATAAAAAAAAAATGAGAGGCAAAGGTAGTATTTGCCTCTTGGTGAATATATGTTATCAGTGTGTTTTGAAATTCTATTTGTCCTTTTTCAGCGTAAAGACTCTCGATATATTAAAGCCAAAATGTAAATCGCCTTCTAGCCAAGAGCCAGTGTTTTGAGCAAAAACAAAAGGCTCGGCTACGCCACGGGCATTGGTGATAAATAATTGAAATACATGTCCACCTGTTTCAATGTCCATGCCTATCGAAAGGGCATTAGAGAAAGTAGTGGGGTCATCACTTAAAACTGCGGCAGGATAGGAATTAGCATTAAACTGAGGTACATACTCAATAGTGATAGCATGCATTTTCGAGATCTTATAGCGGGCCGCTAGCCCCAGTGCAAAGACCGTATTATTATCACCGGGAGTTTCCACAAGATTAAAATGAACCAGTGTTGGTACTATCTGTGCCGAAATATTAGAATTAAACTTTCGAGCTATTATAAGCTCATTCACAAAACTGAGGCGTGCACTGTTTGGTCTATCTAAACCATCATTATACCTTTGATTTGAATAGTAAACAGAGGAGAAGCCGGTAATGCTAAAGGGCATATTTTTCTCTCCTTTAGACTGACGTGCTAAGCGGTATTTCACAAAAGCATCATTCGTCTTTAAAAAACCAGTATGGCCCATGCCTAAGTTTAACCATTCGGTGGGACTATAGTCTAAGGTTAGTCGCACCTGAGCATTATCAAGGCCCAAGAAGTTATAGAGAAAGTCGTCACTAAAAGAACCGAAACGATGTAATATGGTGTATTGTAAAACTCCTTTACCGGGCAGTTCATTGGTTTGCAAATTCACCACTTTTGTGCCTTTCCAAGTTGCAAAGGCATAATCGGTGGCGGGAAGACTCGTTGCCTCTAATTCTGCTAAAAGGTCGTCTTGTGCCGCCAAGTTTAGGCTAAATGCCAGCAGGAGTAAGAAGTAGATTTTAATCATAACTGGCATCTACTTTTATGGCTAAAGAATTACTGATATTATCGGCCTTGGCAGTAGGGATTTCTACTCCAAAATCGGAGGCCATTACATTGAAATTTGATTTTAGTCTTAGTTTGCCATTTTCAATGATGATCATAACTTCTTGTTCAATTTCTTTTGATTCGCCATGAATGATCATGGTGCCGGTCAAATTAAACGTTTGCTTGGCATTCTTCTCGAGATTAATCTTCTCATAATCAGCAATAAGACCGGTGAATTTAGCGGTAGGAAATTTATCGCTTTCCAAGTAGTTTTCATTAAAATGCTCTTGCATCAGGGCTTTTTCAAACTCAAATCCTTTAATTGGAACAAGGAATGCAAATTGACCATTCTCCAAATTTAGAATGCTCGAAACCTGCTTATTCATTGCATCGATATTCTCAACTGGTGTGGCTGAGAAAAAGCTTACAGAGGCAGTGCGAGTCTTTAATTTTTGTGCACTTGCTGTTAGACTAAGGGCAAGGCCTAAAACTATCAATATGGCTTTTTTCATAATTTTAATTATTTAGGGCGCCATCAGCAACCCAGGCTTTAATCTTTTCAATTTCACAAGCTCCCAGGTTCGCTCCCGGAGGCATTATTGCACCTGAAGTACCTTCAATACGACCGACCAAATCACCATTATTTGCAATTTGAGAACTGGCCGAGAAGGTATTTAGGTCTACACCACTAGCGGCGAGGGGTCCAGCGTGACAGCCACTGGTAGCGCAATTAGCACTTATAATAGGTTTGATATCAACTTGGTAACTCAAGTCCGCTTCAAAGCAATTAGTGGGCTCCTCACCAATAAGATCCTCTTTATTATCATTGGTACAGGCGATTGTTAAAAATACTAAAAGGTAGAGCATTAAAGCTTTCTTCATTTTCTTGAAATTTTAAGGTATAAACTTTCGATTTGCAAATTAGTTTATGATCCGCATTGAGAATCTTCAAATAAATATACGAGACTTTTAAAGTAATGGATGGTCGTTAAAATTAATTAATGTTAAAGTTATCAAAGAATAAGTGTCTTACATTTAGCAAATGAAAAACTTAAAAGTAATCGCTGCTTTAATTTTAGCTTCGCTTTCCGTGGCAGCTATTGTGATTTACTATCAATTCAATAAACCCCATCGTAACTTTAGTAAGGAATCTGCTTCCTTTAGTTTCAGTGCGGTGGAATTGGTAAAAGCCTATCAAAATGATCAGTCGCTTTCAGACTCGCTGTATGATGATCAACTGATCGCCGTTACTGGAGAAATATTAGAGCTTACGGACAAATCTATTTTGCTTAGCCCGGGTGTTTATTTAAAGCTAGACAGCACCCAAAATTTTAAGTCACTTATTTTGGGTCAAGAGATAACCTTAGTTGGTCGAGTTTTAATTTACGATGATATTTTTGAGGAAGTAAAAATGGACAATGCCCGCATAAAAGACTAGTAAACGTTTTTGGTCTTTTTAATCCTGAGAATCTGGAAGAAACCGATAACAAAAAACACACTGAGGCTCAAGGCAGAAGCCTTCATATCTCCGGTGATCTGGATTAAATATCC
>JBNMPT010000163.1:0-3951 GCA_051277025.1 Roseivirga sp. | reverse complement strand
GCTTTTTAAAGCTTGTGCTTACGCAGACGGTAATTAATATTTTGGCCCTCTTTTCAAATAAAGTTTTAACTCAAGTCCTTTTGCGTAATTTTGCCGATTAATTAGAAGAAAAATTCCTCGCAATGGTGATGACTAATATCCGCAACTTTTGCATTATCGCACACATCGATCATGGCAAGAGTACCCTCGCGGATCGACTTTTAGAAAGTACGCAAACGATAACGGACCGAGAGAAAAAGAATCAGCTTCTTGATAATATGGATTTAGAGCGTGAGCGCGGTATCACAATAAAGAGCCACGCCATTCAAATGCAGTATAATCAGGATGGAGTAGCTTATACTTTAAACCTTATTGATACCCCTGGACACGTAGATTTTTCATACGAGGTTTCGCGTGCAATTGCAGCTTGCGAGGGGGCTTTACTTATTGTAGATGCCGCTCAAGGAATTCAGGCGCAAACTATTTCTAACCTTTATCTTGCCTTAGAGCATGATTTGGAAATTATTCCGGTATTAAATAAAATCGACCTTCCCAGTGCGAACGTGGAAGAAGTGAAAGACCAGATTATTGAATTATTAGGTTGTAAGGATAGCGATATTATTTTGGCTTCGGCTAAAACAGGCCTGGGGATTGAAGCGATATTAGAAGAAATTGTAAAACGTGTTCCTCCTCCCGAGGGTGATCCAGATGCGCCTTTACAAGCCCTCATCTTTGATTCTGTTTACAACCCTTACCGAGGCATTGAAGCTTTATATAAGGTGGTGAATGGTACCCTGAAAAAAGGTCAAGAGGTAATGTTTATGAACACCGGTAACAAGTACGGTGCAGACGAGATAGGAGTTTTAGGCCTTAAACAGCAGCCGGTAAAAGAAATTAGTACTGGTAATGTAGGTTATCTTATATCGGGTATTAAAGAAGCAAAAGAGGTAAAGGTGGGCGATACGATTACGCTCGCTTCAAATCCGGCGGCGGAGGCTATTGTTGGTTTCGAGAATGTGAAACCCATGGTTTTTGCCGGTATTTATCCGGTAGACACCGAAGACTTTGAAGAACTGCGTGCTTCCTTAGAAAAGCTACAGTTAAACGATGCTTCCTTAACTTTCGAACCAGAGTCTTCCATGGCTTTAGGTTTTGGTTTCCGTTGTGGCTTTCTCGGTATGCTTCACATGGAAATTATTCAGGAGCGGTTGGAGCGCGAGTTTAATATGACGGTAATTACCACTGTTCCAAACGTGTCCTATTATGCCTACATGAAGAAGAACCCGGAAGAGCGGGTAATTGTAAATAACCCTTCGGAGTTCCCGGAGCCAACTAAGTTGGAGCACTTGGAAGAGCCTTATATCCGAGCACAGATTATTACGAAGTCCGATTATGTGGGAGCAGTAATGAACTTGGCTATTGAGAAAAGAGGCCAGCTTACCAACCAGGTGTACCTTACGGCAGAAAGGGTGGAAATGACTTTTGATATGCCTTTGGCAGAAATTGTATTTGACTTTTACGATCGTTTGAAATCGATTTCTAGAGGTTACGCTTCTTTCGATTATCACCCAACCGGCTACCGTGAGAGTGATATGGTTAAGGTGGATGTGCTATTAAATGCGGAGCCAGTAGATGCTCTTTCCGCCTTAATTCATAGCAGTAGTGCTTACGATATCGGTAAAAAGATTTGTGAGAAGCTAAAAGAATTGATTCCTCGTCAGCAATTTATGATTGCCATTCAGGCGGCTATTGGGGCGAAAATTATTGCTCGTGAAACCATCAGTGCCTTGCGTAAAGATGTAACCGCTAAATGTTACGGAGGAGATATATCGCGTAAACGTAAACTACTTGAGAAGCAAAAAGCGGGTAAAAAACGCATGCGGCAGGTCGGGAATGTTGAAATTCCCCAGCAAGCATTTTTAGCGGTTTTGAAGCTAAATGATTAAATAAAAAAGGCGCCTTTTAAGGCGCCTTTTTTATTTAAAAACCTAAGGCATCTTTCACTCTGCCTAATACTTCATTTGCAATGGGCCGTACCTTGTCTGCTCCGGCTTGCAGCTTTGCCTCTATTAGCTCCGGCTTACTGTGAAATAAATTATAGCTCTCACGCGCTTCGCCGTATACCTCAGTGATAAGGCTGAGAAGCTCTTTCTTGGCGTGTCCATAGCCATAACCGCCCTGACTATAGTTATCACGCATCTCGCTAATAGCATCGCTATCGGCTAAAAGTGTGTAAAGCGCGAAAACATTGCATCGGTCTGGGTCCTTGGCCTCGTCCATGCCTTTGCTATCGGTAATAATGCCCATCACCTGCTTTTTGAGGGTTTTTGCGGGTGAAAAAATATCGATGGTATTTCCGTAGCTCTTGCTCATTTTTTGGCCATCGGTACCGGGAACAGTTTTAACATCCTCGCGAATAATGGCTTCGGGAAGCTTAAGAATCTCCTCTCCCACACTGCGGTTTAAGGCACCGGCAATGTCACGCGTCATTTCTAAATGTTGTTGTTGATCTTTTCCCACTGGCACAAAATCGGCATCGTAAAGGACTATGTCGGCGGCCATCAATACTGGATAAGTAAACAAGCCGCCATTAACATCCGCAAGACGGTCGCTTTTATCTTTAAAGCTATGGGCATTTGCTAACATTGGATAAGGGGCAAAACAGTTCAAATACCAGCTCAGCTCATTAACGGCCGCAATATCACTTTGACGATAAAAAAAGTTACTGTCTGCATCAAAACCTAGTGCTAGCCAGGCTGCTGCTGCTGCTTTAACACTTTCTAAGCGCTTGTTTTTGTCCTTTAAGGAGGTTAGAGAATGCAGGTTTGCAATGAAGAAAAAGGATTCATTGTTCTTTTTCTTCGAAAGCTCTATGCCTGGCTCTATTGCTCCTAAAGCATTTCCCAGGTGAGGAATCCCACTACTTTGTATGCCCGTTAATATGCGCGCCATGTTATTTAATTATTTTACACAAAAGTAAAAAGCCTAAGCACAAAACACCATCATTATATTATTTTAGCACGGTGGAAAATTTACGATTCATTTTTGCCCCGATATTTAGGGTCTGGTTTTATGTAGCAGTCTTCATTGCCATTGTAGTTTTACTGCCTTTCATAGTTTACAGTTCTCTTGACCCAAAGAGGTATAAGCAGTTTTTTTACTTTGAAAGAATCTGGGCAAAATTGGTGCTGTTTCTTTGTGGCTTTTGGCTTTCCGTAAAATGGCACGAAAAGCCAAAAGAGAATGGGCAGTATATCATTTGTGCTAATCATAGTAGTATGCTAGATATTATGGTTACCCTAGCGGTGTTCCCGTTCCCATTTATGTTTATTGGCAAAGCAGAGCTTTCTAAGCTGCCTATTTTTGGCTTTTTTTATAGCCGCACGAATATTTTGGTAGACCGTTCGAGTATGACCAGTCGCCGAAAGTCTTTCGAGGTAGCAGGCGTGAGACTTAGAGAGGGACGAGGAATGTGTATTTATCCCGAAGGGATGGCACCGCGTGCGGAGATCACATTGGCCTCTTTTAAATCGGGAGCCTTTCGCTTAGCATCAGATAATCAAGTAACCATTATTCCCGCTACTCTTTTCGACTGTAAAAAACGCTTACCCTACGATATGTTCCGGGGTAAGCCAGGCAAGCTAAGAGTAGAAGTTCATCCTTTTCTGGTGCCCCAAGAAGGGGATAAAAAAGCGGAGGGAGAACGGTTAAAGAAGGCCTGTTATAATCTAATTTCGCAAAGTCTAGAAACGGCGAAATAAATCCTAATTAAGCATGAGAATTTCCAAAGAAGAAGTTGAAAAATTAGCCCATCTTGCTCGCCTTGAGTTTTCGGATGACGAAAAACTCAGGATGCAGGCCGACATGGATAAAATTTTGGGCTTTGTAGATAAAATTAATGAGCTTGACCTCGCAGGAGTAGAGCCGCTGGTTTATCTAAATGAGGATAGAAATGTGATGCGCACAGACAAA
>JBNMPT010000162.1:0-3984 GCA_051277025.1 Roseivirga sp. | reverse complement strand
CAACAGGTCCTAAGTTCCCGTATTTTCGGTTTGAGGATCTGATAAGCACCCAAGACGGTAATTTTTATGTGGCCGGAGATTTTCAAGTTCTACCTAATAAATTTCCCATTGCGGCTTACAAATTCACACCACAGGGGGATAGTATCTGGATGCGCTCCTACTACCATTTGAACGACTCAGCTGATCGTAATCACATTTGGGCTGTTCAGGAAGCACCGGATTCCGGTTTTCTGCATATGGGTCAGTTAATTGACTTTGATAATGATATTGCCCCAGTGCGTATTCAGCATTTCTACATGCTTAAAACCGATCAATATGGTTGCTTGCAAAAAGGTTGTCAAAGTATAGGTTTGGAAGAAATGTGGCCTTTAGAGGCAGAATTGCGGGTTTATCCAAACCCTACTACTGGTGTTTTACATTTAGAATCGGATCTCGAACAGGTTGATGGCTTTCTTCTGATAACTCTCGAAATCGGTAAGGATATTCACCTTTTTATGCAGGTTCCCAGAGTTCGAGGTATTGATGATGTCTACGCGATGCTCCTGCGTTAAATTCTCCATCTTCTGAGAGTAAATATTCATGGGAAGACTAAAGCCTCTTGCCCAGTAGCGCAAAGCTTTAAGCTGTTCGGTGGTAGCCTGCCAGTGAGAGCCTTTATATTCAATGCCAAAAGTATCACTGATAAACTTCGACTGTTCCTTTACTGTCTGGAACAAGGGAGGCGATACTTTCCCTTGCTCCAGCTTCTCAATTTGTAAAGCTTCTGCGAAATTATCAGCAGTTTTATACTCCTGACCTCTATATTTTATTTGACAACTCATAGGTAGCTTTTCAATCTGTAGGTTTTAGAAAGGGCTACTTATAAGATACCTAAAATAACATGAATTGGAGACAAAAAGGGCCTCAGAACCTTTCTGTAATTAAGTTTTTAATACAAGTTAAAATCTGAGGCAGCACCTAGAGTCGAACTCAGGTTATTTAAAAAGCTTTTGCGAACTTAAAATTGGAGTAAGAGATTCTTCTTTTGTTTGCTGCTGTGTTTATAATTCCCGCTAATTGTTACTAAAATCTATTTTCCCGCTTCGCGTAACAGTTATTAAAACAATCAAAAACGCACATTAACCAGAGAAGAGGCACGAGTTTATAAAGCCTATTAATTTAAAACTTTCCCGTGATAACTAAAACATCCATGAATTTCCGTTGCCGATTGCTCCCGGTTAGAAGTAGATCAACTTAAAAATTGAAACCAAAATTAAGAAAAGGTCTAAATGCGGGTTTCAAGTTCACTTCACTTCCGTTTACTTTACCTAAGAAATGACTAAACTCCCCTCCTAAACCAAGGAAATAGCGATCTTCTTTTCCAAAATTATAGCGATAAAACAAGGAGTAGTTAAAAGAATTATAATCGTTGAAAACAGTATATTCAACTGGCTCTAAACCTTCGAAAAAAGGCCTTTTTATAAATTTAAATTTATAGGCATAGCCTAAATTAACACCAACCTGATGGGTAGAACCATAACTTAAGGAGGTGAAGATGGGAATTGCATTATAACTAAGAAGAGACAAGCCTGGACTTCCAAGGTCACTAGAGAAGCCGCTCCCAAAACTTAACTCCCAATTTTTGTTTTCAAAAGGATGGAACAAATATGAATATGTCACCCCAGTCCAAGTGCTATGCTGCAGAGCAGATAAGGTTAGACGATGATTACTGCTTTGTTGCGCAGATACGGCGTGAATTGAAATTAAAAGTAGCAATGTGAAAAATGATCTTTTCATAGATATAATTTACAAATGATTAATATTAGTTAAGATTTAATTAGGATGTTTCTATCTCAATAAAGTCAACGATCCCCTGATTTTATCCTCCACAAACAAACCTTGTTCATTGAGGCCTCGGTAATAGATTTTCAGAACGTAAACACCAGGCAGGGCACCTTCACCATTCCAGCCTTGCTCTGGGTCTTTGGTTTCAAACACCACCTGCCCCCAACGATTGGCAATAAGCATAGAATATTCTTCAAAATTGCATTTGGAAACTGGCTTGAAAATATCATTCAGGCCATCCCCATTAGGCGTAAAAGCATTGGGTAGATGAAACTTGCAGACGCATCGCTCAAACTCTATTTGAATAGAATCAACAATGGGCCCACATGGATGGGCAATACTGATGTAATACCAACCATCTTTATTGACCTCCAGAATACTGTCGGTACTGCCATCACTCCACTCATAATTCACATAATCAAGCGTAGTGGACTTTAGGTCAATAGAGCGACCTAAGCAAGTAGGCTCTGGTTCTTCCAAGGCATAATCTTCTGGATAGAGGACTTGCACATGTATACTGTCGGTTTTTAAGCAAGCTCCCTTACGAGCACTTAATGTGTACCATCCACTAGTGGTGATCTCGATACTATCCGCTGGACCCAATCCGTGCCACCAGCTGCTATCTGCATCTTGGGCAGTATTATACAAATAATAAGGCTCATAGCCACATACGGCAGTATCCTTGCCCAAGTCTAACTGGTAGCGATCCACTATAACGTAAGTCTGAAGTGTATCAAAGCTGCCATAAAAATTTATTAGGGTATTGGATGGTGGCTGAAATTTAAGAACGCTGTCTGTTCCGATTATATATCCAGGGTTAGATGCTTTAGCCCAAGCATGGTTTTCCTCTCCAGTTGCTACCAACTCGGCCGAATCACCATAACATATACGCAGCGTATCTGGTACTCGGGGATTTAAAATACGAACTTTAACATCCTCTAAAAAATAATGGGCCTCTGCCCCTTGGTAAACATTGGTAAAGTTTGGCAGAAGATAATCACATTGGTCGTAGGTATAAAAGTTACCAATGATAATATACTCTAACTGCTCTTCACTAATAAAGGTACCCGACACCTTTAACCAATTAACGGTATCTGTTAAGAGGGTGTCGATATTAATTTGGGGGCTTCCCTGATATAGGTTATAGCTATTTTCAAAGGGTTTATCTTTAGTAAATAGCATACCGTGTTGCCCTCCAGGAAACGTTCGTGGAACAGACCGACAACAATCTACTCCGTGCCAATTAATATAAAACTCCGCGTATACTTTGGCCCGTCTAGGAATGGGGCGCATCAATTTGGTTGCGGCGTAGCTTCGATAATCCACGAACTTCACTGACTCATTCACATAGGCTAAAGTCTTGTACGTCAACATGCTTTGACCAGTACGAGGGTTCTGATATCGAAGAGGGTTTGGTTGACCATAGTTGGGATTCATATCAATGGCTGCAATATGACATCCCAGGGGTCCAACCTTATTTCCCGAAAACCAATCCTTCACCACTTGATTTAAGGCGGTAGTGTCATCTGGCATGCGGTAAACCTGCTCAAAGCTAGGATTAGGCACAATATTCTGTGCACCTAAAAATGAGTGTAGTAGCAAAAACAAAAGAAAAGGGCTTCTATTAATCAAGGATGCTGATATTGTTAATCAAATATATTAAAAAGGTAAAGGATGATTGAAACATCCTTTACCTAAAAATACCATCATTAGAATATCTTAATCTTACTGAGCTAAGGAAATAAAAGAAATAAACAATAAAAAAAGCGAAGCAAATTGTTTCATTTTTAGTTAAGTGTTAAATTATTAAAAAATAGTCTGCAACAATAATAAAAAAAAACTAAGACTCAAAAAAAAATGTATATTTTAACATTAAAATAATTTAAAGTTAATAACCCCCCACGATATTAAAGATTGGTTTTTGAGTCGCAGAAAGTTTTTCCATTACCGAAATCATCACTCCATCAAGGAGTTAATCTACCAAATATCTGCGGTTAACTTAGTGAAAAAATTCATCAAGGTGTAGTTTGATACTAATTGTCTTTGACTTTGTCATATATCCCATTACCTCCCTTTCACTTTGCAATATTTAAACGCATTCACGGCAGTGAATTTCAGGTTCTTTAGGTGGCAATTTCATTGTCACGTGCTTTTTAATTT
>JBNMPT010000161.1:0-4055 GCA_051277025.1 Roseivirga sp. | reverse complement strand
TGTCCACATCATCAAATTGTAGGACTCCTCGATTATAGGATCCTACAAAAAGTGTGGTACCTAAGCTATCTTTTATAAAGATAGGTTTGGCATTACCGGTATTGCCTAAAAGCGAAACATCAGTCGCGCCGAAAAATGCGGTTTTCAAAGAAAAAGTTGGACTAGTGGTAGAACTATTCTCAAACCAAAAAATCCGACCTTTTTCATTGCCAACAAAAAGGTCTAAGTCTCCATCTTCGTCAATGTCAAAGAGCTCAGGTGAGGCGTCGGCACCAACATCAGTATTGGTGATAATGGGAGTGGTGAGGACATAAACTGGGGAAGTAGCACTGCCTGTGTTCTCAAGGTAGTGGAAGTAGCCGCTAATCGTGCCCACAATTAGATCCAAGTCATTGTCACCATCTAAATCGCCAAAAGCGGCTGCAATTTCCTCACCCAAATTATACTGATGTAGGTCTGCAAAATTGGTGTCTTGCAGGGTAAACTCTGCCTTAGTAGCGGTGCCTGTATTTTCGTAATAATAGAGCAGTGAATTTGAAAAGCCTGGCGCCACATATCGATTCGCTATGGCCACAATAAGGTCGATAAGTCCATCGCCATTGATATCCTCTAAACGCGGAGCAGCGGAAGATCCGGCGTCAATCATATCTTTTTGTAGAAAGTTATCTTCTTTAAAAATAAAGTTAGGCTGATTAGCAGTGCCGGTATTTTCATAACGCCAAATGCCTCGGTGGTTAGAAGCCATATCAGGGCTACCGCTGGTAGCGTTGCTGTAACTAGATAAAAGAAGATCAGGAACACCGTCAAAGCTTGCTTCCGCTCGGTAAGTTGCGGGGAAAATAAATAGATCTACCGGGTATTGCGGCGGATACATGGAATCTTGGGCGCTAATAAATGCGGAATCAAGTGATCCGGTATTCGTTAAGGCGGATAAATTGTTATAGCTAACATTGCTAAGCAGTAAGTCTGGGATGAGGTCATTATTTAAATCCCAGGTTAGCATGCTGCTGCCTGCATGCATGGGGTTTGCTTTTTTATTTCCTCCCAAGCAAGCACCTTTTATCACCGATCGGTGAAAACCATCCTCTTGAAAATAGCCCCAGCAAGCATCAGTTTGTACAAAGTCTAAACCACAGTTAGTGCTTACATTTTCATGAAACTCAACCCGAGTACCGCCATTGCCAAAGGTGAGGATGTCAATATCACCATCGCCATCCACATCATTAATATCGGGTAAATCGGCACGAGAAATATAGAGCTTGGAAGGGCTAGAACTAGACGGATATAAAGTTTCAATTTGAAGACCATTATTAGCAATACTAAAACTTAACTGTCCGTTGGCGCTAGTGTTTTCATAAACAGTGAGAAAGAGCCCGTCGCTGTAGAAGATGTCCTTCAGTCCATCACAATTAAAATCGCGTAATAAAAAAAAGCTGCCTTCCGTTTTACTGAAGGGGAAGTATTGCGAATATTCTGGGTGATATCGGTAGACAGTATCGCCGTTTATGATTTCATTTAGGAAGGGTAATAGCCGAAAACCATTGCGATCGAAGGCTAAAAGGTCTTCCTTACCGTCAAAATCGAGGTCAATAGAATTAAATACAGGATAATTTAAACCTCCTGCCCAAGGGTTTGTTAGGGAGTCGACTCCGTGAAAAACTTTGGTGTTGACAATTTGCTCAAAGGTATATCGGTTCTGGGCTGTAGCGGAAAAGACAAGCAATAAAATAAGAGCAACAGAGTGGATGTATCGCATCAGAGATTTTTAATTTTTGTAAATTTAATGAAATAAAAAATTCTAATTTGCAATCAATTAGTGATTGTTCATTGCTATTTATTCAGTGAAAAACTATATTTGCCGCCCTTATTTAAACCCAGTTGACTCATAAGTAATGCAGAATAAAGGAGTTATCCGATCGTTTGCCATAGTGTTCGCTTTGGCGTGTCTTTACCAATTATCTTTTACCTACGTAACTCGTTCAGTAGAAGGTGATGCAGATGCCTTTGCACAGGGCGATTTACAGTTGCGCGAAGACTATCTCGACTCCATGAGGAACGAGGTCGTTTTTGATGTGCTAATCGATGAATTCACTTACGCCGACGTAAAAGAGAAAGAGATTAATCTCGGTCTTGATCTACGTGGTGGTATGAATGTGATTCTTGAAGTATCTGTTAAAGACATTCTCAAAGAGATTGCAAACAACACTACAAATGTCACCTTCAGTGAGGCGATTAAATTGGCAGATGCAAATGCAGCCAATAGTCAAGAAAATTATCTTGACAATTTCTTCGATGCTTTTGAAAAAGTAAATACCGAAGGCGCTTCCAACCTAAAATATTCAGATCCGGCCATTTTTGGCACCAAGGAGATGAATGATAAACTAGGTTTTAGCGCAAGCGACGATGCTGTGAAGGCAGAACTTCGTGATCAGGTTAACGCTTCGGTGGAAAACGTATACACGGTTTTACGAGCTCGTATCGACCAGTTTGGAGTGGTACAGCCTAACTTACAGAGATTAGACGATGGTGGACGCATCTTGGTAGAACTACCAGGGGTGAAAGATCCAGATCGTGTAAAAAGACTTTTACAGTCTACGGCAGAATTGGAGTTCTATGAACTTTATGAAGGCGTAGAATTATTAAATTTCCTTGATCAAGCCAATCAACGTCTTCGCGGTTTAGTGGAAGATCCAAAGGCTGATCAAAAGAAAGCAGCAGCTGAATCAGCAGAGGCGGATGACGTTCTCAATATTCAAGGTGTTGAAGAAGGTGTTGCTGCAAATGATGATTCATTGGCTCAAAGCGATTTGGGTATAGACTCCTTGCTTACCACCGAGGGAGATAGTGTTAGTCCAATCGATCAATTCAATCCTCTTTTTGAGGTGATTGCACCTAATTATGATTTTGAATCAGGTCAGCCTGGGTTCGGACCAATCGTAGGTTATACCACCGTTGGTGATACCGATAAAGTAAACGAATACCTTTCTAAGCCGCGTATAATGGCTTTATTGCCCGGTAATATGCGTGATCTTAAATTCATCTGGACGGCGAAGCCTACCGATGCAGGGATTATGTATTTACTAGCAGCAAAAACTACTAGAGAAGGAAAAGCAGCCTTAAGTGGCGATGTGGTTGTGGATGCGCGTCAAGATTTTGATGAGCGCAACCAAGCAATTGTAAGCATGACGATGAATGCTAATGGCGCAAGTCGTTGGGCTAAAATTACTCGTGAAGCTACGGGAGACGTTACTAACCCAGATGATAATCGCTCGGTAGCGGTGGTTCTTGATGATCTTGCTTATTCTTACCCACGTGTAAACGGAGAGATTCCCAACGGAAATACTCAGATTACGGGTAACTTTAGTGTTAACGAAGCCCAGGATTTAGCGAATATTTTAAAGGCGGGTGCTTTACCTGCTCCGGCAAGAATTATTCAAGCAGACATTGTTGGTCCTAGTTTAGGTCAAGAAGCGATTACTTCAGGATTATGGTCATTTGTGGTAGCGCTTATCATTGTAATGCTTTACATGACTTTCTACTACAGCGGCGCTGGTGCAGTTTCCGATTTAGCTTTGATAATTAACATGTTCTTTATTTTTGGGGTGCTTGCTTCTTTGGGAGCGGTATTAACCTTACCGGGAATTGCAGGTATTGTGCTTACCATTGGTATGGCAGTAGACGCAAACGTTCTTATTTATGAGCGTATCCGCGAAGAACTGGGCAATGGCAAGGGGCTGCGTTTAGCTATTCAAGATGGTTATAATAATGCTTATAGCTCTATTATTGATGCGAACGTAACCACCTTTTTAACGGGGGTAATTCTTTATGCTTTTGGTACTGGTCCGATTAGAGGATTTGCTACCACATTAATTATCGGTATACTAACCTCACTTTTCAGTGCTATATTTATTACTCGCTTAGTATTTGAAGCTAGACTGGCAAAGAAGAAAAGTATAGCTTTCTTTACCTCAATCACGAAAAATGCTTTTTCAAATTTCACTTTCGACTTCCTAGCGAAACGTAAAGTGGCATATGCAATCAGTGGTTTTGTAATC
>JBNMPT010000160.1:0-4105 GCA_051277025.1 Roseivirga sp. | reverse complement strand
GTTGGTGCCTTAGCCGCATTTTCCCTGCGATGGTTACTGGAAAAAAACCGGCTTCCCGCCTACTTACGCAATGTAATGGCCCTAGGCATGGTTATTTTTGCCTTTACCTTTGCAGAGTTTATTGCTCACGAAGCAGGCCTGATGTCGACCACCATTATGGGGGTTATCCTCGCCAATGTCCGTGTTAATAATCTCAAAAAAATTCTCTCCTTCAAAGAAGATGTGAGTATCATTCTCATCTCCCTCCTTTTTATATTGCTATCGAGCCGCATCGACATTAGCCAAATTGAAAAGCTTGGTAAAGCCTCGATAATTCTTTTTGCAGTGGTAACCTTTGGCCTTCGCCCCCTAATTGTTTGGATAAGCACCTTAGGATCGGATTTTAATTGGCGGGAAATAGTTTTTATGTCTTGGGTTGGGCCCAAGGGGATTGTAGCCGCTGCGGTTGCTTCACTTTTTGCTTTACAATTGAGCAATTCCAATTCTGCCAATATCAAGCCAGAGCAAGCCGAACTAATCTTGCCTTTAACCTTTATGATGATCGTGGGAACCGTCGTCATCCAAGGAGCTAGCTCGAAATTTGTAGCGCGTATTTTAAAAGTACAAAGGGCAGAGCCACAAGGCTTCTTAATTGCTGGGGCCAATGAAAACGCACGCTTCCTAGCTACCTATTTAAAGAAAAAAGGGGTGGAGGTGCTTTTAGCCGATACCTCAATAAATAATTTAAAAGAAGCGCAAAAGCTTGGCTTCGAAGTTTACGATGGCAGTATTTTAAGCGACAGCGTTCTCGAGGACTTAGACCTTACTAATATTGGAAAATTAATGGCCTTAACCTCTAGTGCTGATATTAATAATCTCTCCTGTAACTTTTATAAAGATGAGTTTGGTGATAATAATGTCTTCCGCTTAAGCAGTAAAAAAGAACTGGAATCTAAGGATGTCGACTTCCCGAATAATGTTCTTTTTTCGGCAGCTGTGGATTATTTAAACTTAGCACAATCTATTAGGCAGGAAGCAGAAGTTAGAGAAGCACCCTGCGAAAATGCCCAAGAATACGAGGCCTTAGTAAAGAGCCTTGATAAGAGGCTAATCCCCCTCTTCTTGATTAGTGAAGATGGAGCATTAAGAGTCGTTGACCGAACGATCCCAGACTTTGATAGTGGAGATACCTTAGCCTTTATTAAAAAGTGTAATTCGTAAACATCGCTTAGTGTATAAATTTTTTAACGTTTTATTACAGATGTTACTATTTATTAGATCTTTACTGTCTAATAAAAACCCAATTTGCTTAATCATTATTTTTTAGCTTTTCGCCTAACTATTCTTTTTTTTGGCTGCTGTTCTTCCAATCACCAGAGGGAAGGCACCGTACATATTGAAAAAGAAAACAATCGTTATCGCTTAATCCGCAATGGAACACCCTTCCTAGTTCAAGGCGTTTCTGGAAAAACCCGTTTAAAGGAATTACAAGAAATTGGAGGCAACTGCATTCGCACCTATGATACTACAAATCTAGGGGCCACTTTAGATGAAGCCGAAAAATTAGGTCTGGCCGTAATTGCGGGGGTTTGGCTTCCAAAAAGTAAATCGGATTGGTTCTACAAAAACGACACTTATATTGAGGAGGCTGCTATAAAACTCAAAGCTCTGGGCGAAAAATACGGCTCTCATCCTGCCCTTCTTTCTTGGTGTTTAGGGAATGAATTAATCTTCTATGATTTTAAAGATTGGAGCTTCTCGCAAGCATACAATCAAATTTTAGACTCTCTAAGAGTCGGCGACCCCAATCATCCAATTGGAACTGCTTTGGCTAATTACGGTGACAAGGCAATTATTAATTTTGGTTTAAAGATTCCCGATATAGACCTGGTCTACATCAATACTTTCGGTCGTTTAAATCAGTTAGCCTCAGATCGTGAAAGATGGGAGTGGTTTTTCGACAAACCTTTTCTAGTTGGGGAATTTGGGGAAAACGGCCCGTGGGAATCAAACGGAACAGTTTGGGGTGCCCCAGGTGAACTAAACAGTAGTCAAAAAGCAGAACGCTTAAAAACAATTTACGAGACCGTAATGCCCAGTGAACATCCCGCGTTTTTAGGTTCTTTAGCTTTCTTTTGGGGCTGGCGGCAAGAGCAAACCCATACTTGGTTTAATGTTTTTTCCAAAGAAGGCGAAAAAAATGAGATGTATTTTACCCTCGCCGAAGTTTTTGGCAAGAACCTAAAGATGAATCGTCCTCCCATGATTGAACCACTCAGTATCGATAGCATCTTCGCTTCCAATCAACTCTTTCTAAAGTCCAACAGTCGTCATTTTGCGCAACTAAATGCTAAAGACCCGGAACAAGATAGTCTGCGCTTTTTTTGGAGTATTCGCACAGAAGATTGGTTTCACATTAAAGGTGACACTCCTCCTGACGCCATCGCTAACACCATGGACACGACGCTTACTATAGATGGTTTAAACTATTTTAATAGCCCCTCTAAGCCTGGGGCTTATCGTCTTTTCGTCAGAGTAATTGATGGTAAAGGAAACTTTGCCAGCGTTAATCTACCCTTCTATGTGGTACCAGAATAGAAGACCAAGTCCGGTTGTTCCGCCGAACTTTAAACAGAAATGGTTACTGCGCATCATGATTATTATTGGTGTGGCCTCTTCCCTTCTATTTGCAAATGGTCTTCTTCAGGAGGAGTATATCGGGTATAAGCCGCTGTACTATCCGCTTATTTTCGCCTTACTATTTATGGTATTTCGGATTAGCTACGAATGGTATCATTACTGGCATATTAGCGTTCCTGAAACACCTGAACTTAAGAGACAGTATACGGTGGATATCCTTACAACCTTTGTTCCTGGTGAGCCTTACGACATGGTTGTGGAAACGCTTGAAGCCATCCAAAAAATCACTTATCCGCATACCTCCTATTTATGTGATGAAGGGAATGACCCTTATCTTATAGAGCAGTGTAAAAGACTAGGAGTTAAGCATGTGACAAGGAAAATAAAGGTGAATGCTAAAGCCGGGAATATTAATAATGCCCTACAACAAGCTAGTGGTGAGATCTGTCTAATATTGGATCCTGATCATATTCCTGCACCTGATTTTCTTGATTGGGTGCTACCCCATTTTCAAGACCCAGAAATTGGCTTTGTTCAGAGTGTTCAAGGCTACTATAACATCTATGAAAATATAATCGCAAAAGGTTCCGCACAACAGACTTTTCAATTTTATGGTCCTATCATGATGACCATGAATAGTTACGGAACAGCGCAAGCTATTGGGGCGAATTGCACTTTTAGAAGAGCCGCTTTAGATAGCATAGGTGGCCATGCTCCGGGGTTAGCGGAAGACATGAATACCTCCATGAAACTACATGGCCATGGTTGGAAATCTACTTATGTACCCAGAATGCTTACTCGGGGCTTAGTTCCTAATACTCTTTCTGCCTATTACCAACAGCAACTGAAGTGGTCGCGTGGGGTTTTTGAGCTCCTAGTAACCACTTATATCGAGAACTTCCGCAAGCTAAACTTTCGGCAAAAAATTCATTATGGTATTCTTCCCTGGAACTATTTCACTGGTTTTATTTACCTGATAAACTTTCTTATACCCATCCTCTCTTTGCTGCTGGGTATGAATCCCATGACAATGAGTTTATGGAATTTCATGCTCCTCGGTATACCATTTACTGCTAGCACCTTAATAATCAGACATTACGTCCAGGAGTGGGTAATGGAAGAAGATGAACGGGGCTTTCACTTACAGGGAGGATTAATGATGATTGGCACCTGGTGGGTTCACTCGCTGGGCTTTATTTTTACTGTCCTACGGCGCAAAGTGCCCTATAATCCGACTCCGAAGGATGGTAAAGAAGAGAATATCTGGGCGCTAAATATTCCTAATATCAGCATTGCCGCTCTTTCCATTGTGGCAATTGCTTTTGGCCTCATACGCGACTTCAATCCTTATAGCTTTATCATGGCCTGCTTCGCCTTAATGAATGTTGTGTTTATGACCTTTATGGTTCTTATTAGCATGCAAAACCGCTACCGTAGATACATAAAAAAATATGCTTTTGCCAATAACATAAACTCACTCCTACAG
>JBNMPT010000159.1:0-4134 GCA_051277025.1 Roseivirga sp. | reverse complement strand
GTCTTGTGCCACAATACTTTTCGGCTCTTTAATTCAGAATTAATACCTAATTCAGAGCTTAAAAAATCAAGCTTTGATTTAGTTTCTCCTCTTTTTGAAGTTCCTAAACACTATCAAGAGATTTTCCCTTCTCTGCTATGTAGGGAAGGGTATTTAATAAACGCAGGTTTAGTTTTATGATAGACGGCTTGTGTTTGATAAGTGTGCTGATACTAGCCTCAAAGGTTTTTACCTTTCCTAATCTTGGAAAAGTGACTTTTCCTTGAGCGATGGAATTGGAAACTAAAAGGTTTACATAGTTATAAGTAAGGATTAGCTTTTGGAGAAAGTTGGTTTTTACTATTTTGAATCCTAGCTTTTTAGCCGTTCTATCATTTAAGATATAGCTGGTTCCTTTAATCTTCACCTCGGGGTCAGCTTTCTTTTCTTGGCTATCAATAAGGTTTAATAATCCTTGCAGATATTGCTGAATGATGTAAGTTTTTCTCTGTCTGCCTTTTAGAGATTTGTTTAGCACAAAAACATAATCGAAAAGCGAGCCGCCGTGTATGATGATCACGCCTTTATGTTCTCTTTCTGTAATAAAAAGAGGGGAGAAATAAATTAAGCGACCACTTTTTTTTAAGGGAGGGATATCAAAAAAAGGCGCTACAATAGATAAGCTAATAGCTATAGACAGAAAGGGTAAGACATAAAGGCCCAAAAGGATAGACAAGGTTCCGATAAGCAGGTTTACTAGCATAGTGATACCGGCGATTTTCCACAAGATTCGGTTTTGCTCCTGCGTGGTTTTAATATAGAAACGATGCTTCATTTTTGGTGAAAAACCTCTAAATACTTATCTATATAAATGGGAAGGCTTTTCCGCTTGTATTGCATAATATAGCGTGGGTGTTCTAGAGGAACGATCGCCTTAAAAAGCTTTTCTTCCTTATTGATGGCACTGAGGAATTTGAAATTTTTACCATTGCCCCACACAATTGCTCTTTCATTGCTGCCGCAGATTTCTATTTGATTTTTCAAGTGTTTAACCATAAATGGCTTTACCGCTTGAAAGAGCTCTTGACTGTCGTAGTAGTTCCAATTCACCCAGTTTCCTTTGTCATTTAAATGAGTAAAACCGAGCGGGCAAGCGGCACCAATAAAATACTGTGCATAGAACTCTTCTGGGCCACCGAAGCTTTTAATAAACTCGTAAACGAAGGCGGCTGAGGTTTCGCTAGTGGCAATACTGGTGTTTATGTCACAATAATTTTTTAGGGCGGGGCTATCAGTAAAGGGAATACCGGTTAAGCCGGCCCCTAATCTTCCGGGGTTTATGCCCAGTATTAGAGTGCGATTATTAGTATCACTATAATATTTCGTGTAAAATTCTTGCAGAAGACGCTGCACCTCAGGATTGTCTTCGGTATAAGGATTCATTACCCTAGTTTCTTTATTGAGAAGGCTTTCCTTGAATTCGAGGTTTTGGTAAAACTGAAGAATCTTTTGGTAAATCATTATTCCCTTTCTACGTGGGCAAAATGAACCAAGTCTTGAAGGGGAATGTGTTCCAATAGCTTTTCATGGCAGGCTTCTAAAACTAGAAAAGGAGCACAGTTGGCTTGAAAAGCTTCAATCCAACGGGCTGCGCAAACACACCAGCGATCGCCAGCATTTAGGCCCGGAAAATTATATTGAGGCATGGGTGTGCTTAAATCGTTGCCTTGTTCTTTGCTGAACTTTAGAAACTCATCTGTCAATACTGCGCAAACGGCATGTACTCCGAAGTCAGAATCGTCGGTATGGCAATGACCATCTCTAAAATAGCCGGTAAGGGGTGCGCTACTACAAGCAATGAGGCTTTCGCCGAAAACATTTTTCTGCATTATTTTTTAATTACTTTCAGGCTATTACCAGCCTCATTAATGATGGTGTAAAACCCAGAAGCTTCGTTGCTGAGGTCGATCTCACTTTCGTTTTGCACTTCTTTAATTAAATTCCCTTGGCTATTGTAAATCTTCAGACTTTGCTTTTCACTCAGTTTAAAAATGCCGCTAGAAGGATTAGGGTAAAGTTCAATTTTTTTGTTTTCTGCAAGCTTATCTATGCCAATAGCAAGGCCTATTTGATAAATACTTAGACTGCCACTCACTTCATTAGAAATAACTAAAAGCGCTACACCGTTGGGGCTATCTTGGGAAGGAATGAAGGTGATATGCTCTGGGCCTAAATCTCCAGCCGCTGTATCGCTAGCGGGAACCGAAAAGTTGCGGTAAAGAATATAAGAATCGAAAGTAGGTGCGGTGGGATTATCAATATTGTAAATCATGATGCCCCCCATTCTTTCTAGGCCAATAAAGGCGTAGAGAACACCATCCACTTCGCCAATTGCGAGCGCTTCAGGTTCGGGTCCTTTATCGTCGCTACGGTTTTTCCCACTAGTATTATTGTCGTTGTTAGAATTGAAATTTGCCGCATAAGCTTGCGCTGATATCTGTTCAAAATCGTCACCACTATCCCAAACAAGCTGCCCTTGATCATCCCAAATACTAAAAGAGCGTGCACCAAAGGTAAAGAGGGAGTCATGTACAAAGCCATTTCTTTTATTCCCTAGGGTAGTGCTAATTTTTAAGCGACCTAAAACAGAGTCTAATTGAAGGGTAGATGGGCTGTTAAAAATTATCGGGTTTAAATTGATATTTTTAACTCGCTCCACCTCACTATAGCCGGTGTAATTTCTAGCGTCACCTTCATTTGCACTTGCAAGGTAGGTACTGCCATTCTTGGAAAATGCTTTTATTGCATCTGGCTGATACATACCGAAGACATTAAAATGTGGTTTGATGTTAATGCTAGACGAACTGTCTGAGGCGTCAAAACCACTTCCGATGAGGTTATGATCTTTATATCCTAATCCGAGCACAGTATCTAAAGTAAAAGTGAAAATATCAATAACCGCCAGAGCGTTGTTTTCTTGCAGCGAAACGTAGGCTTTAGTGCTAGTGGGGTCGACTGCTATATATTCGGGTTCAACATCTTGTGAAAAGGAGCTGAGTCCGTTATTTCCATAGATATTGATACTGGGATCGTAGGGGATTGTATCATAGCGAGTGAAGTCTACGCTATGAACATCGGCCTGAGTAAGGGTACTAGCTGAGCCTGAGCGAAAGTCAATAATGCTTACACTTCCCAATGGATCAGAAAAGTAATCGTCGGAAGGTTCTCCTTCATTTGCAACTAAAATATATTGCAGGCTGGGCGTAAAGCAAATCATATCGGGCATAGCACCAACTACCACTTGGTTTATATATGTTCCATTCGTATCAAAGAATACCACCTTACCATTGGATTGAGGTAAGTTGGCCTCTAGAGCAACGGCTAAAACATTTCCTTGAACCGCCAGGCTATTAACCGTTCCGCTGTAAAGCGATAAGTCAATGCGACTGACACGATAGGATTTCCGCAAGTCGCCAATTTTTAAAATGTCAATTTTGTTTTCGGCGGCGTTGGTCGAGAAGATTCTCTGAGAAAGAGGTTCATAGGCATTTATCTCTGTGCCTCCTTGGTTAAATTTATCGGTTTTATAGGTGTAAGTGCGCTCAAAGTTAAGACCTTGGGCACTGCCTAAAAGTGGGAGTAAGATTACAAGTGAGAGGATGAAGGAGCGCATGCTTGTTATTTTTTCCAAAGAACGGAATTATTGCTTTGTGATACTAGCTGAATTAGTAGACGTCAGCTGAAAAAAATCCCCATTTGATTTTTCAAATGAGGATTTACTACTAATCTATAAATTCATCTATAAATTCAAAACGAAATACCTTGTTAAGCAGTCATTTCGGCAAGCGTCTCTTTGGCGGCTTGTAGGGTATGTTTTATGTCATCTTCGCTAAGCGCCGCATTTAAAAACCAACTTTCGTAAGCGCTAGGAGGGAGATATACTCCACGTTTTAGCATGCCATGAAAGAAATTTTTGAAATGGGCATTATCACCACCTTTGGAAGACTCGAAATCGCGAACGCTATCTTTGGTGAAATGCAGACTTATCATTGATCCGATGCGGTTTATTTGATAATCTAGGCCACTTTCTTTGAGGAGGGGATGGAGGCCGTCTTCAATCTTTTCGCATGTTTTGGCCAATTTATCATAAACGTC
>JBNMPT010000158.1:0-4172 GCA_051277025.1 Roseivirga sp. | reverse complement strand
CCTTCATGTCCATCATAACCTGCGCTTAAAAGTGCCGCAAACTCAAAAGGATGAAAATAACCCTCGCGACCTTTCCACCATTTGTCAGGTTCATTCCAGAGCTCTAATCCTGCAATTAAGTTCAAGCCGGAAACAACCTTCTGATCAGATCGCAACAGCAGATAAGCTGGATCAACTTTGGCGGCACCATAGCGAGCCGCAAACTGAAACACGTAAGCTGAGTGATCCAGATAAGCTTTAGGCTGTTGGGCAAGCAAGTTCTGATGCTTAGGTTTTTCATTAAAATCTCTTTCCCCTCGATAGGGAAATGCCGTGCCTTGCAGGCAGGGAAATACACTAAGACCCCTTTCTTTTGCTTTGCGATAATAAGCATCGAAATCCCAAGACGGCACATAAGAAGGTGACCAAGCAAATTTTTTCGATGGAGTGGGCTTATAGTCTGTGCTGCTATTGCCTTCATCCCAATCCCAATTATGGTACTCGCGGATGCTTGATGCAATGGGAGTAACTGTTTCTAGTGGATCATCCACGAAAGCATTAACACCAAAAATTTGAGCAACACTCTTGGTGACATGAATAGCTGCATCATCAAGCTTTATAATCTGGCGACGACCCTTAGCTATCTTTTTTCCAAAGATTCGTATTTCTCCTATCTGGGCTTGAGAAGAATGGATACGCAGTAGAATAAACTCTCCTAAATTTTTTGAACTAAAACTGCGCCATTGATTATAGGTATCAGTAGTGAAATCCATTGCCTGAACCCATTTCTTAGGATTTCCTATTAATACCTCTACCCTATCTTTTCCCGCTCCGTCATATATCCATAAGGAGTCCATACGGTAAAGACCATTAAGCGGAATCAGTATTTCTTGAGGCAAATAAACCTGATTGTAAGACGCCCTAAAAAATGACTTTGGTTTTTGCTTTGGAAAGCGATTAGAAGGAGGGAAAAACAATTCACTCTCGTCAAAAAGACCAAGCTCATCGGCCTTGCCATTCAAGTAAATTAAATCGTCTTGAGTAATATCTATGCTGGACTGTGCATGGATATTGGCATCAGGCGAAAGCCATAAAAAAAGGCATAGAAAAGTTGACAATTTCAGCATAAAAGTATAAACCACTATTTATAAGAAGTCTGATGCCTAATTTTACATCGAACTCAGGTTATAACGCTTGAGAGAACAACATCATATCACAATGGTATAAAAAAAGGCTGCCCGTTTGAAGAGGCAGCCTTTAAAAACTATTTAGCAGAAACTAGCTTGATATCGAAAATCAGCCAAGCATTAGGAGGAATTACTCCTCCTGCGCCAGCAGAACCGTAACCTAAATCTGGTGGTATCACTAATTGTGCTTCACCGCCTACCTTAAGAAGCATTACTCCTTCATCCCAACCGGGAATCACACGTCCTTCTCCAATGGGAAAGCTTATCGGCTCACCTCTTTGGGCAGAATCGTCGAATACCGTTCCGTCTTGCAAAGTTCCGCGATAATGAACGGCTACCGTTTGTCCTTTTGTAGCTTTTGGACCATCACCTTCACTCTTAATTTGATAGAACAATCCGGAAGCAGTCTTTTCCATGCCCTCAACTAAAGCGGCAACCTTCTCTTCATCTCTCTTGCCAGCTAATGCTTTTATTTCATCCTGCTTGCCCATCATCTCGCCAAATACAGCTGCGGCATCCCAAGCTTCCGCTTTGGCACCGGTGCGAATAATTTCCACTTTATCCATGGTATCGCCCTGAGCAATAGCATCTACAATATCTAAACCTTCGATTACTTTACCGAAAACAGTATGTTTTCCGTCTAACCAAGGTGTAGCAGCATGCGTAACAAAAAACTGCGAGCCATTGGTACCAGGTCCGGCATTAGCCATACTAAGGGTACCTTTAGCATCATGTGACAATTCTGGGTGAACCTCATCTATGAAATTATAACCAGGACCGCCCGAACCTGTTCCGGTAGGGTCTCCTCCTTGAATCATAAAATCAGCAATAACGCGATGGAATTTTAATCCATCATAGTATGGGCTGCCTTTATCTTTAGAACCATTTTCAATAGTCCCTTCGGCTAAACCCACAAAATTGGCTACCGTTAAAGGGGTCTTTTCATGCTCCAATTGCACGGTAAAAGAACCTTTAGGAGTATTAAACTTGGCGTAAATTCCTTCTGTCATATTATTTTACTATTTCAATCATTTCAATATCAAAAATCAACCAAGAGTTCGCGGGAATTACTGGTGGATATCCTCTTTCGCCGTAGGCTAAATGTGGAGGAATAATCAACTGCCATTTATCACCAACATTCATCATGGTTACTGCTTCACGCCAGCCTAAAATAACTTGGGCATTGCGGCTTGCCTCAATTTCTAAGGGCTTATAGGGACGACGAGCATCAAACTTTCCTTCTTTTTTAGCTACTTCCTCAATACTAGTATCAAACAAAGATCCATCGGGTAAATATCCGGCGTAGTTCAAGCTTACCATTTGATTTTCTTCCGGCTTTGGACCAGTTCCCTCGGTAATAACTTTATAGAACATACCCGTTGAAGTTTTTATCGCTCCTTCGGTATATTCAGCCATTTTCTTAGCTTCTTCTTCTTTTTTCAATTTCATGGCCGCCACTTTATCCTCTTGCGCGGAACCAAATGTTTCGGCGGGATTGTAATCTTTAAAATCTTTACCCTGACGGATGATACTCACTTTGGTCATCATCACATCGGTGTCTGGACGATCTTGTGGATTGCGCGAAACACTACTAATCGCGTCAGCCACCTCTTGTCCGGCCACTACCTTTCCAAAGATATTATAAGAACCATCTAAATGTTTTGTTTCAGCTACAGTAATAAAAAACTGACTGCCATTAGTGTTTGGACCGGAGTTTGCCATAGAGACTGCCCCTTTAATATGACTTAGACCTTCGCCAATTTCATTGTCAAATTTATAACCTGGTCCACCTGCTCCAGATCCTAAGGGGTCGCCACCTTGAATCATGAAACTGGGAATAACACGATGAAAAACAAGTCCATCATAAAAGGGTTTACCTTTATATTCCTCACTTACACCAGGATGCGTTCCTTCAGCCAAAGCGGCAAAGTTGGCCGATGTTAGCGGTGCTTTTGCAGTTTCTAAGGTAATTAAAACATCACCTTCGGTTGTGGCAAAATGCGCATAAACGCCATCTTCCAATTCCATTTTTTGACCATTAACGGTAACGGCATTTTGTGAATTACAGCTACTAAGTAAGCCGCCCACCAATACGGCAGTCATCCAGAAGTTTCTCATTTTTAGGGATTTTGTAATTTTTGAATTTCTACAATTTCTAAATCATATACCAGAGCGGTGAAGGGAGGAATTTTATTTTGATCTCCAGACACCCCGAAGGCACGATGCGAAGGTAAGATAAATAGACCCTTATCACCAAGAGACATTAATTTCAAAGCATCATGTAGACCAATTTCCGCATCTTCCTTGTCCACTCTTAAAATGGCGGGCTCATCTGACGACGAGCGATAAAGCTCACTACCGTTTAAAAGTGATATTACATAATGGTAACGAACATCGTCTCCACTTTTCACTTTAAGTGCATTCTTCCCATTCGCATCAGCTTCAATTTGATAGTAAATACCGGTTCCATTGCGTTGTAAGTTTAAGTTTCGATCCGCTATATAATTTTCGATTGACTCCTGCTCGCGTTTTAAAAATTCACGATGCACTGCAATTGTACTATTATTTGAATTTGGGTTTTTATTTAATCTAATCTCTTCATTTTGAGGAGACTTACTGCCGAAATCTTGGCAAGCACCTGCCAATATCAAACTTAACAATAAAAACAATGTTTTAAATTTAGGCACTTGCGAGTTTTTTTAATTCTTGAGCATATTCTGGTAAAAGCGCTTTAATCTTGTTTATAGTATCATCCATGCTCAAGGAAGAACTGCCTCCCGCTGCGTTTCGATGACCACCACCGGCAAAGTTCTTCCGAGATAATGCATTCACATCAAAGGTAGTTTTACTGCGGAAACTCAGTTTTAACATTCCATCACGCGGACAAACGAAAGCACTGAGCTCAATACCAATCAAGGATAGTCCGTAATTAACAAAGCCTTCGGTATCCCCTTTCTTATAATCACACTCCCTTAAGTCTTCTTCTGTCAAGGATATTATTGCCGC
>JBNMPT010000157.1:0-4180 GCA_051277025.1 Roseivirga sp. | reverse complement strand
CATGTGTTTCGTTTCGTATAGGAATTCCACCTGCACACATATAAGCATCACCAATGGTTTTGATTTTTTCTAAACCCAAATCCTCAGTAATAGCATCGAAGTGAGAAAAGCAAGTATGTAACTCCTGCACCAGTTCTTCTGGTTTCATTGCTGCGGAAATCCCAGTAAATCCAGCAAAGTCAATAAACATTACCGAAACTTCGTCATAGTGTCTGGCCTTAATTTTACCCTTGGCTTTTAGCTCATCGGCTATTGTTTCTGGCAAAATGTTTCTAAGTAAATTGTCACTTTTTTCTTTCTCATTAAGGAGCTGATTTCTTAGTTGATGACGTTCTATGGAATACAAGACAGAGCGAATAAAAAGGGTTCGATCAAGTTTACTTTTTACCAGATAATCTTGACCGCCCATATTCATAGTTTTTAGTGCAAGCAGCTCATCATTGGCACTGGTCATAATAACAACAGGTAGCTTATTAGAAATCTCTGGAATTCTGGCAATGGTTTGTTTGAAATCGGAGTCAGGTAAATTTAAATCGAGTAGCAATACATCGTAATCTCCTTTTTTTAAGGCCCCCAAACCTTCTTCCATTAATGGATAGATGTCGAGGTTAAACTCGATATTGGTAACATCACTTAGTTGATCTTGATAGACCATGGTAATGAATTCGTCATCTTCAATAACTAAAACTCTAATATGTCTAATCTCTGCCATAAGATTTAATTAAGGATGTTCTTAATAGTGCTGTCAATTTTTGAAAAAGCTTGCTGATCTTTTATTACATACTCTAAAGCGCCTTTGCCAATGGTTTGTAAGGCTTTACCGTACTGTTCTTGAGAGGAATACATGATTACAATTATGTGAGTATTGTGTTTTTTTATCGCCTTCAGTATTTCCAGACCATTCGCGGCTTGGGGCTGAATAGAATCAAGGTTAAAGTCTAAGATGATAATTTTTGGATCTTCATCAGAACTACTCAATTCCTCCAAGCAAAGTTCACCAGTGCCAAATGTTTCAATGTTAAAATTGCCTCGGCTCTCAAGGTAGTCGCTGAGCATTTCGGACAGCATTTCGTCGTCGTCAACAATATGGATTTTTACTTTTCCCCCGATCATTCTAATTATTTAATTATAAGATTGTAGCACAGTCTCTAGTTCATCTTTTGAGCAGAGGCACTGCTCCTTAACTTTTCTGGCCATAGCCATTACGCCATCTGAGTTTAGATTGTTATTTACTATATTTTCCATTTCTGCCGCAATTCCCGCTGCTTCTGTCATTCCCATGTAGTTTAAATGTGGGCGCATGGAATGACTTACTTTAATCAGTGACTGTAAATCATTTTCATCGATGGCGGCTGTTATTTTAATCAAATTGTCGGGGAGTAGCTTAAGATAGAGAGCGATATACTTCTTTATTCGAGCCGGGTTCCCCTCCGCAAATTCTCTTAGAAAGTTTAAGTTGGTTATTTTAGATACCGAGCTATCAACACTCATTTCAGTCTCATTTACAGGAGCCTCTGTTTTTACTACTACCTCTGCTTCTGAAGGATTGTCATTATGATAGTACTCGGAAATTGCTCCTAGTAATTCATTAGGCGTGAAGGGCTTGGGTACAAAGGCATTCATACCAGAATCTAAGCATTTATCTATGTCTGCTTTATGTACACTGGCCGTTAAAGCCAAAATAGGAATGCTATTTAGTTTAGGATCTGTTAAATTACGGATCACTCTCGTGGCTTCCAAACCGTCCATTTCTGGCATTTGGGCATCCATCAACACAAGATCATAACGCTTCGCTTGAACCATTTCTACCGCGATGAGTCCATTTTCTGCAATTTCAACAGTCGCATTTTTTATCAAACTATTTAAGGTATCTACCACTACAATTTGATTGTACTCATTATCCTCAGCAACTAAAATTCGAATATCTGCCAGTCCGGCATAATCCACTATTGTGTGATGTGATAAGGCTTGAGCCTCTTCTTCGGCTCCTATTTCATAAGGGATTTCAACTATAAATTGAGAGCCTTTGCCAGGTGCACTCAATACATTTACTTTTCCACCTTGTAGCTCAATCAGTGTTTTGGAAATAGCGAGTCCAAGGCCAGTACCCCCGTATTTCCTAAAGGTGCTAGAATCTACTTGCTTAAAATTCCCAAACAGTAAATGCTGCTTGTCTTTGGGAATTCCAATTCCAGTATCAATTACTCTAAACTGTATGAAATTACTGTTGCTAGCTTTTTCTACACTAATTGTTACGCTACCTTTATCGGTAAACTTAACTGCGTTAGAAGCAAGGTTGGTTAAGATTTGATTTAGTCTAGTAGGGTCGCCTTTTAATACATCGGGTACATCGGGGCGGATATTTACTTCAAAACGTAAGCCTTTCTCTTCGGCTTTAAAGCGACTGGTGTCATTTACATTTTGAACAACATCTCTAACGCGGAAGGGTATTTTTTCGATTTCCATTTTACCTGCCTCAAGCTTACTTAAGTCAAGAATGTCGTTGATGATTACCAATAAGTTTTTTGAGGAAATATTAATGGCATTTAAGTATTTGACCTGCTTTTCTTCAAGTTTTGTGTCCAGTAATAAATTAGTCATCCCCAAAACGGCATTCATAGGGGTGCGTATTTCATGGCTCATATTAGCCAGGAATTGTTGCTCATGTTTTTCGCTTTCCTCAGCCCTTATTTTTAGGAGATTAACTTGCTCGTGAGAAAAAGCATTTTCAAGAGCAACAGATAGAAAGCCAAGAAGCTGCTCAATACTTTCTTTGTGATATTCATCGAAGGCATTCTTACGAAAACTAACCACGGAAATAACGCCACCAACTTGACCATGAAATTGAATTGGTAGCGCCAAAAGTGACTGCGCAGGTTTACCATTTTGGAGGAGTAAGGGCTTATTGACATAGCGCCCGAAATCGTTTTCGGCGTCTTCTAAAACAACAATTTTATCATTAACCTGTACCCATTCTGCAATATGATTGCGGTAGTTTTGGTCTTCCTTACTCGATAGGTTCGAATAGATTACCCAAGTTTCTTTGTGCTTATCGAAAACACCAAGTTCTACTACCGCAGCATCCATCAGAGAATTTAAAGTTCCATGGAGAAGCTTGAAGGTTTCCTCTAATTTTAGAGATGAGGTGATATTCTGCCCCAGTTCATTAATTATCAAAGCGTTATTAAGTTGTTTTTTAATATTCGCATCCTTTGAAACTTCAGGTTCCTTGGTTTTCACCACAACATTTTGCTCTTGGCTGGCAAGAATAGCATCAATTTTTTGCCCGAGGGCAGCAAATTCTTTTGGTAGGACGGTTACAATTGCTTTGCCCTTAGAATTAGTTTTTGCTGCAGCGGCCTTTTCAAGATGGAGAATTAGAGTATTCTCCCAGCCTTTTATTTTGCTTTTGAACAATAAGTAACATACTCCAGCACCAGCCAGCAAGCATATTAGATAAATTAAGAGATGAAGCATATTAAATATTTTTAATTAGTAAGCGGTATAGCAGAAACTATACGCCTATCTTAAAATGGAGGGTGAGACTCTATCTTAAGGTTTTGCTTTTTTATTCTTTTATAAACCTTCCAGAATAACGATTATTTCCCTCTGAAACATTAAGGATGTATACTCCAGGTTTTAAGTGGTTTACATCAATACTTAGGCTTCCATTTTGTGCGTTAATGCTATGCTTAAGTAAGCATTGTCCAATGCTATTCTGTATCGTCATTTTTAGGTTTTTGTTTTGAGTACCTTCTAAGTTAAAATTCAGTACCCCCTTCGCTGGATTAGGGAAAACGGTAAAAGCTTTAATAGGGCGTCCCTCGGTAAGGCTAACAGAATTAGTTAAATGAGCAATAAACACATCGGTGGTTAGCAAACCGCTGTTTGTGACCGTATCGCTGCCGATTACCAGCTCGCTCGCAGAAGTGGTACCACCAATTAATAACTCATTCGTATTGGTGAAAGTGATTGCCTGACATCGATCTTGTTCGGTACTACCAATTTGAAAAGCAGAGATGATATTTGCTGTTGTATCCAATTTGGCAATGGCTATATCATAGCTGCCATTGGTGCCACCTCTATTGGCTAGCGTCGTATTTCCCAAAGTAATTTGAGCTTCGGAAAAGTTGTAAGGGAGGTAGTAATCCGTACCATTTCCAATAAATTCACCAAAGTA
>JBNMPT010000156.1:0-4206 GCA_051277025.1 Roseivirga sp. | reverse complement strand
CTAAAGCAATTGAATGGGCCAAAAAAATAGGTAAAAAAGCTTTAATTCACTTGGAGATTGAAACGGGTATGAACCGTTCCGGTTTAGAAGAGTTATCTTGGGACCCAATCTGTAAATTACTCCGCAACGAGAAGGAGCAATTGGAAATTTTGGGTTTTTGTACCCATTATGGCGGAGCAGAAAATATAAGCAGTCACGGGAGAGTATTGGATCAAATGAAAAAGTTTGAGACTGCAAAAAAAATATATCAAGCAGCGGGTATCGTCCCCAAATCATATCATAGTGCTTGCAGCGCAGCTTTTTTGCGCTTCCCTCAGTCGCAGCAAGATTTAGTGCGAATAGGTATTTTACAATATGGTTTTTGGCCTTCGGCCGAAACTTATTTAGCGGTGGAGCATAGCTTAAGTCAAAAACCCGATCCTCTGCGTCGCCTTCTAAGCTGGAAGAGTACGGTGATGAACGTGAAGAAGGTAAAAAAGGGAGAGTATATAGGTTATGGAAACAGTTATATGGCAGCATATGATATGAAAACTGCCGCCGTTCCAGTAGGCTATTCGCATGGTTTTAGTCGCAGCTTAAGCAACTCAGGTCGCGCTTTAATACATGGCGAAAGAGTAGCCGTAATCGGCCTTGTTAATATGAATGTAATGATGCTTGATATAACCCATATCGAATCGGTGCAGGCAGGCGATGAGGTAGTACTAATTGGGAACCAAGGGGAATTATCCATCTCAGTTAGCTCTTTTAGCGAGTATAGCGATCAAATGAATTATGAATTACTAACGCGACTTCCTTTGGATATTCCGCGGATTATACGTTCTTAAAATGGCATATTTAACATTTAACAAAACAATGCTTAGGCATAATTACCAATATCTAAAGCAGCTATTTGGTAGTGAAAAAATAGAGTGGGCAATTGTTACTAAACTACTTTGTGGCGAAGAAAGATTATTGAAAGAGGTAATCGATTTAGGCATTAAGGAAGTTTGTGATGCGCGTATTTCTAATCTCAAAAAGATAAAGGCTTTAGCACCCGCAGATGTGGAAACGGTTTACATCAAACCACCTGCTAAAAAAGCAATTCCAGACTTGGTGCGCTATGCTGATACAAGTTTCAACTCTGAATATGAAACTATAAAAGCCATCAGTGAAGAGGCAAATAGACAAGGGAAAACCCACAAGATTATCATTATGATCGAATTGGGAGATCTTCGCGAAGGTGTGATGGGTGAAGATCTGATGGATTTTTACTCTTCGGTTTTTCAGCTTCCCAATATTAAAGTGAGCGGTATAGGTTCAAACCTAAACTGCTTACACGGTGTCATGCCTAGTCAAGATAAACTGATCCAACTATCCCTTTACAAACAACTTATTGAGGCGAAGTTTAACTGCACAATACCGTGGATAACCGGCGGTACTTCGGTAGTTATTCCGCTGTTGCAGATGCGTCAACTACCCAAAGGGATTAATCA
Organism: Roseivirga sp.; assembly: GCA_051277025.1. Taxonomy (GTDB): domain Bacteria; phylum Bacteroidota; class Bacteroidia; order Flavobacteriales; family Schleiferiaceae; genus Croceimicrobium. Next base: position 2,734 of record JBNMPT010000156.1, on the reverse strand, counting down.
CTTTAGAGTGGGGGAAACCTTGTATTTCGGAACAGATCTAATCAATAATGGCCCATTTAAAGAAATGGAGCAGGATGTAATTGTTTTATATACCCAAATTATAGAGATTACAGAAAAACCGATGCTTCCTATTGGCGAAATGGAGGCGAATCCGCAGGGAGAGACCTTTGAAATTGATGAGAGTTTATATGGTAAAACGTCTCATCGCGCTATTTTGGACGTAGGGAGTTTGGATATTTCTTTCGACTATCTTATTCCTTTCCCAGAGCATAAAATTGACTTTGTTGGCGCCAGCAGTGACATGCTAGTGATTGACATTAAGGACAATAAGCACGGTTATAAGGTAGGCGACTTTATTCCCTTTCACCTCAAGTACATGGGGGCTTTAACTCTTTTTAACTCTGACTATATAGAGAAGAGAATTATAGAATAAGAATTAAATCAACGGGGAGGATAGTATTGAGATCGTTGCGCTGCTAGTAGTTAGTATTGGGTAGCTTTTTGGTGGCACCATCTGTCCTAATCCGTGTAAATACGTGGTGAAAAAACGACAAAGCCTTTTCCATTAAGATTAATAATTTTTGTCGTCCTCGTCATTCGCACAATCAGCGTTTCAAAAAACACTAAGCGCGGGCATTCACCGCACATAGCTCAGATTTACACAGATTGTAGAGGATGGAAATTTTTTAAATAGCGGTACGAAAACGCAGATTGAAGAGGCGGGGATTATCGTTAAAGAAAATAACTCTTCAAACCCAAAATAAAACGCTCTTATATTTTTCCAAGACTTAAATACGCACTAGGGTTAGGGCAATTACTGAGGTAATATTCTTTTTTTGACTCGTTAACCACACCGGGGTAATCGCCTTGATGGTTTCCTATATCTATAATTAACTGGAAGTGTAAGTGCGGGGGCCAACCGCCGTTTTCGGCTTCCGTTCCTAATTCGGCAAAGTGCTCACCAGCGTGGAGGCTTTGCCCCACAGCAATGCTTTCGATTGACTTAAGGCTGAGGTGACCGTGGAGGCTAAAGTATTTTTGCCCAGACTGAGAATGCTCAAGAATAATGGTAGCGCCATAATCGCCAGCATTATTGTTAAGGGCAAAACTGTGCACCAAGGCATCGGCTGGTGAGAGAATTGTTGTGTGTGCAGGGGCCCACACGTCTAAACCCAAATGAACATTTCTTTCTGTTGTGGGATTATTATTAAAGTGTTTGAAACGCTGGTAAATCACTCTTTTTTCGGCATAGCCGCCCAAGGCATAAGTTTTTCCTTTGGCTTTTAAGACTTGGTTAATATAGGTAGCCAAATTTTTGCTCGAGTTAATCTTTTCTAAGGCCGGGTTTTGAGCGGAAAGGTCAAGAGTCAAGCTATTCTTTGCGTTTAGGTCAAATTCAAAGAGGGGAGATGAAGCACGAGGAGTTTGCATGAAACACAGTTTAGAGCGAAGATAAAGTCATTCTGTGAGATGCTTTAGTGATGCTTCATATTTGTTTAGTCAGGGTATAAAGTTTCTGTTAAACAGGCAATAGCCTCTAAATTTTTAAGATAATTTTTTGCTCTTATCAATAAATAGAAAGAGGGAGTTTAAGAGGGACCAGGCGGAGCATGAATAAGAAAACAGTTTAAAAGAGGCTTTTTATAGCAGGGGTTTATTTTTTATAGCGTGAATTATTATAGAAAAATGAGAATACAGCTAGCGACGCTTTTCACGATACTATCGATTGGGGTCCTTTCCTATCAATTGATAAATAGTGATTCCTTCAACAGCACTAGGCAAGACGAAAGCCAAGTTAATACTATAGGCCATAAAGTGATGCAACTTATAGCGGATGGCTACCTTGACGGTAAGCGCGATACAGTTTTTTACTAGCCCAATGCGGGTATGACTTTACCAAAGCAAAGGGTCTGAAAAAGCAAAGAGCGAAGGCTTTAAGTACCCAAGAGTATTATGCTCTAAAGCGCGACTATGCAAAAGGTGGTTTGAATATTTATGAAGAAATTAAGGAAAAAAGTACCTTCCTGCGCCTGCTTAGTGGTATTAGACATTTTTATGTCGAACAAGAAAAGCATGGGGAAGGGATTGAATATTTGAAGCGCAGCAGGCAAGCAGCAGAAGGAACAGGAGTTAGATCTGATATAGCAATGGCGCTAGCCGACCAGGGCGATGCTTATATGGCAGCATCTGGGCTAGGGGTACAGTCTGCAGAGGAAGCCCGAAAGGCGGCAGTAAATATGGTGAAATTCGCTCTGGATATGCAGGCTTATATGATAGTGAGAAAGGAGGAATTGGAGGCTAATAACGAGGCGGGATTTAAAATGTGTGCGGGCATCCATACTGGACCAGTAATAGCAGGAGTTGTGGGTAATAAAAAATTTCAACACGACATTTGGGGAAAGACTGTAAAGACAGCCAGTCAAACGGAAAGTAGTGGGTACGTGGGCAAAGTGAATATTAGCCAAACGACTTTTGACTTGCTAAAAGGCGAACATGATTTTGCTTTTGAAAGCCGAGGAAAAGGGGATGTTAAGGGCAAAGGAGAAATAGAGATGTACTTTGTAGCAGTGCTGAGAGAAAAGGAAAATTGGGGAACTTAGCTTGTTTACCGCCGCCCGCCTTAGCGATTGTAGTGAAAATCCTTTGCGGCGCAGCAGAGCAAAGATTGCAGCGTAAAGCGCGACCCGTAGGGGAAGGCCCAATAAATGAAGCGTATTGCAAAGCGATCGGATAT
>JBNMPT010000155.1:0-4219 GCA_051277025.1 Roseivirga sp. | reverse complement strand
AACCCACTTTGAGGGTAATGCTAATGCTTTACGAATTTTGACTAAGCAGTTTAATGGTCGTTTGAAAGGGGGTTACCAAATAACCTATACAACCTTGGCTAGTATTTTAAAATACCCTTGCGAGAGCCTAGCGCGCGATAAAAAGAAAGGCAAGCACCGTTCGAAATTTGGGTTTTTCCAGAGTGATGAAGAGGTTTTTAATAAAGTGGTAAAGGAGTTTGGAATGCGGGCTGATAGTGATAAGCCCAAGGCTTTTTTTCGTCATCCTTTTGTTTACCTAGTAGAAGCGGCAGATGACATTTGCTATAGTATTATCGACTATGAGGATGCACACCGTCTAGGAATATTGAGTTTTTCGGAGGTTCGCGATGATCTGATGGCCTTAATTGAGGCAGATGGGAAGAGTGATATGAGCCGCTTAAGGCAAAACTTGGAGGTGCTGCGTGAAGATAAAAATGAATCGGTAGCTTACCTGCGAGCAAAGGCTATCACTGCCTTGGTGAATAGGTGTGCGGATAGTTTTATTGAAAACCGGAGTGCTATTATAGCGGGCGAATTTAAAACTGGCTTAGTAGACTCTTTGGCAGACTTAAGACCAGCTTTGGCCATCATTGAAAAGAAATCTATTGGTAAAATATATAATCACGAGTCGGTCGTGAAAATTGAATTGGCGGGGTTTAAAATTATGAGCGGGCTAATTGAAGACTTAGTGGAAGCGGTTTTGATTGGCGAAGACCAGATGCAAAAGAGACATCAAAAAATATTAAGCTTAATTCCTAGCCAATATAAGTATCCTTCTGGCGCAAGCCCCTACGAAAAAGTAATGACGGTGCTAGATTATGTAAGTGGCATGACGGATAATTATGCTTTAGAGCTCTACCGAAATTTGCGCGGTATTTCGGTGCCCGCAGTGTAGCTTAAATTTGGGTGGCAGGCTTAGAAAGAGCTTTGATCCCTAAATTTTTATTGAGAGAAGAGGTTTTTAGCTCAGCTTTTGCGCGAATTCTAAAAAATGACTCAAAAACTGCTCTTGCTTTTTAGCATAGTCTTCGCTTAAAATCGTTCCATCTTCACCTAAAACTTGATCCATTTTAGCAACGGTGAGCATGCTTGGGTGAGGAAAACCATGAATGCTAAGAATAGTTTGTTGTAATTGATAAGCGGCTCTAATTCCACCAGCAGCGCCCACGGAAGCAGTAACCACTCCAATAGGCTTGTGATTAAATGGAGCCTTGGCAAATAAGTCGATAAAGTTTTTTAAACCAGAGCTAATAGCACCATTATATTCTGGGCTTAAAAACAGAAAGGCTTCAGTGGCTAACAGCGCCTCTTTTAGCTCTAATAATTGCGGCGCAGGGTTTTCTAGGTAGTCTATACGTTCCTCAAATGGAGGCAATGCAAGGGCAGCAAGATCAACAATTGTTACCTCGTGTTCTGCGGTAAGAATTGCCTTTTCTAGTGAAAGAGCTATGCGATGGCTTATTCTCCCTTTACGAGTGCTACTGGAAATGATACTTATTTTCATGTGGATAATTTTTTGTTTGAAATTTCAAAATAGAAGCTTTAAATAGCGGCAAGCTCCTCACTTAAAAGCCAGCCTAACTTCCCATCGGGGAGCTTAATTTTAGACCAATTTTCAAATTGTTCGAGGCGTAAGGCTTTGGTGCCCTCATGGAGAATAAAAACATCATCGGCATTTTCTGAAGGTCCACTTTTGACATAACTAGAGTCTTCGAGCAAGATAATTTCTTGATTATTTTCGAGGTAGCTCTCATGACTCCAAGCCAAGATTATGGAGAGTAGTCCAATGCTTAAACCTGTAAGAATAGTGATAAACCCTATTCGTAAATAGCTACTAAAGAGGTAGCTAGTAAAGCCTAGGGAGGCGAGAAGAAAGGAGAATAAGGCTAGGCGTGCCCAATTATCTGGGCTGAGTAGACGAATTATCGCTAATCGACTAGCCTGGAAAAGATTTTCTGGGATTTCCTCAAAGCGGTCTACTGTTTTCTGTCTGGCAATATCTAGGTTGTGCAGTATCTCCTCATCTTGCGGTTTTAGGCGCAAGGCTTTTTCATAATGGAGAATACTATAGCCGATATTTCCTTCTTGGAAATAAGCATTTCCTAAATTATAGTGTAGGGCCACACTTTCTTTACCCGAGTGAAGAATACTGTCGTAGAGAGCGATTGCTAATAAATACTCTTCCGATTGGTAGGCAGAATTAGCTTCTTTAAAAAGGGAGTTTTGTGCGTTTAAGCTATTAGCTGCAACTATAAAAAAGCTCAGCGAAAGCAATATTACTGTTCTCATAATTCGCCTTCTATTTCGGTTAGTAGCGCACTTGCCTCTTGATAATCACTTTGGGCATTTACCATAGTAGCTTCCGTATAACTAGCCATTTCCGCTTGATCGATGATTTTTGCCAGTCGCTGCTGAGTGGCTGAGGAAATGCCTTTTGCGGCTAATAACTCCTGCAGTCGTGCCCGTGATTGTTCGTGGGCGGGCATCTTAAGTTTATCCGAAAAATAACCCCAAAGGGCAGCAATTAACTCTTGGTAAAATTCTGAGGCTCGGTTTTGTTCTAGAGCTTTCTTGGCGTTTTTAAGTCGCTTAGAGGCTTTTTTTGCAGCTTTTTGCTCACGCATGGCGCCGGGGTTAGCGCGGTTTTTATTCTTTTTTATCCAGAAAATATAAAGGGCCAGGTTTAGTGCAAAAAGAAAGGTAAACCAACTCCAAAAAGAAAAACTTAACCAAAACTGATCAGAGCGCTTCTGCCATTTACCGGCATCTGTTTTTAGAAAAAGTATTTTTTTCGAAATAAAGCCAACCTCTTCTTTTTCATTGCCGCTCATCTCAACTTGTCCAGATGAGCCGATGGGAAGTTTGTCCCCCTTTACTTCTATTTCGAAACTTTCACTACTTATCGTTTGATAGCTCGCGCTTTTGGGGTTGAAGAAAGAAAAGGTGATGGGCTTAATTTTGTAGGTACCACTATAGCGGGGTACCAAAAGGTATTCAATAAGCTTGGAGCCCTTCATTCCGTAGCTGCCTACATTGCTTCGTTCGGTAATTTCAGGGTCAAAGACTTCAAAAGCTTGTGGAAATTCTGGATTGGGAATATCGATGAGTTTAATATTCCCAGTGCCACTAAGTTCGATGCGTAGAGTAACACTTTCATCGGTGCTAATAGCGGTATTGTTTAGCTTAACCTTAAAGTTATACTGTCCAACTGCACCGCTGAAATTAGCGGGTTTGCCCTTGGTAGGTAAGGGTTTAACCGTAATCGTTGGAAAGTCCGTTTTGAGTTCAACATTGCTACTGCGGGTAATTGGGAATCCAAAAAAATCGCGGCGGCCAGAGTTAATGCGAATGGGAACATTTAAGACGATTGTGCCTGGTTTTAGTTCACCAGATTGTTGTGGTATAATAACCATTTTCTGCAAGTCAGCGGCAAAATAGCGTTGGCCATTGAGACTTTCCTCAGAGGTTTCAATGCGCTTTTCGTTGATGGCTTCCTTGTAAAAACCCTTAAAGCTAGGCTCTTCTCGATAGCTATGCTGACCAATTTCGGCGCGAAAGAAAAGTCTGTAGCGTGTGTAAATGGGTTCGCCTTGGTAAACACTCTGTTTGGAAACTATCGCTTTGAGAATAAGATCCTTATTTTCAGATTGCTCTCGAGTGGGTTTACTTTTCTTAGAAACTTTAACATCTAAATTTTGAGTTCGATAGGTTTCCCCATCCACCTTAATATATGCCGGGCCAATAATAAACTGTCCGGTACTTTTAGCTTGTAAAATATAGCTAAAGGTTAGGTTAAAACGCGTACCCGTGTTATCCATAAAGGTACTAACCGAGGTATTGGGACCACCCAAGACCGTAAAGCCGTTAAAGTCGGGGGCTTGAAAGCTTTCACCACGTTGATTAACTTTAAATTCTACGGCAAAGCGCTGCCCTTGCTCAATTTTTTTATTGGCTACACTAGCGGTAAAGCTCACCTGTGCGAGACTGGTGAAGCTTAGTAAAAGAGCGATATATAAGCTTATGGTTTTCATTACCAGTCTTTTGCGCTTTTGATGGGTTTAGCCTTTATTTTTTGTTGCAGGAGTTTTTGCTGTAGCTTTTCTTCATCGCGGTTAAGAGCCTCTAAAAGACGCTCGGCATTTTCGCGACTGATTTTATCTTTTGTTTCAGAAGGAGATTGTTCTTGATCCTTCTTGTC
>JBNMPT010000154.1:0-4222 GCA_051277025.1 Roseivirga sp. | reverse complement strand
AAGGAAGAATAAAATAGGTTTCACCATCCTTCTCAGCAATGTAAAGAGGAGCATTTCGCTCTTCCGGTGTTTTGATCACTTCTTTCGATAACTCAATGTCGAAAGCTTCAAGACCCAAAACAGGTTGAGAGTTATTTACGACCAGTTCCTGCTTGATATAATCTTTATATACTCCTTCTGCCCCTTCACGATCTATTTCAACGTTTATCGACTCCAGAATATTTTGCATTTTTTCCAAACGCACATTGTTATCTTGTCTATCCTTTAAGGAGGTTGCAGCAAAAGATAAAACCGCCGCAACAACTACCACCATAACGGCCGCAAAGGTGAAGGTGTAACTGTTTTTATTTACATCCATAATTAAGCTAGTTTAAGACGTTTTTTACGCTTATTAATATTTCCTTCCACCACGTAATGATCAATTAATGGCGCCATAACATTCATAAAAAGAATGGCTAACATGATACCTTCAGGATAAGCAGGGTTGAATACACGAATCATTATTGCAAAAAAGCCTACTAAGAAGCCATAGACCCATTTACCACGTACCGTTTGCGCCGCTGATACAGGGTCTGTTGCCATAAATACTAATCCAAAGGCGAAACCACCCATAATTAACTGTTGCCAGAAAGGAACCGCCATAAATAATTGCTGCTCGGTTGAGATTGCATAAGGAGCAATCGCATTAAAGATTAAACCCATTACAATGGCACCAACTAGGCCACTAAGCATAATTCTCCAACAACCGATTCCCGTGAAAAGCAGAAAGACAGCGCCTATTAAGATTGCTACTGTAGAAGTTTCCCCAATCGAACCGGGAATAAAACCTAAAAACATGTCCATGCTAGAATACTGGGTTGATCCGTTTGCTGCGATATCTCCTAAGACCGTAGCACCAGAATAACCATCTACTACCGCTTGACCTTCCGCACCACTAGTGTTAATCCATACTTTATCGCCACTCATATAACTTGGGTAGGCGAAAAAGGCAAAAGCTCGCGCCGTTAAGGCTGGGTTTAAGATATTCATACCCGTCCCACCGAAAACTTCTTTACCAATAACCACTGCAAAAATCACACTAACGGCGACCATCCACAAAGGAATGTCTATCGGCATGATTAAAGGAATAAGCATCCCGGACACTAAGAAACCTTCTTGAATTTGATGCTTTTTAATAATGCAAAAAATAAACTCTACCCCTAATCCTACGCCATAAGAAACCACAATCATGGGAACAATTTTTAGGGCACCCCATAAAAACTTATCCATAAATTCTACACTTTCGCCCAGGGCATTAAAGTGTAAGTTCCCCGCATTCCACATTCCAAATAAAAGAGCAGGAATCATGGCTAAAATTACCGTCACCATAGTTCTCTTTAAGTCAATACCGTCTCTTACGTGCGCACCACTATGAGAAGTATGTCCTGGAACAAATAGAAACGTTGCAAAACCGTCATATACAGGGTAAAGCTTTTCTAACTTCCCACCTTGCACAAAGTTTGGCTTTACACTTTCTAAGATATTCTTAAATAGTTTCATTCTTTCGTTAATTAATCTCCTAATTCATTCATCATTATATTCAATCCTTCACGTATAGTTTCTTGCACAGGAATTTTTGAAGTGCAAATCACCTCGCACAAAGCGAAATCTTCCTCTGCTACTTCATATATCCCCAAGTTTTCCATCGCTTCGATATCCTTGATCATTATAGACTTCAAAAGTTGCACTGGATGGATGTCAAAAGGAAATACCTTTTCATATTCACCAGTAACTACAAAAGCTCTCTCTTCTCCATTTAAGTTAGCATCAAGGTTCAAAGCTTTATTAGGCATTACCCAATTGAACAAAGCACGCGAAATACTAAATTGATCCAAGTTGGGACTTATCCAACCGAAGAAACGATCTTCACCACCTTCGGGAATAACCGTTATTTGGCTGTCGTAAAAGCCTAAATAACCTTCAGAATTAACGTGAGACCCAGTCAGCACATTACCCGAGATAATGCGATTATCCGCTGGCTCTAGACCTTCCTCTAATAAGGACTTAAGGTTGGCACCAAGAACGATTTTATGGTAACGCGGCTTCTTTACCTGAGCGCCACAAAGAGCAACACTACGTTGGGCGTTAAATACGCCTTCTTTAAACAAACGACCAATGATAATTACATCCTGAAAGTTTGTTGTCCAAATCGTTTCACCCTTGTTAATTGGGCCAGTAGCATGAATTTGCACCCCTACATTACCCGCTGGATGAGGACCCTTATAGCGTGTTACCACAGTATTGGGAATTCCCGTAAAAGCTTCGGAAGGATTATTAGTTCCGTCTACACCCAAATGCACCTTCCCATCGGTTAGCTGCTGTAAGGCTAGGATACCTAACTTAAATTCTTCTTCTTGACCATGTACGACAAAGTCTGCATTGGGAGCTAAAGGAGCGCTATCAAAACAAGAGACGTAAATGTCGCGTGGTACGCGATTTGGGTTTGCAATAATGTTGTAAGGACGCTGTCTGATTAGAGGCCAGCAACCAGAATTTAACATTTTTGCTTTTACGTCTTCGCGAGATAACTCACTTGGATTAGCACTTCCGAAATCACGAAATTTAGTCTCCTGATCAGCGAGAATACGAATTTCAAGAATCTTTCGTTTCTCTCCACGTACTATCTCTGCTATCTCACCACTTACTGGCGCTGTAAAGAGAATTTCGCTCCGATCTTTGTCGAATAATACCGCATCACCGGCTTGCACTTCGTCTCCTTCTTTAACTTTCAGTTTAAGACGGATAGCTGGAAAATCTCCAGGCTTAAGGGCGTAGGTGCTTGGGGCAACAGAAGAAGCATAAATCTTTTCTGCTGAACCTTGTAGCTTTATATCTACCCCTTTTTTAATTTTGATAATCTCTGACATCCCGTGGAATCAAAAAATTGTCCTTATTATTGGTTGCAAATTTAGACTAAGCGTTAGCCTGCCTAACTTGCAAATAATTTAGAGCATTTCTAAATGGAGCGCAAAGGTACAATCTGAAGCATTTAATTATGAAACTTCCCATGTTTTTTTAGCAATATTTATGAAGATAAGACCCTTAACAATTTTTCTTAGCCTTTTTATCTTGGCTACTACTCTAGCTTTCGCCCAGAATCAAAGCAAGGCATATTTTAATGGTGGACCATTAGTTTACGATGACCATGTGTATCAAGAAGGAATCCTTAGTGTCCGTTTGGCGCCTATTGGCAATGATCTCGCCCTACCTCTGGTTGCCCTAAACTCCGGCCAACAGCTACAACTAAGCTTCGATGACCTCTACGAAGAGTTTACCGATATGTCTTACACTATTTATCATTGTAACTCCGATTGGACTCCCTCTGACCTGATGCGTAATGACTTCCTTTCAAATTTAGGGAATGAATACATTCAAGATTTCGAGTACTCGCTTAATACCTTCATTCCTTATACCAACTACCAGCTTAAGTTCCCCAATGAACAGGTGCGTCTTACCAAATCGGGTAATTACCTTTTGGTAGTGTATCGAAACGGTGATAAATCTGATCTGGTTTTAAGTCGTCGCTTTATGATTTACGAAGAAATTGTAAAAGTTGGCGCCATCGCTAAAAGGGCAACACGGGTAGAAAAAATGCAAAGTCATCAAGAGGTAGATTTCGAAATAAACCATAGCGGTTATGCTATTCCCAACCCCTTCACAGATTTAAAAATAGTTTTGATGCAAAATCAACGCTGGGATAATGTCATTGATAACCTAAAGCCCCAGTTTCTACAAAATGCAAAACTAATCTATCAATACGATGATGAGAACACTTTTACCGGTGGTGCAGAGTTTCGATTCTTCGATTTAAAGAATCTCTTTAGCCTGAGCATGAATGTTCGCCAAATCACACAAGACAGCCTATTTACGGCCTATTTGAAACCAGATATAAGCAGAGGAGTTGAAAATTATTCTTTCCTAAATGATATTAATGGTCAGTTGCGAGTTCGTCGTCTAGATGCTCCAAACTCGGATAGCGAAGCTGATTATGCCTTAGTTGATTTTTACCTTGACTATCCCCAAGAAATATCCTCCAAAGTTTACATCTTTGGCGAATTAAGTGACTGGAAACTCCTCCCCTCTTTTGAGATGTATTATGACAATAATCGCAAGGCCTATCGCACCCAAATCCTGCTAAAACAGGGCTTCTATAATTTTGGATATGCCGTAGATGATTACACTA
>JBNMPT010000153.1:0-4257 GCA_051277025.1 Roseivirga sp. | reverse complement strand
TTGCGCAACCCAGAAGTTTTTCAAAAACTCTACGCTAAAAATAAAGGCGTAATTATGGTCATGGGCCATCACACTAATTTTGAGTGGACCGCTATGTCTATCCCACTGGTGGTGCCGCAAAATTGCTATGCGGTTTATCACCCCCTAAAGAATAGCCGTTTTAATAAGCTCATTGTGAAAATTCGTGAGCAATTCGGCCTCCAACTATTTAAAATGTCGGATACTTATCCTTTTATGCTGAATAATCCCGATCCTAATCCCCTCTACGTTTTTATGGCCGACCAAAGTCCGCACAAAGGGAAAATCAAGTATCGAGGGCACTTTTTAAACCAGTCTACCCCCGTGCATTTAGGGGTAGAAAACCTCAGCAAGAAATGTAACTTGGCGGTAGTATTTATCGATATCATTCGTGTGAAACGTGGTTTTTATGAAATTGAAGCTTCACTCCTCTGCGAGGATACGACAGCCACAGATACCTACGAAATTACCAATACCCATTTGGCGGCATTGGAAACATTAATACAAAAAGACCCCGCCAATTGGCTCTGGAGTCATAAACGTTGGAAACATGCCTAATACTCCTATCGCCGTCGCCATTCTGAACTGGAATGGAAGAAAACTCCTTGAACGATTTTTAGCGAATGTACTGGAGAACAGCACCCCTTTAGCCCGCGTTTATTTGATCGATAATAACTCGAATGACGATTCAATAGAATATACCCGCAGTAATTTTCCGGCGGTAACAATTATTACTCTCGAAGACAACTATGGCTACGCTGGAGGCTACAATAAAGGGCTGAAATTTATTACGGAAGAGTTTGTTGTTTTATTAAATTCCGATGTAGAAGTAAGCGCAAATTGGTTAGAACCTTTATATAGTCGCTTTACAGCAGATGCGTTACTGGCAGCATTACAGCCAAAAATTAAAGATCTGAAATCTCCAGAACACTTCGAATACGCTGGCGCTGCAGGAGGATATATTGATATTTTAGGCTACCCGTTTTGCCGAGGAAGGGTCTTTGATAATTTAGAAGAAGACCGTCATCAGTATAACAATTATCAAGAAGTCTTTTGGGCAACGGGAGCTTGCTTGGCGGTGCGCAAATCTGCCTTTGAGCAGGTTGGTGAATTATATGAAGTACTTTTTGCACACATGGAAGAAATTGACCTTTGCTGGCGTATGCAGCTAGCAGGTTTTAAGGTAGCCGTTGAACCCGCATCTGAGGTTTATCACTTAGGCGGAGCAACCCTAGAAACTTACTCTCCTCAAAAAACCTATTTGAATTTTCGCAACAGCCTTATTATCCTCTTCTTAAACCTCCCACACCGGCATGCCATCCCTACCATATTAGCGCGCTTAGTTTTAGATGGCGTGGCGGCAATTCAATTCCTCGTATCTGGGAAACCAAAATTACTCGTGGCCATACTAAGAGCGCATTTTGCCTTTTACGGAATGTTTAACCAGCTATTTCTAGAGAAAAGAAAAAGAAAAAGCGCAGGCCTAAAGTCGCTAACTGGTGTTTACCCTAAAAGTATTGTAGCCTCCTATTATCTGCGCAGACAAAAGACTTTTAAAGATTTGAAATTTTAATCTATTTCTAAATATCGCAAGGCCATTTCATAGCCTGCTAAACCCAAACCAGAAATTACCGCTTGGGCACCGCCCGATACATAGCTGAAATGTCGAAACTCTTCACGCTGAAAAATATTGGAGATATGCACTTCAATCAGGGGACAATCTATGCCCTTTACCGCATCACCTAAAGCAAGCGAAGTATGAGTAAAAGCAGCAGGGTTGAAAATAATTCCTTCCGACTTCTCCGCTGCTTGGTGAAGAGCGTTGACCAATTCTCCTTCTATATTAGACTGAAAGTAGCTGATATTTAAATGACTGAAACGATTTTTCAAGTCCTGAAGATAATCCTCAAAACTCTGTCCACCATAAATTTCGGGCTGGCGTTTTCCTAGTAAATTAAGGTTTGGACCATTTATAATGCTGACTTTCATTTAGTACATTTCAGGACTCAAAAGTACTAAATGAACTGGAACAGCGCGATTAAAGAATATTGCGATTATTTGAAGATTGAAAAAGGTCTAGCCGAGAATTCTGTGAAGGCTTATAAGCGCGATCTACAAAAGCTTGCCTTGTATTGCGAAGACAAGAATTACCTTCCCTTAAAAATGGATCTTAACCGCTTAGAAAGTGCCGTGGTTCACTTGTCCGAAAGTGGTATCAGCGCCAATAGTCAAGCGCGTTTCATATCCAGCTTGAAAGGTTTCTATAATTATCTAATCCTAGAAGACTACTGCTCTACCAATCCTGCTGACCTACTAAATGCTCCACGCCTAAGTAGGAAGCTACCGATATACTTAGAGGAGGAGGAAATCGCCACTATGATCAACAGTGTCGATCTCAGTAAACCCGAGGGGATGCGTAATAAAGCCATTTTAGAGACTCTTTATGGTTGCGGCTTAAGGGTATCTGAATTGACCAATATGCGAATTTCAGACCTCTTTTTAAAGGAAGATATCATCCGCGTGACGGGCAAGGGAAATAAAGAACGCCTGGTGCCCATAAATGCACTTGCCCAAAAACGGATTGAGCTATATCGCAAAGAAATTCGCGTGCATCAAGAAATTGTAAAAGGACATGAAGACTATCTTTTCTTAAACCGAAGAGGTAAAAAATTGAGCAGGGCGATGATCTTTAATATCGTCAAAGAAGCCGCTCATAAATCTGGAATTCGCAAGGAGATTAGTCCCCATACATTTCGTCATAGTTTTGCCACTCACCTAGTGAAACATGGTGCAGATTTAAGAGCTGTACAAGATATGCTGGGCCATGAAAGCATTACCACCACTGAAATATACACCCATCTTAGTCAGCAACAGTTACGCGATACTATTATGAGTTTCCATCCGCGGGTAAGCGATTCTAAGGGCCTTTGACGTCTTTTTAAATGTACTTTGACGAAGCTTTGCTATTGAACCAATGAGGAAATTTAAGTAGCCTCTACTCTAAAAAGGAAGAGTTACTAGTTGCTTAAGTTAATAGCCCCAAATGTATGCTGGGGAATTATTTCTTTCCACTTAAAAGACTTTATGAAGCATCAACAGGTTCTTACATTTTGTGGCTTAGCGGCGGAAAACTACTTTTAGAAATGTCTTTGCAAAAGATACTATTGGATGTTCAAGACTGCTTAAATTATAAATCTGCCTGACTTATGGCCACTGTATTTCTCCACGGGAGCCTTTTCGATTAAAACACCCAATCACTGTCATCCACAAGCCTGGAGATATTCATGCCCACCTTTTGAAGAACGATTTTACTTATGTGATTCTTCAGCAAGAGAATCCACTTTGGAATGAATTGCATCGCCACTATTTTGAAAAGACTAGCCGCTATACTAAAACAGATAAGCTCCTATTTCAGGCTTTCTACAAAAGTAGTTTACCCAGCTTAGCCAAGTTTAAGGATAAATAACTGAAGTCGGCTACCGCTATTCATAAGTTGCTTTATAGCCCATCAATTTAGCGATTGGCGCAAAGAGATTAAAAGCAATTTTCTGAAGAAGCCAATGGGGCTGCGCTAATCTTATTTCGTTGTTAAAATGAAGCAAGATCAATGCTGCTCCAAAAATATTTGGAGCGCCGCCTTTATTCAGTTTACCGTCTCTTGCCAGCCCAAAGAATGTTTCAAATAAACGATCTGTTTTTAGTGCTGGAAAAAACTCTTGAATGTAAGACGCATCTGTATCACCTGAATTATGAAATGAATGAGCTACATTTTTAGGTATAGAAATTATATCTCCAACCGCAGCGAGTTGTTTCTTGCCAGCAATGGTAAAATGAAGGCTTCCCGCCATAATGGTGAAACGGTTTTCCTGATGCGGATGGAAATGTGATTTCTCTCTTGCAGAGTTGACCGGGCCAACACAATCAATCTTCAACTGTGTCCCCTTCGTTTCGGCCCATGTTTCCAAAAATGTCATTTTTTGACCGGTGCGAATATTTACAATCGTATCGCCTTTTTTTATCATCGTTCTAGCTTTAATCGATTGTATCTAATTTGTATTTCCCAATGTATGGCAGCACATCGCCGCCAATGTATAGGTAGCCGTTAAACTCCTTTACAGCACCCGCTTCTGAAAAAATTTCACCCTGCGTATCAAATAAGCTTTCCAATATTTTTCCATCCATGGAAATATTCATCACCATTCCAAAAGGTTGCGCTTTCGGTTGGACAAATTCAGGCAA
>JBNMPT010000152.1:0-4301 GCA_051277025.1 Roseivirga sp. | reverse complement strand
CAGTATCTATATAACGATAACCTAGCTTCGCCGCCAAGGCCTTAGCCATTGTACTTTTACCCGTTGATGAATAGCCGTCTATAGCAATGCTAATACTTTTAGCCACAATTAATCTTTTTTAGTCTTTTTACTACTGTTTCCTTTGCCTTTCGAACGATAAGAATTGAGATTAGTCCGAATCGAAATTTGATTGGCACTACCCGCGATATGATACATATTACGACTGTAATGCAGGTAAAACTTGTATATCTTTAAGCCGCCGCCCACTGAAAATCCGGCCACAGTGCGACGAGTAGCCAAATTTAACTCTTGTCTCCTTCTGAAATTATAACCGAACTGAATATTGAAAGACTCGCTGGGGGCAAATTCCATTCCGATAACCACATGGCGTAATAGGTTATTCCAAACACTAGGAAAATTCTCCTCTACTTCACCAGTAAACTGATTTACCGTGAATTGATTTGGGTCACGATACCTTAAGTCGAATGTCTCAAGTTGTTCCAGTGAAATTTGCCACCTCAGCGGCATATGCTTAAAGCGATTCGAAATCGCTAACTGTAATTCAAAAGGTAAAGGTTCTCGCTCGTTTGCATAAGGGTCCGCCTGAAAACCAGCATTTCTCATAACCAAAGCGACCGCAATTCTTCTCGTTGGTATTTGATAGGTTATGCCCGCATCCCAAGCTAAACCCCAAGAATTGTATACATCATATACCGAATTAATAAATTTCATCGTGGCACCGAAGCTCCATGAAGTATCTAAATGGTATGCATAGCCCAGATTTAATGCCAAATCACTAGCCGAAAAAGTCCCTTGCTTTAAACCAATAACATTGGTACG
This sequence comes from Roseivirga sp., assembly GCA_051277025.1. Lineage (GTDB taxonomy): Bacteria > Bacteroidota > Bacteroidia > Flavobacteriales > Schleiferiaceae > Croceimicrobium. The sequence goes on along the minus strand of JBNMPT010000152.1, from coordinate 3,461 downwards.
CTCGAAATCTCCATAATCGAAATATTGCAAATGAGTAAAGAAGGTGCCGACACTATCAAAATTATGAGCATAAGCAACATCTAAAAAACCAATATCACTTATATAATCAACGCCACTAAAGGTAAACTGCCCCGACATCTCCTTCGTAAGTAAAGAAGGGTTGTAAAGAGCAAAATTCAAATCCTCTGCTGTATTCGCAATGGCGTTACTACCCTGCCCCGCTACTCTTGCAGAAGCAATGCTATTCAAAAATTGATAAGTAGATCTTCCCCCAACCTGAGCCTTAGTGCCAAGACTTGCAAGAATAAACAAACCGAAAAATAATGCTTTCCTCATGAATGGCCTAAGTTAAAGCTATCAACGAATATTGCCTAAGAATATTTCACCCTTATAGGGAGAAGTTAAAATTGATTTAAGCTTTACTACCAAAGCCAATAGACTTGCTTTCGACCTTAAGCATCTTTGGGTTTTTCACTAAATCTTTACTTAAAGCCACTGCTATTACTTCTAGCATTTTATCTACATAGTGAAAAGTCAGTCCTTTTAAATAGTCGGCACGAATTTCTAATATGTCCTTCTCATTTTTCCTAGAAAGGACAATATGCTTAATATTTGCACGCTTCGCTGCCAAAATTTTCTCTTTAATTCCCCCCACAGGTAATACCTGTCCTCTCAAGGTAATTTCCCCGGTCATTGCTAATTCACCTTTCACCTTTCTTTGCGTAAAAAGACTAGTTAAAGAAGTTAGGATACTAATCCCCGCCGAAGGACCATCCTTGGGAATCGCCCCTTCTGGAAAGTGGATATGAACGTCGTACTGCTCAAATAAACGATAATCCACGTCAAAATCTTCTGCATTCGCTTTCAGGTATGCCATTGCAATAGTCGCCGATTCGCGCATTACATCACCCAAATTACCGGTTATAGAAAGGCGACCTCTTCCGCGGCTTAAAGATGACTCAATATATAAGATATCGCCACCAACTGGCGTCCAAGCTAAGCCGGTCACCAAACCCGCAATCTCCTGATCTTGGTATCTATCCCTACTAAACCGTTCTGCACCAAGAATCTCCTGCATATCACTAACTTTAGGAGCGATGATATACTCCTGCTCCATCGCTATACTTTTAGCGGCGTATCGCACAGACTTCGCTAACACCTTATCTAAACCACGTACACCAGACTCACGAGTATGATGCTCAACCATAAACTCAAGCGCTTTTTTAGACAATTTAAAATTATCCTTAGTAAGGCCATGATCTTTGATCTGCTTGGGTAGTAAATGCTTTGCGCCAATTTCCACCTTTTCCTCTACCGTGTAACCATTAATTTCAATGACCTCCATTCTATCGCGCAGCGCAGGATGGATGGCATTGATATTATTCGCCGTAGCAATAAAAATCACCTTACTCAGGTCGTAGCCCTCCTCTAGAAAATTATCGTAGAAGGTAGAGTTCTGTTCCGGATCTAAAACTTCAAGCATTGCCGAAGCAGGGTCTCCATGCCCTCGGCCAGTAGCCAATTTATCAATCTCATCTAAAACAAAAACAGGATTAGATGCTCCCGCTTTTTTAATGCTTTGTAAAATTCTACCGGGCATTGCACCGATATAAGTTTTACGATGCCCACGTATTTCTGCTTCATCACCCAATCCGCCTAAAGACATGCGCACGTAAGGCCTACCTAAAGCCTCTGCTACAGAGCGGCCAAGACTAGTTTTACCCACTCCAGGAGGGCCGTATAAACAAAGAATCGGCGCTTTCATATCTCCTTTCAACTTCAGTACCGCTAAGTGTTCTAATAAACGCTCTTTAACTTTATCTAAGCCATAGTGATCGCGGTTTAAAATCCGCTCCGCACGCTTTAAATTAAAGTTATCCTTGGTGTTCGTGTCCCAAGGTAAGTCCAGCATAAACTCTAGGTAATTACGCTGAATACTAAATTCTGGTACCTGCGGGTTTATTCGCTGCATTTTCGCCAACTCCTTTTCAAAAAGAGTCTTCACTTTCTCGGGCCATTTTTTGGCATTACCCTTAGTACGCATTTCTTCAATCTCCGTTTCCGTAGATGAACCGCCTAGCTCTTCTTGGATCTGACGCAGCTGCTGCTGCAAGAAATAATCACGCTGCTGCTTATCAAAATCCAAGCGCACCTTGTCTTGAATTTCATTTTTCATTTCAAGCATTTGTGACTCCATATTAAGGAGTTTAAATACTTCATCAGCTCTATTTTGCAACTTATCCTGCTCTAAAAGATGTTGTTTTTTCTCTACGTCAGCATTCATATTATTGCTTACGAAGTTTAACAGGAAGGTATCGCTATCAATATTTTTTATGGTTAGTGAGGCTTCAGCGGGAATTTCGGGCGACTTTTCGATGATCTCGAGGGCTATGTCTTTCACTGAATCCATGAGTGCCTTAAACTGCTTATCCTTGTTAGCTGGTTTCTCTTCATCGAATTTAGAAACTTTAGCTATTATATGCGGCTCCTCTTGTACTATCTCATTTATTACAAAACGTCGCAGACCTTGGATGATAACTGCTGTATGACCATTCGGCAATTTAAAAAGGCGCACTACTCGCGCTACGGTACCAACTCGGTAAATATCATCAGCGCCAGGTTCTTCTAAACTTCCGTCAATTTGACTTACCACGCCTAAGAGCCCTTTGTCTTTATTCACCTTATTCAGAAGACTTATGGATTTATCCCGTCCCGCTGTAATAGGAATTACCACACCAGGAAACAGTACAGTATTGCGCAATGGAAGGATTGGCAACTCCTCGGGTAGATCCTCATGCTTAAGAGATTCCTCATCCTCTTTATTCATGAGAGGAATATACTCCCCCTCATCTCTTATCACACTAAAACGTAAATTATCTATATCGGTATAATCTCTAAAACTCATATCAATGCTTTGTTAAGCTCCCAATTTTTATTGGAAACCTGGTAGGCAGTAGCAAAGTCAATTGATATGCCAATTATAAATATTAACGATAGTGGGCCGTTTTGTCAAAAATCGCTTGCAAAATGTCACGCTCTACTTGATCGAGAGTGACGTTGCGGCGTGACATCACTAATTCAGCCGTTTTCATGGCCTTCTCGAATTTATATTCTGTAAAACCAGCATAACCTCCCCATGAATAGGAAGGAATAAAATTACGAGGAAAACCACTCCCATAAATGTTAGCACTAACACCCACTACTGTACCAGTATTAAACATGGTATTAATACCACATTTTGAATGATCCCCAAAAATTAAACCGCAAAACTGTAAACCCGTTTTACGAAAACCATTTTTGGCATAGTTCCACAACTTCACCTCTTCGTAATTATTCTTAAGATTTGAATTATTAGTGTCTGCTCCGATGTTACACCATTCGCCAACTACCGAATTCCCTAAGAAACCATCGTGCCCCTTATTAGAAAAGCCGAGAATAACGCAATTATTTACCTCACCCCC
>JBNMPT010000151.1:0-4364 GCA_051277025.1 Roseivirga sp. | reverse complement strand
CCATTGTTTTGGCCCGCGATACAGCATTTTGACCAAAGCGATTACGCATGGCATCCATAGCTTGGTAGAGACGGATTTTCTCTACGCTGTCTTCAAAGAGATTTATTTGATGGCCACCACCAACCAAATGACTCATTCTTAATCCAATAAGGCGTACAAGAAGCCGACGGCTATATAGTTTTTTAAAGAGCTCTTTAGCAGTTTCGATTAGTATATCATCGTTGCTGCTGTAAGGAATACGCTTTTGGAGGGTATAGGTGTTAAAGTCGGAATAGCGAATTTTAACGGTAATACAGGCACTAAGTTTATTACCCTGCCTAAGTTGAAAAGCTAGTGTTTCGGCCATGGCAATAATAAGGACTTCTAGTTTTTGGACATCGATGGTGTCTTTTTGAAAGGTACGTTCTAAAGAAATGGACTTTCTTTCTTGGTAGGGAACAATCGGGCTGTCATCAATACCATTGGCTTTTTGCCAGATGTGGATACCATTTTTCCCCATCGCCTTTTCCATTAACTCTACGGGCATTTCCTGTAAAGTATGAATATAGCGCACCCCCATGCGGTTAAGCAATAAACCTGTTTTTTGACCAACCATGGGGATTTTCTTTACGGCTAGGGGAGCGAGGAAGGGGCGCTCAAAACCACTGGAAACTTCTAGTCGATTGTTTGGTTTGGCTTCACCGGTAGCAACTTTGGCAACGGTTTTATTGGTAGATAAACCAAAGGAGATGGGCAGCCCCGTTTCTCTAATAATTTTATCACGCATTTCTGTGGCCATTTTAAAACAGCCAAAAAAGCGATCCATTCCACTCAGGTCGGCGTAAAACTCATCGATGCTAGGCTTTTCAAAAAGAGGTACTTCCTCCTTAATTATTTCGGTAATAATAGTAGAATATTTGCTGTAGCGACTGCTGTCACCCTTAATCGAAATCGCTTCGGGGCAGAGCTGAAGAGCGGTGCGCATAGGCATGCCCGAGTGTATTCCAAAACGACGCGCTTCGTAGCTGCAAGAGGCGACAACCCCTCTTCCGCCGGTACCGCCTACCAAAACAGGCTTATTATTTAAGTCGCTGTTAGCCAGTCGCTCCACCGAAACAAAGAAGCTGTCTAGATCTAAATGAAGGACTATTTTTTTTGTTCCGCTCTGCATTGTGCTATTTATTTTAGAATGATAGCAAAATTAGATAAAAGATCTCTTGTTTGCACTTTCGTTAGAGGTGAAAAAGGCAAGCCCTTGGTTTTCAAAGGGAATATTTTTCTAGTCCTGAGAAGGTCTTAACTTGTAGCCATTAAAGAGGCTTATGAGCATGCCAAGAATTTTATTCTCTCTAGTGATTTTTGTTCTTATTAGCGCTTGTAAAAAGCCTAGTGAGGAGCAATGTGGCTTGGAACAAGTGCTGTTTTTACAGGCAGACTACCCAATTGGAGTAGCCGTTGATCCGGTTTATTTTGGTTTACCAGAATACGAGACTTTGCTGAGGGAGCAGTTTAATAGCATCACCCCCGAAAATATTTTTAAGCCCTCTTATCTCCACCCACAAGAGGATAATTTCTTTTGGCTTGAAGCAGATGAATTAGTAGCGCGCACTCAGCAAAACAATCAGCGTTTACATGGTCATACTTTAATTTGGCATCGGCAACTACCTCATTGGATCCAGAATTATCAGGGTAGTCGAGCCGACTGGGAAGATTTATTTAAGAATCATATTCAAAGTATTTGCCGTCACTTTAAGGGGAAAATAGCTAGTTGGGACGTAGTTAATGAGGCCTTTAATGAAGATGGTACGCTGCGGAACTCCATCTGGCGACAGCATTTAGGAGATGGCTATATTGAAAAGGCTTTCCGATACGCACATGAGGCCGACCCGCTGGCACTGTTATTTTACAACGATTATAATTTCGCCTATAACGAAGGCAAGCGCGAGGCAATCATTAATTTTTTACTTGACCTTAAGCAAAGGGACGTACCTATTCATGGCATTGGCATGCAGATGCATATTTCTATAAATTATCCTACCAAGGGGCAAATAAGTGCCGCCATTCAAGCCGCTGGTGAAACAGGTTTTTTGGTTCATCTTTCGGAAGTAGATGTTGCCGTAAACCCTTTTAACCAAGGCAACTTAGATAAGGAGGCGCTATTTGCAAGACAGGCGGAAAAATTAGCGAGCCTAGTGGTATCCTATAATGCTTTGGCCAACCGCTACCAGTATGGTATTAGCTTTTGGGGATTAAGTGATGCGGATTCCTGGCTTCCTAGTTATTATAATCGCGAAGATTATCCCTTGTTATTCGATCATTCGTATCAGCCTAAGCCTGCTTATTGTAAACTAATGGATGTTTTATGAAATTGCTAATCAAGACTTTATTATTCACCTTTCTATGCCTAAATAGTCTGAAGGCACAAGTGGCTTTAAGTTATTATCCCTTTCAATCCATTGTTGGCTTATCTAGCAACAGCGAAAGATTACTATGGGTAGATGGGCGACTGGAAACCAACACTTTTTTCTCTAATGTTAATATGGAATTAAATGCCATGGTGAATATTAGAAGAGGTAGTTATTATAATCTGTATAGTGGAGTAGGGGCAAACGTTAACCCTTTTTATGCGGCCGAGGGTTTAGCCTTTGACAATGGTTATCTACTGCATTTTGGACTGCGGCTTAAGCCTTGGCGAAAACATCCAAACTTGCAAGTGGGCTTCGAATTATCGCCTTACTTTAATGCGAATTTCGACGGAGGGGTTTTACGTAGCCTCTTGGGTTTTAGTTATAATTTCTCCCCTAAAGATAAATAGACCATGAATGATAAAGCAGATAAGTACTTAGAGATTAATCGTGCCTCTTGGAACAAGCGAATAGACTCTCATTATCAGTCCGATTTTTATGATGTAGCTAGTTTTTTGCAAGGGAAAACTTCATTAAATAGCATTGAAGCCGCTCTTTTACCCAATCTTAAAGGGAAGAAAATTTTGCATTTACAATGTCATTTTGGTCAGGATAGTTTGTCTTTAGCTCGCTTAGGAGCAGAAGTGGTAGGAGTAGATCTTTCGGATGAAGCGATAGCAAAGGCACGTGAATTAAATGATGCTTGTGCTTTGAATGCTCGCTTTATCTGTTCCGATATTTACACGATCAACGAAAAGCTTGACGAGCGCTTCGACTTAGTGTTTACTAGTTATGGAACGATAGGTTGGTTACCCGATTTAGAGAGATGGGCTCAGTTGATTTCACGCTATTTAAAGCCAAAGGGACAGTTTATTTTTGCGGAATTTCATCCGGTAGTGTGGATGTACGATAATGATTTTAAGAAAGTAGCGTACTCCTACTTTAAGGCCGACCCCATTATTGAAAAGCAACAAGGAACCTATGCTGCAAAAGAGGAGGAAATTGAAATTGAAACGGTCAGCTGGAATCATAGCTTAGCTGAAGTGTTAAGTAGTTTATTACAGGCGGGTTTACGGCTAGAAACTTTTCAGGAGTTTGATTATTCCCCTTACGATTGCTTTGCCAATACCGTAGAAATATCGCCCGGGCGCTTTCAGATAAAAGGTTTTGAAGACAAGCTGCCGATGGTTTACGCCTTAAGGGCGATAAAAGAAAATAACCCATAGCCAAAGAACTTTAAGATTTGCACAAGGGGATGGTAAATCAAGATGCAGCGGCTATGAGTTAATTCTAATTTTAGTTTTCGGGAGTCTCGAAATTGAGTTTATACCAATCTATATTACGAGTGAAGTACATGGTGCCACCCAAGATGATACTTAAGCCAATGCTCCCCATTAATAAGGCATAATCGGCAAGTTGTAGGGTCACAAATAGGAATCCGTAAATACCTGCCAAAATAAGAGTTAGGAGCAGTACCACTTTCGCTTTCTTAAAAATGCTAATACTGTACAAACTAATCATGGCCACAATAGCTAAGCTAGAAATACCATAAGCTAGGTTGAAGTTAGAATGCTCGGAAATAGATACTAAAAGGGTGTAGAATAATATCAAGGATATTCCCACTAAAGCATATTGGAGCGGGTGTATTTTTCTTTGATTGAGAACCTCTACCAAAAAGAAAATTAAAAAGGTAAGAGCGATGGTCATGCTTGCATATTTTGCCGATCGTAGTGACTTCTGATAATCATCTAGCGGAAGCAAGAGGTCCATTCCAAAAGCAGCGCTTTCTAAGGTTTCATTGCTAATGCCTTTGGTCCAGCTTTGTGGGAAATTCCGGTTTAATTGCAGTATCGACCACTCAGCACTAAAACCGCTATCGCTAACGCTGCGTGCATCTGGTAAAAAGTTGCCATTAAAACTGGGGGAGTTCCATGTCGACTGTAAATTTACTTCGGTACTGCTGCCCAAGGGTATGAAAGA
>JBNMPT010000150.1:0-4417 GCA_051277025.1 Roseivirga sp. | reverse complement strand
ATTGGGCCGCAAGCAAGCCGACCGGGTGAAATTAGCGATAGCCGCAGAGTTTTAATTATCAACGAAGGAAACTTTCAACAGGGTAATGCCAGCATTGGCTATTATAACAGCCTTACAAACTCCTATTCGGGCGGTATTTATGCACGTCAAAATGGAAGTCCAATCGGAGATGTGTTGGAGAGTGTCTATTATGAGAACGATAAGTTTTATGCCATTCTTAACGGCTCAAATCGGGTGTTAATCTGCGATAGCAGCTGCCTTTTCGAAAGGAGCTTCGAAGCTTTGGGTACCCCGCGTTATATGGCCCTTGCTGGAGATCGCATCTACCTAAGTGATTTATACAAAAGTGAGATTGGCATTTATGATGGCCGTACTTTAGACCTCCAACAAGTTCTAAATATTAATAAACCGGCCTTTGCTCTTAAAAGTTGGCAGGATAAGATAATCGTGGCCGCTGGAAAAGAACTTAGAGTTTACGACCCGCAACTACCCGACAGCATAAAGAATACCATTAGCCTACCCGCTGCGGTAAAAGCCATTTTGGATGACGGTCGCTCCAAGCTCATTATTGTAGATAATAACCGCAATGTATATCGGTGGGAAAGCCCGCAAGACAGTTTAATTACGATTGGCACACTTAGCGAGAACGGCAATAAATTTATGATAGACTACCGCCATGATGAATTCTACAGTTTGGCAGGGTCGGAGATTTTTGTTTATTCTTTTTTCGCCAATAGTCTCGTGCCAGAGCGCAGCTTTACCCATGCAGCCACTAATGTTTACGGAATGACATGCGATAGTATTGAAGAACAGCTTTATATTATGGACCCTGAAGCCTTTGTGGCACCCAGCAGCATTTATATTTATGACAGGTTGGGTGCTTTAAAAGACCAGTTTTCGGCGGGTTTCATAAGTAATGGGACTCTAATTAGGGATTAATCTGACAATGCGGCACATAAAAGCAATCGGTCTGCCCTTTGCGATTAGCAGAGCAAAATATATATTATGAGTACAGTAAAAGAAAAAGATACAGTACGTGTACACTATACCGGCAAACTAGCGGATGGTGAAATTTTTGATGATTCAAAAGGTCGCGAACCTATCGAGTTTACCCTTGGCGCAGGTCAAGTAATTCCTGGTTTTGAGAGTGCAGTATTAAACATGGCGGTAAGTGATACAAAAACCGTAAATATTCCTGCCGCTGAAGCTTACGGCGAACAACGTCCTGAGTTAGTTCAGTCTGTTCCAATCAGTGAATTACCTGAAGAAATTAAGCCAGAAGTAGGCATGCAGTTAGTGTCTCAAGCTCCTGATGGACAAGAGATTCCATTAATAATTACCGAGGTACATGCGGATACGATCACCGTAGATGCAAACTCACCTTTAGCGGGTAAAGATTTAACCTTCGACTTAGAGTTAGTAGAAATCAAGTAATTACTTTGAGGGCTCACTAATAATGGTTTAAAATGCTTTAAGATTAGCAAAGCTTTATTAAATTTGTAGCCCTCAAAACGGGATGTAGCTCAGTTGGTAGAGTGCGCGTCTGGGGGGCGTGAGGCCGCAAGTTCAAGTCTTGTCATCCCGACAAATAAAAAACCCTGTTGGCCTAAGGCTTACAGGGCTTTTTTATGCTCTGAATTTTGGGGCGACTTTGCATAATATATGGAACCAAGCCTAAAAATCGTGTGTTAATTTATCTTAAGGATATTTCGTTTAACCCGAATAGTTGCCGAGTTGACAACATTTGCTCATAATCCGCTAATAAGGAGTTCGTGAGCTCATCGCTGTGCTCTTCGGTTACGAACGCTTTTTAATTTTTCAGGTGTTTGTGAATTCGTCGCTGTGCTCCTCAGCACTACCAATTCGCTACGCTTTTTGTTTTGGTTTTAACTCTTCTTCATTGAGACCGCTCCAGTACCCATTAACCTCTCCTTAAATTGAAAATGAAGTACCAGCCAGCCGCATTCGGAAAGAGACTCTTTAAAACTCACAATTGGTCTCTCATAGCATCGATCTCACTAGTTTAAACACGAAGAAAATCGGACCCTTATTTTGATTACTCAAAAGCAAAATAAGGGTCCTTAGAAATTAGGGAATTTTAATAATGGCCGCACTTTATAGCCTAAGAGATAAAGGTCAAAACTCTTAAATCACTAGTAAATTGAGTTCGATGTGAAATTAGGCCTCAGACCTCTTATAAATAATGGGTTTTAAGCCGAAGCGCTGAAGTAATAGCGGGCTATTGCGCAGGGCTAAGGCGAAGAAAAACGCTTTTCAGAATGGGCCTAGCAGTGTTTTTTCAATAAAAATGAAAATCTGAGACTATACTTTTACGCCGAACTTAGGTTAGTAGCCAACAGCACTATTTAAATGCTCGTATAGCGACAATTAATAATTAATTTGGTATAAATTAAGCGCTAGGCTTAGTACTTAATCAGTTTTAGGCTCTCCAGCAAAAGCTTGTGTCCTAATTAATAGAGGCTCGCCTCCAGCAAATCAGTGTTTTTCCCCATGTCTACTTTCTCTTCCATGAACTACATTTACCAAGGCAAAATCACATTGCATAAAATCAAAATGGTAAGAAACTTCACTGCTCTGCCAGCTTGCTTTGTATCATTACAAAAAAGACATTTAGGTAGCCTTAAAAAGAAATAAAATAATAATAACAAATGAAATTCAAGAGTAGAAAAGATGTGTTATTTCAAGTACTAGGATTGGGCTTAATGGGTGTTTTTATTGGCTACGTTTTCCTAAGAATATTCTCTAATGGCTATGAAAACTATATTTTCATGTGGCATGATATTTTAATGTTAGCCGTGGCTGGGTTTTTAATGTGGCTAGGTTTAGGCACAAATTATCAACTTACCCAATCTGAATTGGAATACAAATGCGGCCCGATTAGAGGGAAAATTCAAATACATGAAATCCACGAAATAATTAAAGGGAAAACTCTTTGGTCTGGCTTAAAACCTGCGACAGCGAAAAATGGTTTGATTATCAAATATAAAAAGTACCATGAAATTTACATTAGCCCAAAGACAAATGACTCTTTTGTAAAAAAGATACTCGAGTTAAATAGTGCCATAAAAATAACTTCTGAATAAAACCTGAACGACTAAACCCCGCCTTCAATAGCAGACACAGCTGATTAAATCTATGCTTTAAGACACTGCGTTTGACCGATTTTAGGCACGCTTAAGAACAATCGCATACAAAGACAAGCATTGAACAATGAAGGAGATAATTTTAATTAAGAATACCACTGTTGTAAATGAGGGAGAAACATTTGTCGCAGACGTACTTTTAGCGGATGGATATATTGAACAAATCGGGAATATTGATATCAAAACAAATCATAAAGTAATTGACGGCAGCGGCAAACACCTATTCCCGGGGATTATTGACGGACAGGTTCATTTTAGGGACCCCGGACTTAGCCATAAGGGAGATTTATATACCGAAAGTAAAGCCGCAATTGCCGGTGGAGTAACTTCCTTCATTGATATGCCGAATACGATTCCAAATATCTTAACGGTTGAAAGCTTAAGGGAAAAATATACCATTGCTTCAAAAAAATCTTTGGCCAATTATTCATTCTTCCTCGGCGTGAACGGAGATAATATTGATGATGTACTAAAAACGGACACGAGTCAATTTATTGGTGTCTCGGACGACGGCTTATATTTTACAAAAAAAGGAAATCTACTTGCTGATAATCCTGAAACAATGGAAAAGTTATTTGCAAACTGTAAATCCATTATTGCCATTCATTCAGAGAAAGAGGAAATCGTAGAAGAAAATGAAAGGATTTTTCGCGAAAAATATGGGGAAGATATTCCCGCAAAGTATCATCCAATAATTAGAAGCACTAAAGGTTGCTATGAAGCAACCAAGCGAGCGATTAGTATCGCTAAAAAACATAATGCGCGCTTACATATTCTGCACTTAACCACAGAAGCAGAAACACATCTATTTCAAAATGATATTCCACTAAAAGAGAAAAAAATAACGACGGAGGTTTCCGTCCATCATCTCTGGTTTTCAGATAAAGATTATGATCGATTGGGAATGCTTATTAAATGGAATCCCGCTATTAAAACAGAAGAAGACAAAGCGGGCCTATTAAAAGCCCTCCTTGATGATCGAATAGACCTTATAACAACAGACCACGCACCGCATACTTTAGCAGAAAAAGAACAGCCTTATTTTCAATCAATGTCCGGGGCTCCGATGGTTCAACATACCTTAAATTGTATGCTAGAGTTTCACAAGCAAGGCCTTATTTCACTGGAAAAGATTGTGGAGAAAATGTGTCACAATCCTGCTATTCTCTATAAAATGACAAAGCGAGGATTTATCCGAAAAGGTTATCATGCTGATTTAACCTTGGTAGACTTGAATAGTAAATGGACCGTCG
>JBNMPT010000149.1:0-4432 GCA_051277025.1 Roseivirga sp. | reverse complement strand
AGAACGCAAGAACTATGGCAATATCGGGGCCTGCTTTATAATTTCGCCTATCGTGATTATCGCGCACGCTATGCCCAAACATTCTTAGGCTATGGCTGGGCGGTGGTGCAACCCATAATGGCCGCGGCAGTCTTGTTTTTCCTTTTTAGCAGCTTATTAGCGGTCGACACCCAAGGCATTCCTTTTTTGAGTTTCACCTTTTCAGGGCTGCTTTTATGGAACTACTTTTCTTTTGTGCTAAGCCAGAGTGCCTCTTCGCTTATTGCTTCGCAAAGCATGCTGCAAAAAATCTATTTTCCACGCATACTGCTTCCTCTTTCTAAAGGACTTTTAGGTCTGATAGAGTTACTGGTAGCTCTGGTTTTATTTCTAGTAATTGCTTTCGCAGACGGGCAATTAAAAACATGGGGGCTGCTGAGTTTTATTCCCCTTTTAATGTCAACATTAGCGGCGGCTTGGGGAGCTGGCCTGTGGCTTTCGGCCCTAAGTATTCGCTTTCGCGATTTACAACAAGCTCTTCCCTTCCTCTTGCAAATGTTATTTTTTATTAGCCCTATTGCCTATTCCCCCGCCTTAGTTCAGGAGCGGATACCTTTAGAATGGCAAGGCCTTTATTATATAAACCCGATAAATGGTATTCTAGAACTTTTTAGATCCGCCATTTTTGGATTAGATCACCATCCTCAAGCCTGGCTTTCCCTCGGTGTTTCTTTACTGCTCTTTGTTAGTGGCTGGTGGTATTTCCATAAGGTAGAACGCAAAATCGCTGACCTGATATGAGTCAATTTGCATTAGAAATAAAAGGGCTAAGTAAGGAGTATAAACTGACTAAAAAGAAAAGTTTCTTCGCCCTTAAAGATATAAACCTCACGCTTGAGAAAGGAAAAGTGCTAGGCTTAATAGGCCATAATGGCGCGGGTAAATCAACCCTCCTTAAAATACTCTCGCGCATCACTTATCCTTCCCAGGGAGAGGTTGATGTTTTTGGTAAACTTTCTTCCCTCTTAGAAGTCGGAACTGGTTTTCATCCCGAATTAAGCGGAAGAGAAAACATCTTTTTGAATGGCAGTATTTTAGGCATGCGCAAGGCCGATATTACGAAACGATTTGATGATATCGTCGCTTTTGCTGGCGTAGAAGCCTTTTTAGATGTGCCCGTAAAAAGATACAGCAGTGGAATGTACGTGCGCTTAGCCTTTGCCGTTGCCGCCCATTTAGACGCTGAAGTGCTTTTAATTGATGAAGTATTAGCGGTAGGAGATGCCGAGTTTCAAAAGCGCTGCCTCCAACGTATGGATAGCCTTAGCAAAGAAAAAGAGCGCAGCATTATTTTCGTTAGCCATAATATGAGCGCCATTGCTAAACTTTGCGATGAAGTGGCGTGGATGGAGAATGGCCAAATTATAGCCCAAGGGAAACCCCGCGAAATTATAGATCAATATCTTGCTAAAGCAAGCGAGATTAATAGAGACATTCCTATCCATTTGCGCGCAGACCGGGAAGGCGATGGCCGCGCCAGATTTAAGGCGATACATTTAACTGATAAAAATAAAGGCAATATATTTAACTCGGGGGCAAGGCTGAGACTAGAAATCCATTTCGACCGAAAAGAACAAAGTGCTAAGCTTTTCAATATTGATTTACATCTTTTTAATAGCCGTGGAAATTACCTCAGCAGCTTTAGCAAAGCCGGGGAATTAAACGGAGCCACCCAAGAAAATTGGTTCTGTGAAGTACCTGCCTTAAGATTAATGCCCGGCGACTTTTTTATAAACGCCCATCTTTTTCTGGATGGACAAAGGGCCGATTTTGTGGGAAGAGCTCTTTATTTTGAGGTGCTAGACTCCGATTCAACGGGAAATGAAATTGCCATAGCGCGCCAAAACCCGGGTATTTACCTCAAACATGATTGGCATACCCTCAATCCTTAATTTTCGGCTGAGAAGGACCAAACACCTCTTTAATCTTCATCTTTATCAAAGCAGAGCTAGTTAGTTTCTTGTTTCTCGTATAGATCCTTTTCGCATCTGAATATAACTTTTGATCGTAAATATTTCGCTCCGCAATTTCCTCTGCAAACTCTAGATAAAGACTTTCCCCTAACTCTTGAGACCGACTCTTATTTAAATGTGGATAATAGCTATTCTCAAAGCCGAGCTTACCCGATAAGTCCAACATTCCTTCATTTAACTCATCGGCCACTCCCACCCAATTAAAGCTGTGCAAATTTTGCCGAGCTTGCTCATACATCTCTTTAGGGTTAGCGATATCATGCATATTCCCTGCTAATACTTGGCACTGCCAATTAACTGCATAGGAAGATTCTAAATACTCTTCAAAACCAGCGTAAGTATGCCTTTCTGCCACTAAGCGGGGTTCCTCAGAATATTGCAAATGGACATAACGGGAAATTACTCTCGCCACCGGTTCGCGTAAAACCGTGGCACTAAAATAATCATGAAGGCGCAAAACTTTTATAATATGAAAGCTAAAGTGCCCATGAATAAAAGGAATTTGCTTGTTAATTGCCTGCCTTAATTGCGAATCCTTGTCGCCAATAATTATTTGGCTTTGCTGCAAACCGTACTTTTGGTGCAACATATTTACTAAAGTGGTACCCCCAGTTTTAGGTAAATGAAGAAAAATTATTTTTCTTTGATCAACCATTATTATCTCTATGACCTCAGCCCCTTTTATAATCATTGGTATGCACCGCAGTGGCACATCCTTCCTCGCAAAAGTAATGGAAAGATCAGGTATCTTTATGGGAGTAGTAAAAGACCATAACTATGAGGCCATGCATATTTTAAGTTTAAACCAGCAAACGCTGTGGGCTGCTGATTATAACTGGCATAAACCTGGTGTTCCGGACCCTCAATTTTGGAAAACTATTCCGGCGAAAGAACTATATCGCGAACATTTTAAGCTCTCTGGGCGATGGGCTTACTGGAAAAATCGGCTTATTAATCCTGCCTGGGGATTCAAAGATCCTCGTAATACCTTTACCCTAAAGATGTGGTTAAGCCTTTATCCCAAAGCCAAAGTTATTCATCTGCATCGCGATTGTTTAGAAATAACTCGTAGTCTCCAGAAAAGGAATTTACGCAAAGGAGAAGTGCACTTGCCCGCGCTCGATGATTCTGCATTTTGCCAAGATCTTTGCGAGAAATATCAAACACAAGCTAAAAGCTATAAAAAAGCCTTAGGCCCAAATTATATTGAAGTTAGCTACCAAGCACTTATTGAAAAAAATAAAAGTAGCTTGGCTGAGCTTAGCAAATTTTGCGGAAAACCTTTGTATCATGCAATAGAATACTATCTACGCTAATGGCACAAGTTTCCGTTATTGTCCCCAATTACAACCATGCACGCTTTCTAGAAAAACGTTTGAGCAGCATTGCTAATCAAAGCTTTCAAGATTTTGAGGTTATCCTTCTCGATGATGCAAGCAGCGATGACAGTCGCAGTATTTTAAAAAACTGGTGTGAAGGACGGGCTAATTGGCGTTACCTTTTTAACGACACCAATAGTGGTAGTCCCTTTATCCAGTGGAACAGAGGTATTGAACTTGCTACTTCCCCATTTATTTGGGTTGCCGAGAGTGACGATTACTGTGAAACCAACTTCTTAGAAAAATTGGTCCCCATCCTAAGGGATAATACCAGAGTAGGTATTGCCTATGGCCAATCACTTTTGGTAGATGAGCAGGATAAAGTATTACTTAGCTATAAAGAAAGCTTAGAGTTTATCTACAAAAGTAAAGCGTGGGAAAAAGACTTCATTAAAAAAGGTACCGATGCTTGCTCAGAATGGCTTTTACACCACAACCCCCTTCCCAATGCCAGTGGAATACTAATCCGAAAAGAAGCCTATTTAAATGTTGGGAAGGCAGATACAACCATGCGCTTAAACGGAGATTGGCATTTATACGCTAAGATTCTCCTTAATTACGATTTAGCCTTTACTGCGCTAGAGCTTAATTATTTCCGAGTACATCAGGCCACTCAGCGCTCAAAGTCTATCCGTAATGCTTCGGTTTACCAAGAGTTAATTACCATTAACACCCTTATACGAGAAGCTATTCCTCAGTCTGAAAAAGCCGCCAATACTGCCTTAGATGAATTTGCGAATTGGTGGATAGGAAACCTACCCTATCACGCCTGGAACAAAGAAAACTGGCGACTTAACCGGCGACTTTTTAAGTTCTTTTCAGCCTATAAAAACCATCTTGCTTATCGGATTTCCCTGACTTATATAATCAGTTATTGCCGCGATCTCTTAAAATTTACCAGATTGCTAAAACCTCTAAAAAAGTGGCGCTCCCAGCTTTTCCCGGGTAAATATTGGGCTAAATGAAAAAATATTTCTACTCTATAATTATCCCTGCCTATAATGCGGAAGCAAGCATTATAAGATGCCTAAACTCCGTGTC
>JBNMPT010000148.1:0-4435 GCA_051277025.1 Roseivirga sp. | reverse complement strand
TTTCTCCACTTTCTACTTTATCAATTTTACGCTTTTCGAAACCATCAAAAATGAAAAGGTCTTTTACTCTCGACTTCACTTTAGTACCATCGCGCTTTACCAGTGTAATTGGCTGGTTAGGCATTAGACTACCGCGGTGAACTCTACCAATTGCTATTCTTCCAATATAGGAGGAAAAGTCTAAACTAGTAATTAGCATTTGAGTAGTTCCCTCATTTACCTTTGGGGCAGGGATAAACTCTATAATAGTATCTAGAAGCGCATTAATGTCTTCTGTTGGCTTTTGCCAATCGGTACTCATCCAACCATTCTTAGCACTACCATAAATAGTAGGGAAATCAAGCTGATCTTCGGTTGCCTCTAAGGCAAACATTAAATCGAAAACCATTTCATGCACCTCGTCTGGAGTACAGTTAGGCTTATCAACCTTATTTACTACTACAATAGGCTTAAGACCCAATTTTAATGCCTTACCTAGTACAAAACGTGTTTGCGGCATAGGTCCTTCGAAAGCATCTACTAAAAGTACTACGCCATCGGCCATGTTTAATACTCTCTCCACTTCACCACCAAAATCACTGTGACCAGGGGTATCGAGAATGTTAATCTTAATATCGTTGTATTGAACGGAAACGTTTTTTGATAGAATAGTAATACCTCTTTCTTTCTCTAGGTCATTACTGTCCATTATTAACTCTCCGGGCGTTTCGTGATCAGCAAAAGTTTTACAGGCCAGTAGCATTTTATCTACTAAGGTCGTTTTACCGTGATCAACGTGGGCAATAATTGCTATGTTTCGCAAATTCATAATTAAGCTCCTAAATTGGGCGGCAAAGCTACGGAGCTTAAATGCTTTTTAAGCGAATTATTTATTATAAAACAATTTTACGGGTAATTGCCTGACCTTTACTACTTAAGCGCATGAGATAGATACCCTTTGCTAAATCATTTAAAGGCAGTACAGCGTTGTCTTTGCTAAGGTTTTCACGCTTCTCTTTTTGCCCTGTCAAATTGTAAATTTCCACCAAAACATTTTCTGCTGGCATAGACGAAAAGTGCACGGATCTCTTATTAATAAAGAAACTAATGCTCTCTAAAATACTATTATGGCTTAAACTCAATCCAGTTTGGCTTGCATTGCTTGCCAAAGTGCGCGCTTGAGAGTCCGAACCGCCTTGGTAAATTAAGGAGCTATCTACAGGAGAATATACCAAATAGCGAGGCGTACCAGTTGCAAAAAAGTACTGACTACTATCTATAAAAGTGTAGATATCTGCCCATCCATGGGTGCTTATCCAAGTGTTGACCATGTTACAGCTTGGTATTGCAGAGCTGTAAGTGTTTGTCATAGCGCCCCAAACCTCAACTTGCTGTTTATTGGCGGTCGCCCAAGTACCCCATCCTGGTGCTCGGTTTACACATATAGAACAATCGAAACCTTTGGAAGCTATGATTAAAGCTTTACCGCTAGCCAATATGTTGAAAATGGAATTGCTATTATTGTTGCAGTCTTCCACGGTACGATCCATTACTTGACCTTGCAGTATTAACAGCGAAATAGATAAAAGTAGAGTAAGGAATTTCTTCATCAAAATCAATTTGGCTTAAAGATACTAAAAAACACTGCGAAAAATATGACGCTCTGTTTTTCGCCTTTTATCAGACATGTGCAACCATTTCTTCTCCGTACTTAACGATAAGCTTCACCCAGTCTGCTTGATCATTTAAACAAGGCACCAAAGTAAACTCTTCACCGCCGTTTTCTATGAAGCTCTCACGAGCCTCTAAGCCGATCTCTTCGATTGTTTCCAAGCAATCAGAAACAAAAGCAGGACAAAGTATCACCAGCTTCTTAACACCCTGTTTAGCAAAGTCCTCAATCGTCTTATCAGTATACGGCGTTAACCATTGAATTGGTCCCAGACGACTCTGAAAGCTCGTGCTGTATTTCTTGGGGTCTAAGTTTAATTTTTCCACAACCAAACGCGTAGTATCTGTCGTTTGATGACGGTAACAAAACTGCTGTACCGGACTATCTTTCTGGCAACAATTCTCCATATTCAAGCAATGTCCCTTGGAAACATCACTCTTTTTTATCTGTCGCTCAGGCACACCATGATAACTGAACAAAATTTGATCATATTCGGCAGGCAAGGCATCTTTTAATGATTTTGCTAATATTTCCACGTAATCAGGATCATTATAAAAAGGCTTCCTAACCATCATATTTAAGTGCGGGAAGTGTTCTTCCACTACCTCGCGGGCCTTCACCACCACCGTCTCGTAACTACTCATAGCATAATGCGGATACAGAGGAATCAGGCTAATACTTTCCAAATCTGGATTTTCGTCTTGCAAACCTTTTAATGCATCATATATGGAAGGAGTACCGTAGCGCATTCCTAGAGCAACTGGTAATTCAGTCTCCTTTTGCACGGCCAGATGCAAGCGTTTACTCAAGACCATCAATGGCGATCCCTCATCCCACCAAATGCTTTCATAAGCTGCGGCCGATTTTTTAGGGCGAGTATTGAGAATAACCCCCTTAATTAATACCGTCCGAAGCCAATGGGGAAAATCAATTACGCGCTCATCCATTAAAAACTCTCCCAAATAACGACGTACGTCTTTAACAGCGTAAGAATCGGGTGAACCTAAATTCACCAAGAGTATTGCTTTTTTCATCTAATTCCTTAATTATCGATTGAGTAAGTATTTTTTTGGAGTAACGCCAAATTTCTTGCGAAAAGCGGCTATAAAATGACTGGGGTTAGTATAACCTATTTGATAAGCCGCCTCATTAACCTTAACATGATCTTGCTCTAAGAGCTGACGGGCAACGTCTAAGCGATAATCGTTTAAGAACTTAAAAACGGTGGTCCCGTAAATATTTTTAAAGCCTTCCTTCAAGCGATATTCATTTAAACCGATTTCCTTAGCGAGCTCACTGATCGTGTAGGGATCTGCCATCTTTTCAATAATGATTTTTTTTGCCAACCTTATCTTCTTCACATTATCCTCGTCTTCTAAAAAAGGACAGGCCTCTACATCAGTGCCCTCCTTCCTATTAAAGAACAAGGCCAAAAGCTCTAGCACCTTAGCATGGATAAAGACTTTTTTACTGGGGCCCTGTACCGGAGATTGGAAAACTTGATTAACCGCCACCATCAGAGAAGGTTCAAGCTCTATTTCCGAATAAAACTTCTTATTCACATTATCAGGGCTAATGAATGCCAACTCCTCCGAGCCTTCTATAAACAGTCGATGCAGACTCTCGACTTTTATATATAAAAATAACGCTCGCGAATCCGCCTTCAGCTCCACCCGCAGCGGCAATGCCATTAGTGGATTATAAAAAAGCAGACAGCGTCCTTTATTCAGCTGCAGCTGATAAGACCCTTGATGAAACTGAAATAATAGTTCTCCTTCGGCACCAAAGTAAAACTGAATGAGACTCTGATCAATATCACGTTCTATATGAACAGAATGGTCTTCGCGGTTTTCGATTTCAACCAAAGTTAAGCCCTCATTAATCGGGGTATTTTTTATTCGACACTTTGAGGTATTTATTGCCTCGTCCAAAAACGTAAAATGGATTTCCATGCTGCAAA
This sequence comes from Roseivirga sp., assembly GCA_051277025.1. Lineage (GTDB taxonomy): Bacteria > Bacteroidota > Bacteroidia > Flavobacteriales > Schleiferiaceae > Croceimicrobium. The sequence continues at coordinate 824 of JBNMPT010000148.1, read as the reverse complement.
AATAGAATATGACAAATATCATTGCACAGAAAGCGTGATAATATTTAAGATTGCCTTGAAATACTAAGTTTTTAACGAGAATCATTCTAAATTAAGGTATTCGATCAATTGGGCTATTTTTCATCCCAATTGAGGTAGGAAACTAAGTACTAACTGGGATATTTTTGCACCAGATTTATGAAAGAATTTGAAGTAAGCCGTTTCGCCAATTTTTTTAAAATTGGTATTGACCACTCCAAGGCAGATGTGAAAACTCGTGAACGCTTTACTCTTAATGAGGAAAAAGCTAGCCACCTGTTGAATGAATATAAGGAAGGCGGTGGTGATGGGATGTTGATACTATCTACTTGTAACCGTACAGAAATCTATGCCTTTGCTAGTTGCCCCCGGGATTTAATCAGTCTCTTTTGCAAGTATAGTGGCAACGACAAAGCGAGCTTTGAGCCTTTTCAAAATATTGCCCAAAACCGAGAAGCAATTAATCATCTATTTCGAGTAGGCTCGGGATTAGAATCTAAAATTCTTGGTGATTTTGAAATCATTGGCCAAATCAAAAAGTCCTATAAGTTTTCGAAAGGACAAGGGGGACATAACGCCTTTTTAGATCGCTTGGTTAATAATGCGGTACAATGTTCTAAGCGTGTAAAAAACGAGACTAAGCTTAGCACCGGCGCAGCTTCTGTTGCCTTTGTAGCCGTCTTGCAACTAAAGAAGTATCTAGAAACTATGCCTCAACCCAAGGTGCTTTTATATGGCATGGGTAAAATGGGCCGCACCACCTGCGAAAACCTCGTAAACCAAACTGGTATTAAAGACATCAGACT
>JBNMPT010000147.1:0-4437 GCA_051277025.1 Roseivirga sp. | reverse complement strand
GCCAAAGCAGCTAATCTTACATCTTCGGGAAGATAGGTGTCTAGATTTTTCAATATTATTAGTCTTTCATCGCAAAATTACGATAATAGACTAAGCCGGAATCAAAACTCTCGAAAAAATGCAAGAATATTTCAAATTTACTCCTCCTGATTTTGAAATTACCCCTAATTTGCAAGAAAGCTATTAACCCTATTTATGCCGTTATTAAGCCAGCAACAGCTGTTCAAAAAGTATTTAAAAACACGTGCTTATACCCTGGCTCTAATGGAGCCTCTTAAGCTTGAAGACTACCTAGCGCAGCCTAGTAAGGAAGTTAGTCCCCCTAAATGGCACCTTGGTCATACCACTTGGTTTTTTGAGACGCTAGTGCTAAAAGAAGCCCATAAAGATTACCAGCTTTTTGATGCTCAGTTTCCTTACTATTTCAATTCTTATTATGAAGGCCTTGGCGCTCGCATTGACCAAAACTCAAGAGGCACATTAATTCGTCCTCTCCTGAAGGATGTCTTCGCCTATCGCAGTTATGTCGATGAAAAGATGCGCATTGCTTTTGAGGAAGAACTTAGTCTGGATATCTTAAAAACCATCGAACTTGGCATTAACCATGAGGAGCAACACCAAGAGTTATTCTTAACAGACTTTAAAAGAATATTAGCCTTACAAGCCTTTCCTCACGCTTATAAAGAAGACTTCAAAGAAATAGTCGCTCTACCTATTACCAATTCAGAATGGCTATCTGTTCCCGCTGGGCTTTATCACATTGGTCATAGTGGCGACGATTTTAGCTTTGATAATGAGCAACCACGTCATCAGGTATATCTGCAATCATTTCAAATTTCTTCTCAGTTAATTAACAATGGCGAATGGTTAGAATTTATTAATGATGGCGGCTACCAAAATTTTCAGTTCTGGCACTCTGAGGCCTGGGATTGGCTTAAAAATGAAAGTATTACTGCCCCTCTTTATTGGTACAAAAAAGAAGGTAAATGGTTTCATTACAGCCTAGCTGGCCCCAAGGAGGTTAAACCGCTAGAAAGTGTCGCTCATATTAGCTATTACGAAGCCTATGCTTTCGCAGAATGGAGAGGGATGCGCCTACCAACCGAAGCAGAATGGGAGATTGCTCAAAATAATTTCCGCTGGGGAGAACGTTGGGAATGGACCAATAGTGCCTACTTAGCTTATCCAGGTTTTAAGGTTTTAAAAGGTCCCGCCAAAGAATATAATGGTAAGTTTATGATCAACCAAATGGTGCTTAGAGGAGCTTCCATTGCTAGCCCCAATGGCCACAGCAGGCCGACTTATAGAAACTTTTTTCACCCACACTTTCGCTGGCAGTTTACCGGCTTAAGGTTGGCAAAAGATATAGAGATTAATGAGTAGCTTTAAGAAGAACGTTATAAACGGCCTTTCGGCAGATGAAAAGTATCTCTCCTCTCGTTATTTTTATGATGCCAAGGGAGACCAAATCTTTCAGGAAATCATGGCGATGCCCGAATATTATCTCACTCGGGCCGAAGCGGAAATCTTTGAGTTACGCAAAAAGAAGATCTACTCTTCCCTAAATTTTGGGGAACATTTTAACTTAGTTGAACTAGGCGCTGGAGATGGTTTAAAGACAAAAATACTACTGCATAGCTTTTTAGAGGATAAGGCTTCTTTTGGCTATTATCCCATTGATATTTCCAGCCATGTTTTAGAGGAACTGCAAAGTAGCCTAGCCCTTGAGCTGCCTGCTCTAAAGGTGAGGCCTCTCGCAGATGAATACTTTGAGGGTTTAAAGAAAATTCGGAGCTTAAACCAATCGCCCTTATTGGTCTTGTTTTTAGGCTCTAATATTGGCAATTTCCCCCAAACGCAAGCCGAAAGTTTTATGACTGCCTTAGGAGCTAACCTTAAGGTGGGTGACAAATTATTATTAGGCGTTGACATGAAAAAAGAGCCCGCTAAAATTTTGTCTGCCTACAGCGATGCAAAAGGAATTACCGCGCGCTTTAATCTCAATGTTCTTCGCCGGATAAATGAAGAACTAGGCGCTAATTTTGAAGTTCAAAATTTTGATCACTATGCCCAATATAACCCTCAAAACGGAGAGTGTCGCAGCTATCTCATCTGCCGAAAGGCCCAAGATGTAAACTTAAAAGGAGTAAATCAAGTTTTCCAATTTGAGGAGTTTGAATGCATACACACCGAAATTTCACGAAAATACAGTAAGAATGAAATTGATCGCTTGGCCGCTAGTGCCGGATTTAAAGTGATTGACAAATTCTACGATTCTGAAATGCAGTTTTGTGATGCCTTATTTGAAAAACTTTAGGCGCTTATCTTTTTAAGAGATTGCAATAAAAGCGCTATTCCCACTACCAAACCGCAGCCGATAATGTTATACCAAAGGTATTCAACGTTTATATCGCGGAAGAATGGCCATTCATAGATGTTTCCAAAATGAATAAGCAATACCGCGCATTCCCCAATTAAAGCTGCGGGGAAAATTGCCGAGGCTTTAACCTTCTTCAAGAAAAAAGCTACTAAAAATATACCGAGTATAGTTCCGTAAAATAAGGACCCTAGTAAATTTACCATTTCTATTAAATTATCGAATAGATTGGCGACCAGAGCAAAACTTATTGCCACAAAACCCCACATTACGGTAAAGATTTTTGACATTAGTAATCGCTGCTTTTCAGTAGCCTCTCTATCAAACAAACGGCTGTAAAAATCAACTGTGGTGGTGGTTGCCAAAGCATTTAGCTCACTTGAAGTACTGGACATGGCAGCACTAAATATGAGCGCAATAATTAAGCCCACCACCCCAACAGGCAAGTAGTCCATCACAAAGTTTAGAAAAACATAATTAGTATCCTTAACTTTAAACTCCGGATCTGCTTTTACAAGCAAGTTTTTGACCTCTGTGCGAATAGCAACATCCTCATCAAGGCGTTTCAAAAACACCTCTCGACCCAAAGATTTCTGTCCTAAGTTTTCCTGCTTTATAGCAATCTCATAGGCCAAGCGACTTTGCTGTAATTCCTCATAATTAGCGTCAAAACGCCTTTCTAATTGAGTAAGCTCAGTTTGATATTCAGTATTTTTCAAACCCTCTAAGGCCACCTGATTGAAGAAGATGGGTGGCTTTACATACAGATAAAAAATAAAAACCAAAACTCCCGTTAGTAAGATAAAGAGCTGCATTGGGATTTTCAAAACTGCATTAAACATGAGGCCTAGCCTACTTTCCCTAATATTTTTTCCGGTTAGGTAGCGTTGCACCTGACTTTGATCGGTTCCAAAATAAGAGAGCGCTAAGAAAAGTCCACCGGTTAAACCACTCCAAACCGTATATCGCTCATTTAAATTAAAATCGAAATCTATTATTTCTAAACGGCCAGCACTACCAGCGATTTCGAAGGCAGTCGATAAATCGGTGAAATCTTGAATCTTAATTATCAATAATACAAAGGCCAAGGTCATTCCTAAAAGAATGATTCCCATCTGCAATTTCTGGGTAATACTTACCGCTTTGCTGCCACCGGAAACGGTGTAGACAATTACCAGCATGCCGACAAAGAGATTGGTAAGCTGCAGATTCCATCCTAAAATGGTAGAGAGAATAATTGCCGGCGCAAAAATAGTCAGTCCGGCAGCGAGACCGCGTTGCACCAGAAAAAGCGATGCTGCCAAAAGTCTTGTCTTGAGGTCAAAACGACTTTCTAAATATTCGTAGGCGGTATAAACCTTTAAACGGTAATAAATGGGAATGATGAAAGCCGAAATGATGACCAAGGCCAAAGGCAGACCAAAGTAAAACTGGACAAAACGCAGACCAGACTCATAACCTAAGCCAGGAGCACTTAAAAAAGTTATCGCACTTGCCTGCGTGGCCATCACGGAGATGCCAATGGTAAACCACTTCATCTCATTACCGCCGCGTAAGTAGTCGTCTAAATTGCGATTATTACGTGTTCGCCAAACCCCATAAGCCACAATGGCGAAGAGTGTCCCAAAGAGAACTATCCAGTCTATGCTGCTCATTAACGATAGAATTCGGTAATTAGGTAAAAGACGATAATCTCTAAACAGAGGAAGATAATTACTCCGGTGTAAAGTTGCCTCCACTTATGTTTTTGTCCCGCGCTTTCCATCTTAATAAGAAATAAGGTTTGCGAAAAGTCTGAAGGCTCCGGGCACTCCTGCGGGCAACTCTCTGAAAAAAGAGATACCAGTATACATAAAAGAACCTTTCCCAAAATCAGCTACAATCAAAGCACCATATAAATCTTCTTCGCCGCGATCATGCCAAGCTAAAGGGGCTTGAAAATTAGCATCCCAGTTATCTGCAAAGTACAAACCTCGTTCCTGCACCCAATTATCAAAATCGGCTTTATGGAGTTTATTGGGAAGATTTAGTAGCTTGTGATCTTCGAGAGCAAACTTCAC
>JBNMPT010000146.1:0-4509 GCA_051277025.1 Roseivirga sp. | reverse complement strand
GATTCATAATGTTTTATTTAAATTAAATTCTACCCCAATATTTTCTTAGAAACCATTCAGTAACCAAGATCAACAAAGCTACAAAGAACAATTGCCAACTACTAAAAATTGTGCTAGTATTAAGTATCGGGTATGAAATACTTGGTGCTTTCAATTTTAACAATTCATCCCCTAAAAGGTTGATCTCATTTTGGTAATAATACTTGCCTCCACTTGTATTGGCAAGACTGCGCAAAAGAGCCGGTTTAGCTTTCAAATTTTGCAGTTCTAAGCTATTTAGCTGAACCAGAATATCACCCTCTTGACGGTATTCTTTGCCCTCTTCAATTAAAATAGCCTGATATTGATATTTGCCCTCTTTTAAACCTTTTAGATTTAAGGCATAATCTTTCAGTCGCCTTTGAAAGACATAATCATATTCCGAACCATCCTCCCCTTTAATCTTCAAATTGATATCTGGGTCGTTAACCAAGTTACCACTCGCATCATAAAATGATCCTCGCCAATTGATTGGGGAATTAGCGAAATTCTCTTGCGGAACATCAATCTTTAATCCTTCGTTTCTAGCCTGACTTAATAAGTATTTGGCGATTTTCTGTATCAAACCATCAAAGCTCTCGAAGCTACCCATCTGCTTATACGCGTAAATGCGCCATCGCCAATAACCCAAACCTAAACTTAAGGCCATCCTTCTCCCCCGCTCCTCACCCAAAGACAAGGCTGGGGTAGTGGTGTTAATATTCGCTATTCGTTTGTGAAAAAGGGAAATGAAACCGGGCGGGGCCTGTATCCTTCCATAAAAACCATCCAGTGGTGGCAGGCTGGCCCATAAATCCATCTCACTTTCGTAGATGGGAAATAAAGAGAAATTTGGGTTTATTGTTACGTAACTTTCTTCCTCCTCGTTTTTCAAAGATTGTATTTCAGGCCAAAAGTTCCAGTCACTAAAGTCATCCTTAGGATCAGAAATAAGCCAAAGAGCTTTATTAGAACTATAGATGCGATTAAATAGCTTTTTACTGCTTTGCAAGGCTATGATAAGATCTATGGAATCGAGCTTTGCATCCTCATCCTGAAAAAGTTCAATCTCGTAATTTTCGTCTTTGGCCAGAGCTCTGGTTATTGCGGCAATATCAGGATGAGTTTTAGTCGCGAAAATTGCAATGCGCTCTTTTGAATCTATAACTTCAATAGAAAAGCTTTTGCGATTATTCACTTTATTTTGCTCCTCTGCCTGTGCTTCAATTTGAAAAGAATACCGCTGTAGTCCAACTTTTTTCCCGACTAGTTTAAAGACTTGTTTTTCAAACCAATTATCAGAATTTACTCGGTACTTTCTCTTTTCTATCAGCTGATCTTTAGAATCTAATAGACTAATAACTAATTCTTTACTATTATAATTTTCTGCATTAAAGTTTACAGAAATATTCTGACTTCGCCCTTTTAAAAGAGTCTTATTAAAAAGCACAGTGTTAATAGCCAAATCTAGTCTAGAGCTGCTGTCACCCAGTGCAAGAGTATAAATGGGCAGTAAATCTGAATTCAATAAGCTTGCCGGCTTAGAACCGCGGTTTATTATACCGTCTGAACTTAGAACTAGGGCTCTTACATTCTCTTGGTAAAACCTGCCAGACAAATCATTAAGCGCTGATCCTAAATTAGTTTCTTTATCATTTACCGCTGTATCCGAGAGGTTTGCCGCAAAATTGAAAGATCGAATTAAGTATTTATCACTTAATGAAAGTTTCACTTCTTCCATTTCACGCTGTCGCGCACTTCTTTTCAAGGAGTCTTCTGACTCTGCTATGGAAGCTGATTTATCTTCTAGGAAAATTAGAATCGGTTTCTCTTCGCGATAACTTTCCCTATTAAAATGAGGCTGTAAAAGCAAAAAGCCCACTAAGACTAAAGCCAGAAAACGCAAAGAGGCTAAAAACCATCTTTGCGTTTTAGTATATGTATTGGTGCTAAAATAATAGGCATAACTAAAAGTCGCTGCCAACAGCACAATGAGAATTAACCAATACGGAGAATAGGAAAATACTACTTGAGGCATAGGTTTAGTTAAGTTAGCATTCCGCCATCAACTTGTAATACTTGTCCGCTGATGTAGGTAGATAGGTCGCTGGCCAAGAATAAGCATGCATTGGCAACATCTTCAGGGCTTCCACCTCGTTTTAATGGAATAGCATCACGCCAGCCTTGAACCGTTTTCTCATCTAACTTATCGGTCATCTCGGTCTCTATAAAGCCAGGAGCGATAGCATTACAACGTATATTTCTTGAACCTAACTCTAGCGCTATGGACTTTGTAAAACCAATAATACCCGCTTTTGAAGCAGCATAATTAGACTGACCTGCATTTCCTTTAAGCCCCACCACCGAGCTCATATTGATAATAGACCCTGAACGGGCCTTTAACATAGTGCGCTGAACCGCTTTGGTAAGATTGAAAATTGACTTTAAGTTAATAGTCATTACCTGATCAAAGTCCTGTTCAGACATCCGCATTAATAAGTTATCCTTAGTAATACCAGCATTATTAATTAAAATATCGATGGTACCAAAGTCTTTTAGTACCGATACTACTAATTCCGTAGCAGCATCAAAATTGGAGGCATCGGAACGATAACCCTTAACTTTAACCTCAGCGCTACTCAGTTCACGTTCTACCGCTTCTGCCTGCTCTACCGAAGAGAGGTAAGTGAAGGCAACATTGCAGCCATTTTTGACAAATACCTCAGCAATTCCTTTACCAATGCCTTTCGAAGCGCCCGTAATTAAAGCTGTTTTTCCTTTTAATAAACTCATAATATAAGGTCTTTCTAAGATTTACTTGGTTGCTTTTCAGGCATCCATGCAAAATCAGCATGGAGCGGAAAGTGTTCAAATTTAGTGATAAATTCTGCGGGAGGTATGGCCAGTTTGCGTTCCCTTAAGTTGATCCAGGCGCCTAAAACCTCTACTGTAGCGCATAAAGTATCACCGCGCCAAATTTCATGAATAAAAGCAAAACGCGAATAATCTTTACGCAAGCCTTTAACCCAAGCCGTCATGGTAAGATCATCCCCAAAGTGTAATTCTCTTTTAAAGCTTGCCTTTTCTTCAAATAAAATGGGGCCAATACCAAGCTTGGCCATATCCTCCACTTTAATATTATTAGCAATAAATAGTTCGGTGCGTAGTTGCGCAGCAAAATCGTAATATACAGAATGCCTTACATGACCATTGGGGTCTAGATCACTCCAGCGAATGTGCAGGGATTGTTTAAATTCTTTCAATCTTCTAATTTGCTGCAAAGTTAAACTTTGCAGCAAATTATTACCGCTTTATCATCATGCCTTTAAAATCTATAGTTAAATCCAAAAACGGCATTTATGCTCTGTGCACGATATCCCAAGAAAATATCATACTGATTATTGAAGAGGTTTTGCAAATTTACAAAAGCGGAAATTCGCGTATTATAGATGTACTCTAATTTTAGAGAAGCATCTACATAACCAGAAAGTATGGAGGGGATATCAGGGTTTGCTATCTGATCAAAAGCCTGACGCGGTCCTACAATATCCATGGCTAAACCGAAGCTAAGTTTTTTGCGATAGAGGTAACTAAAATTGGTGTTGGCCACAAAATAAGGCAAGTGCCAAGGGCGCTCGCCTTGCATGGTGTAACTACGAGCTTCCGCTCCTAATGAGACAAAAAGCTTATCATTCCAATTTCCATTGATAAAACCCTTTACATAAAGAGTAGCTACATCCGAGTAAATCGCTTCTAAGCCATAGGCATTTGCAATCAAATAGTAAAACTCATTACGTTTAAACAATTGACGGTCAATAGCATTGCGTATTCCTGTTTCGGCATTAAAGGATAAAGCATTACTAAGAATACCATCAAGACCGAGAAAAATATTCAATTCACGGCTAGGAGCACTAGTTTGGCCCGGTAAAATAAAAGGATTGACACTAGCCGTTTGGGAGTAAGTATTGCGGTTTAAAGCTCCTTTCACCCCGGTCTTCAGCGATAATATTTCCGGAACAATTTTATATTTAAAAATTATCTCGGGAAAGAAGAATAATTTATTTTCAGGACTAGACAAGCGTGAATCACTGCGGCTGACATAGAAAAGGTTGATACCAAAGTCGAAACTATACTCTTCCTTTTCCACTCTTATGTAGGGCTTTGCCTGCAATTGAAAGTAACTTTGATTAAAGAGATTAGAAGAGTCTAGACCTTGGGGTATGCTGTCAAATGAATTTTGAAACCAAGCACCATTAAACTCTAAATTCAAATTTTGATCGGCAGCAGCAATATCCCATAGCGAGCGAAAGCTGATATCGTTTTCATTAGAGATATAATTATCGTTGAAGTTTTGATAGGCAAAGCTAAATTCTCGCATTGGTCCTAAGTTCTTCTTTTTCGATTCCTTAATATTAGTTTCAAAACGATAGCGCCGAAACCAGTTAAATGGACTGTTTGTTAAAGAACTGTCATTGGGAATAAAATCTAATT
>JBNMPT010000145.1:0-4561 GCA_051277025.1 Roseivirga sp. | reverse complement strand
GGAGTTACGCCTCCGTGGGAGCCTACCCCCACCGTGAAATGCTTAGTATGGTCGTTCGCTTAAGTGAGCTAAGCCTACTTCCTGTTGATCTATTGCTAAATGCCTTAGGTCATTATTTATTTCAAACTTTTTATCGCAATTATCCAATCTTTTTCAAGGGAATAAAGCATCCTTTTGACTTACTAGAGCAAATAGATAATCCTATTCATGTGGAAGTCAAAAAGCTCTACCCTGACGCAAAACTGCCTCGATTTGAAACCACCAAAGAAGGCTATGGTTTAGTAATGATTTATCGCTCACTAAGGAAAATGGCCAACTTAGCTATTAGCCTCATCGAAGCCGCAGCCGTTCATTATGACGCAGACATAAAAATTGAAACTGCCATGCTAAGAGAAGATGGTAGCGAGGTTAACTTTAAAATCACATAAGTGCCCGAAGAATCAGAAAAGCAGCTAAGTATTTATAGCCGGGCCATTGATCGAGAGAAAACAGCCCGAAAAGAATCGGAAAAGCTTTTGGAAGATAGAGCCTTAGAGTTGTATCGTATTAATATTGAGCTGCAGGAACTTAATAGAAGCCTTGAGCTGAAGGTGTCACAACGTGCCAAAGAAATTAACGAGCAACGTGATTTCTATGAATCTGTCCTAAACCAAGTGCCCGCTGAAATTATTGTAGCAGATAGAAATCAGAACTATATTTTTATAAGTAAAAGTGCCGTAAAAGACACAACGCTCCGCCAATGGCTTATCGGTAAAAATGACTTTGACTTTTGTCGTTACCGAAACTTCCCCCTAGGTTTTGCTCAAAAAAGAGCGGCTCATTATCAAGAGGTGAGGAATTCACTACAAATAGCCGAATGGATAGAGCGGATGGACAACGACGGCGAGGATGCTTACTTCATGCGCCGCCTATTACCCGTCTTCGATGATAATGAAGAAATTGAAATGTTTATCGGCTACTCTTTAGATATTACTAGCGGTGAGGCATATCGCCGCGAACTAATAGAAGCGCGCGATATTGCCCAAAAAGCGACCTCTGCCAAATCTGAGTTTCTTTCTAAAATTAGTCATGAGATAAGGACGCCTCTCAATGCAATTATTGGTCTTACCAATATTCTTATGAATGATGATCATGACAATACCCAAGGTCATTATTTGCAATCGATGAAGTATTCGGCCGATAGCCTCCTCGGAATTATTAATGAAGTACTAGATTTTTCAAAAATTGAAGCAGGAAAAATAACTTTTGAGTCTATTCCCTTCAACTTTTCACACCTTATCCAGGGAATACATCAAACTTTTGAATTTAGAGCAACTGAGATTGGTATCGATTTAAAAATTAATTTGGATCCTCGCATACCGCGCATAATTGAGGGTGACCGGGTTAAGCTGAATCAGATTTTTCTAAACCTTGTGGGTAATGCAATGAAATTCACCAGCAAGGGCGAAATTATCGTTGACACTAAGCTGCAGACTAAAACTGACGATTTATTAAGAATTCAATTCTCGGTAAACGATAGCGGAATTGGCATCGCTGCTAATAAACTTGATAAAGTATTTGAAAGCTTTTCACAGGAGGGGGATGATACCACTCGTAAATTTGGCGGTACTGGTCTAGGTCTAACTATCACCAAAAAATTTATCGAAGGGCAGAAAGGTAAAATTTGGGTGGAAAGTGTTCAAGGTGAAGGCAGTCGCTTCATTTTTGAATTAGACTTCAAATACAATCCTGCTCATCGCGAAAATAGCTCAATCAAAAAAGAATGGTCACGAGATCTTTCCATGGTAAGGGGTAAGCGAATTTTAGTAGCCGAAGACAACCTAATGAATCAACTTGTTTTCCTAAAAATGTTGGAGAAATGGGAGCCAATCTTGGATATGGTAAGTAACGGTGCGCTAGCCCTAGATAAGCTTCACAAACAAGAGTACGACCTAGTCTTTTTAGATGTACAGATGCCAATAAAAGGCGGTGTCACCACCGTCGAGGAATGGCGAGACTATGAAGTCAATAACTTGAATAACAGACTGCCGATTGTCGCCTTAACAGCAGATGCTTTCTCTGAATCGCGACAAAAGGTCTTAGATGCCGGTATGGATGATTTTTTATCAAAACCAATCGAAATTTCTGAATTAAGAAGAGTGCTAAATAAATATTTGACTACTTAATTTTCATTTCTCAATGATCTCCATCCGTCAATAGTCTAATATTAAAGCTCCAAGCGCTAATCCAATATTACTTTTCACAATTCCCATTGCGTGAGTTTTTTAAGGATGTCCTAAATTAATAACACTTCTTACCCTCGCTAACCTGTTAGCACTCACCCTTGGCCAACATCATGCATGCAATCTTTCCTTTGAAAACCAAACTCCAATAAGCACTATAGAGAATAATAAGAAAAACCGCTTTAGGGTTTCATCGTGAAGAAATAAAATAGGATAACAATCAGCACTATATGGTTTAGTGCCAAGTCTAGATGCCGATACTTACGATTCATCAGCATCTGATTTCCCGCCTAATATTCTGTCTCCATATTACTAATCACTTCTTTGGCTTACTGCCTCGAAATTAAACCGGTGTAAATTAATCGATTAGTCTCCTAAAAATTAAAAACCACAAGTTCCGATTCAAACTGTGAATCATCTCCATCTTCTCAATTAATTCCTGCTAGCTTTTCGACCCCTATCAATAATTACGATATGGTTTTCTAGCTTGTCATTTATTTCTCAATTTGGAAATAAACGAGCCTTTGCTGCCTGATTTGAACGATCCAAGTCCAAAGCGATTTTATAATATCGCTCTCGCACTTAAACCTCATCAAAACCTGGCTTGGCTGAACCCAGCCCTAGAACTGGCCCAGTAGTAAAGCAAAAAGAGTCATTAACGCGAGCCCAGTCTCTAAAAAGCGCCTCAAGCTTTTTCTAAGCACCCCCATTAGAACTTAGAGACTGTAGACTCATATTGCCCATAAAAACGCTAGTAATAATTGTCTCCTCATCGAAAACCAAATCTACTGTAGGCCGCAGATGTCCGCGATAAAAGCCCATAAAGAATGCTCGTGCTCCTCACAGTATGCCCAATTAAAATAAGAGTGGTGAAAAACTAAACCCCAGGACACGCGCGGAAAGTAACTAAGCCCCCGACCGAACATTTTAATGATTAAAAATAAAGTGACCGAAAGTAAAGAAGGACGCATAGCGGCTAGAGTTATCATCCTAAAATAAATCCTCTTTTGACAGATGATACCTAACTTCATTTAAAAAGAGCCCTATTCTTGAGACTAAACGCTAAAAACTTACGCCTTTATCCTGGTGCCACTAGAGTTAATGAATAAGAGTGGGCAACGCATATTTGTGTTGACCCGTAATTGAGGTGCATTTGAAGCTGCATTCCGGAAAAAAACAAGGACCTGATCTAATGAGGGGGAGGGGTGAAATCAAAGTCCTTGTTTCCTCCAAAATGCATAAAAAAACATATCTAGATCGCAAATATGATGAAAAAAAGTCGACATACCTCGTTAATCTTGAATAAAATGAATTTTTATTTACCTAATCCTCAATACTTTGTTTGTTTAACATTAGTATTTTACGATAATTTGTTGCTTTCTCCAATAGTGCCGCAGTTTAGAAGAATAAGATGGTCCCTTTATTTACAGCTTTAGCAGTCACGCCTCGCTGTTAGTTAGTTATTTAACAACTGTTCATCTTACCTAAAAACATAGCTGGTTAATGGCTTCATCCTACTGCAAGAGCCCTTGGATCCTTCTTTGTCGTCCCTAAAATCTATCGTACAGAAACTCCTTCAGGCTTTGGCTTTTCTCAGCATGGTAAATGAGAATTACTAACCTTTAATTTTGCCAAAAAATCCTCACTAATTGCAGAGCAAAGTCGCCTAGCCTCGGAAGCATTTAACTTGAGCCAGTCAATCTTTCTAGCCCCGAAATAGACCTCTCCCGATCATTAGGTTTTCAATGCAATTGACTAACAGGGCTTATCACGACCATCTTAAACGGTTTTGTTTTAAGGCGAGACCAGTACCCAGCAACAATTATTTTCAAAACACCAAAAAACGCTAGGACCTCCTACCCCTAAATAGTTTTAAACTGCACTGCCACTCTAGATACATGACAACGATATTAGATGATGTGAATTTACGTATGACTATATAAATTGGATTGCAAATGCCCTTCTTCTGCAACTATTAAAATAGAGTCTCAAATATGATATCGATAAATGAATTGCCAATTTACTTTACTTCAGTGGCAATGTATTAAAAGCAAAAAAGAGCTGAGAAATTTGGAAAACCTTCGTTAATAGTAAATGGAATTGCCGCCATACCAAAGCCTTAATAAAAAGCTTTGGTTCTCTCTTTCTATAGTTAAGCACCTTATTGACAAACTATTTAAAGCTGGCTCTGCGCATAAAGAAAACTGCGTAATGCATTCTTTACAAACACCTTTCAAGCTGTTTCTTTCTAGAGACCTTTAGCATCGGTTAGGTTTAAGACAACTTAAGGGATGATTTAAACTGGAAAAAGCTGTGCAACAGTGTTTCCTTGATACAGA
>JBNMPT010000144.1:0-4735 GCA_051277025.1 Roseivirga sp. | reverse complement strand
TCCTCTCCCTGCTCATCTGCGAAAGCTACCGGAACGCCCATTTCTGGCATGTAAATTTTTTGATTTCTAGCATAAGCCTCACCTTTAAAACGCTCTACCGGATCTTTCCAATCATGCAAGGCCAAAGTAAATGCACCCCAATGAATGGGAATAGAAATTTTTGCTCTCATATCAATAGAGGCCTGAATTGATTCCTCTGGGTAGAGATGAATAGCATGCCATAATTCGTTGTATTGGCCACATTCTACAAAAGCCCAATCAAAGGGACCCAGTTTGTCGCCAATCTCTTTAAAATGAGCACCATAACCGCCATCACCAGTCCAATATACTCGATGGCTATCACTAACAAAAGTCCATCCGCCCCACAAGCTTTCGGCACGGTCAAAAGGCCCTCGTCCTGAAAAATGACGGGAAGGCACAAAAGTGACTTCAAGCTCACCAATCGATGCTTTATCCCACCAATCAAATTCCGTTATTTGCTCACTAGGAATATCCCAACTTAATAAATGACGCTTCACGCCTAGTGGCACATAATAATGTTTCACCTTCCCTTTTAAAAGTTTAAAACTATCATAATCCAAATGATCATAGTGATCATGGGTTATCAGCACTGCATCCAGTTCTGGCAAAGCTTCTATCATTTGTAAGGTGCTGTCGCTATATCTTTTTGTGCGAAATGGCCCAATAGGTGAAGCATCTGGTCCAAACATAGGATCAATTAATAGATTCAATCCTTTCATCCTCATCAGGCCTACTGAATGTCCGAACCAAATGAAACTAAAGGGATTGGTATCCGCTTCCCAACTTTTTTTATCAAAAGCTACTATTGGCAATCTTTGCTTAGGTGCGCGCTTTTCACGATCAGAAAACTGTGCCTTAATCAAGCCCGGCATAGAACCTAGATCTATATCCATTATTGTTTCCTCCTCGTTTTCGAATTTATCTTCTTTCCACTGTGGAGATTTCTCAAAGGCTGCTATCTCGGCTGCGCTAATTCTTGCTCCAAATTGTGGGTTCAAGTATAAATATCCCAGACCATAAGCCACCACTATTGCGATTAAACCTAATATTACTTTTAGTATCAATTTCAACTTTAAAATTTTAGACTTCAAAGTAATTAAATTAATTCCTTTTAGAATTATACAAAGCGCAGATTATTAATATTTACCAGTAATCTTAGGCCTTCTCACTCATCATCTATGCGTACCTTGCAGGCGCTATGGCACAGGAAAAAATCAACATCAGAAATCGCAAGGCAAAGTTCAACTACGAGCTTTTGGACATCTATGAAGCAGGCGTTAAATTACTGGGAACAGAAATCAAATCCATTCGCAAAGGAAAAGCAAGCTTACAAGAAGCCTACTGTTATTTTGATGGTGAAAAGCTGATGGTGAAAAACATGCATATCGCCGAATGGTCGCATGGAAACATCAATAATCACGCACCACTACGCGAACGCGTTTTACTTTTACACAAGCGTGAAATAAACAGTCTGATGGGGGATATTGAAAAAGGTACCCGCACAATTGTGCCCTTAAACCTTTATATCAACGATCGTGGTCTGGCCAAGATGCGCATCGCCTTAGCACAGGGTAAAAAGACCTATGATAAGCGCGATAGCTTAAAGGCGAAAGATCAAAAGCGCGAAGTAGATCGTGCTTTGAAAGGTAAGTCATAGTTTATTTCTTACTGCAAGTAATGTGTTTTTCAAAAGACTGACTCTCGTCATAGGGCCTACCCCGCCTGGCACTGGTGTAAAATAGCTTGCTTTTTCAGCAACTGTATCAAACTCCACATCACCTACTAAACGATGGCCCGACTTTTTAGTCTTATCCACAACTCTAGTGGTACCTACATCAATAATTACCACCCCTTCTTTAACCATGTCCCCAGTAATAAAATTGGGTTTCCCTAAGGCAGCAATAATGATATCCGCCGTCTTTAATATCTCGGGGAGATTAGTAGTACGACTATGGGTTAAAGTTACGGTTGCATTACCAGGGTAATGGTTCCTCGCCATTAAAATACTAGCAGGCATGCCGACAATATGAGAACGACCTACCACCACACAATGCTTACCGCCAGTTTCTATATTATAACGATCTAATAAATCCATCACTCCCATTGGAGTAGCGGAAACAAAGCTCGGTAAATTCAGAGCCATTTTACCCAAATTTGTTGGGTGAAAACCATCTACATCTTTCTCAGGATCAATGGCCATTATCACTTTTTGCTCATTAATATGCTTGGGAAGTGGCAGTTGAACTATAAAACCATCAACATCTTCATCGGCATTTAATTTAGCGACCTCTTCAAGTAATTCCTTTTCGGAAATAGTTTCGGATAGTTTAACCAAACTAGACTTATATCCTACCTCATCGCAATCGCGAATTTTAGCATTTACATAAGTGATACTCGCACCATTATTCCCTACTAAAACCGCAGCAAGGTGAGGCTGCTTACCACCTTTAGCGCGGATGGCTTTTACCTCTTCGCCTATTTCGTCGCGAATTTCCTGAGATATTTTTTTCCCGTCTATTAAAATCATACTAAGTTCTTTTATTTGCGATTAACGCATTCCTTTCATCATGCCAGCCATGCGCTTGGCACCGCCACCCTGCATCATTTTCATCATTTTACTCATCTCCGTAAACTGCTTAAGAAGCTGATTTACCTCTTGAATATTTTTTCCTGATCCTGTGGCAATGCGTTTCCGTCTGCTGCCGTTTATCAATTTAGGGTTACCGCGTTCTTCTGCCGTCATCGACTGAATAATTGCTTCTACCCCTTTAAAGGCATCGTCATCAATATCTACATCTTTAAGCATTTTACCCATTCCTGGAATCATTCCCATGAGGTCTTTCATATTCCCCATTTTCTTGATTTGCTTAATTTGACCTAAGAAATCATCAAAATCAAATTGATTCTTTGCTATCTTCTTTTGGACTCTGCGGGCCTCTTCTTCATCAAATTGCTCTTGAGCGCGTTCCACTAAAGAAACAACATCACCCATGCCCAATATTCTATCGGCCATACGCTCTGGATAAAAGATATCCAAAGCATCCATCTTCTCACCCGTTCCTATAAACTTAATCGGCTTATTTACGATCGAGCGAATAGTTAAAGCGGCACCACCACGAGTATCACCGTCTAATTTTGTAAGAATAACCCCTTCGTAATCCAATACATCATTGAAAGCTTTTGCGGTATTTACTGCATCTTGCCCTGTCATTGCATCCACCACAAAAAGAGTCTCCTGCGGTTTAATTGCTTGATGAACATTACGAATTTCGGACATCATTTCTGCATCGATCGCTAGACGTCCGGCCGTATCGACAATAATGGTATTATGTCCATTTTTCTTTGCATAAGCAAGGGCGTTCACGGCAATATCAACGGGGCTTTTATTGCCCTCTTCGCTGTATACTTCAACACCAATCTGCTCACCAACGACCTGCAACTGATTGATGGCTGCGGGGCGATATACATCACCTGCTACCAACAGAACCTTGCGCGATTTTTTTTGCGTTAGAAAGTTAGCCAGTTTACCACTGTGAGTAGTTTTTCCTGAACCTTGTAAACCGGCCATTAATATAATGGTGGGCTTTTCGCTAAGATTCAATTCACTCGCTTCGCCGCCCATCAGGCGCGCCATTTCATCGCGCACCACTTTGGTTAAAATCTGACCCGGTTTAAGACTGGTAAGAACCTGCTGACCCAAAGCGGCCTCTTTAACCCTACTGGTAAAGTCTTTGGCAATTTTAAAACTTACATCGGCATCGACTAAGGCTCGACGAATCTCTTTGAGCGTTTCCGCAACATTAACCTCCGAAATTTGGCCGTGGCCTTTTAAAACGTGAAAAGCTTTGTCGAGTTTCTCCTGTAAATTATCAAACATCTATCTTAGAATTTTTAGATCTGGGCTAAAGCCCACAAATTTATAAAAACCAAAAGGTCTTTTAACAACAATATTTTACATCTGTTCTGGAACCTTAATTCCCAGTAATTTCATTCCCTTGGCAATAACCGCTGCCGTTTTCCGTGATAAATCAATCCGAAAGTGCACCGCCGCAGCATCTTCATCATTTAATATGGCAAGCTGCTGATAAAAACCGTTATAGGTTTTCACCAACTCATAGGTATAATTGGCAATTACCGATGGGGCTTGCTCTGAAGCCGCCTCCTGAACAATCGCTGGAAAGTTTAGAATATGTTTTATTAGCTCTCGCTCTACTGTTTCTAAATTTTGATAGACCCCAATATTGGGAATATTCATTTCCACGCCCTTACGCAGAAGCGATTTAATACGAGCATGCGTATACTGAATAAAAGGCCCGGTATTTCCTTGGAATTCAATCGACTCTTCGGGGTTAAAAAGCATACGCTTGCGCGGATCTACTTTTAGTATAAAGTATTTTAAAGCACCTAAGCCAATCATCCTATTGGTAGCCAACTTTTCGCTCTCGCTTAAGCCCTCCGTTTTCCCTAAGTCTTCAGATATCTTTTGGGCGGTGGTAATCATTTGATCCATTAAATCATCGGCATCCACCACTGTTCCTTCGCGCGACTTCATTTTACCCGTTGGAAGATCTACCATACCATAGCTAAGGTGAGACAGACTGTCCGCCCATGCATATCCTAACTTTTTAAGAATCGCAAACAGTACCTTAAAATGATAATCCTGTTCGTTGCCTACGGTGTAAATCATTCCGTCTATTCCAAAATCCTGGTAGCG
>JBNMPT010000143.1:0-4745 GCA_051277025.1 Roseivirga sp. | reverse complement strand
TAAAGTTCACCTTATCGGTATTGTTTATTAAAGCGTCAGAGCTTAATATAAAATCAAAACGATCATCCATTCCTCCACCACTAAAACATCCTGAAGATGAAGAGTGCGTGCTTTGAGTATGAACCGAAGAGAAGTTGCTATTATTATTCCAACTCCCTAATTGATTAAGAGGATCGTTAAAGCTAATACTGGGGTTAGGGGTATAGTTAACTAGGTTTTGGAAGGCGTTTTCACTCGAGGTATAGACGTTCAAATCGCCAGCAAATAAAATATTATCTATTTGCACATTATTATCGATATAGTCCATTACCGCTGCGGTGGCTTTTGCGCGAACAGCAGAGTTTGCCGATCCATTACCCGCCTTTAAGTGCGCTAAGAAAATGCCTATAAAGGCGGTATCTACGCCCGCCTGACCAAGAGCGGCATCATTTACGTACAGTCTATAGTAATCAATGGTTCGTACTAGCGGGAAGTTGTTTAAGTCAAGGGCAACTTCATCTTGGAAGTCGAGGGTCAACTTATCCTCATTATAGAAAAGCATATTGGCGATACTAGAGCCACCATTAAAATTATTGGTGGCGCGGTTAAAGTGAGTAATACCATTTACATTTAGTACATCACTCATTACTACTAGCGCATTTACTGGACTAGTTCCAAACTCATTAACCAACAAAATATCTGGAGCGACATAGGCGACAATGTTTTTTAGGTCATTATCTCTTTGTGCGCTTCCCACAGTGTGGGTGCAGGGTGCAGACGTTGTTTTGTACCACAACAAGTTGTAAGACATCACCTTGATGTTTTCAATTTGTGCAAATCCTTGTAGCGAAAGGGCTACAAACAAGAACAATAGAACACTTTTATGCATAGCCTTTAATTGGCCGCGAAGATACAAAAGCCTAACTTTCTAATGTTAGCTTAATCTTAAATATCATCATCCTCTTCCCACTCAAATTGAAGACCAGTTCCAGATTTCTTTTCTGCTTCTTTTTTAAAGATTTTTTTGAGTTCTTCTTTCTGCCTGTTTAGGTCTGTCTGTAAGGCTTTGCCGAGTTCCATCACCTCCACTTTTAGGCTTGGATTATCTACCGTTCCCAAGATACTAATGGGAATTCGGTGGTCATCATCGCGTTTCTCAATGCTTAAAAAAGCGTCAAATTCTGAATCTTTGGCCTTGGCCTTGCGCTTGCTAAAGAGCACATCACCGAGTCGGAGCTTGATTAAATAGTCGATTTCATTTTCAAAGCTATGGCTGCCACTAAGGTCTAGATTTAAGACATTACTGCTGATGGTCATCTCGGGAATAAGGATTAATCCTTCCTCAATGCTAATGGTATTGGTTAGTTTATTAAAGCGTACATCTTTTAATTCGTCGACTTCGGCAAAACGCGAAAGGGCAAGCATAGGACCATAATCTTTCAGGCGCCCTTCGTCAATAGTCATGCTAGAGCTAAGCTTCAGACTAAGGGCATCAAAACTGAGATCGGGAGCGAGGAGAACGCTAAAGCTAGATTGGCTGCTTAGTCTTCCCTCTAATTCGTCTGAAGTAAGTGTTTCCTGCCTAAAGTTCTTAAAGCTTTTAAATAGGGATTTCACCTCAAGGTTTTGGGTTTGCAATTGCGCGCTTAGCTGATACTGCTCTTTGCTACTAAGGTTTAAGGTGAAAGCTCCATTATAGCTACCGGCATCCGCTAAAAGGGATATGTCCTCACCTTTTATAAGGTTCTCGCTAATAATTAATCTCCCTTGTAGCATTTTAGCAGAGAAGTTTTGGTAGCTAAAAGCTTTTAATTGCAGGCGCAGATCAGCTTGAAGGCGACGTGCAAATTCAATATTACCAGCAGAGGCAGTTGTTTCCTCCTTTTCAGAGATAAAATCCTCAAGCGCTATATGGTCACTGAGAAGGTTTCCGCGGATGCCTAAAATTTCATTTTCTGAAAGCAGATAAGACCATAGGTTGCTAAGACTTCCGTTGATGAGAAGATCACTGCCGCCACTACTAACACTTAATTTATCAATATGTATATCGTTTCCTTGGGCACTCAGTCTCCCAGAGACATCTTCTAGATTATGCGCTAAGGTACTGGAAGAGATCGCCAGCTTTTCAAACTGGAGGAAACCTTCAATTTGTGCGGATTTAACCTCGGCAGCAGTCCAATCACTTAAATTTTTAAAGCGACCGCTTATCTGCAGATCGGCCCAAGCAGAGCCGTTGCTTATTTTTAAAGAATCGAAGGGAAAGAGCTCTTGCCAACGGGCGGCACTCATATTAGCTTGAAGGTGCATGTTGACCTCAGGGTGTTGCAAGTTTTTTAGCGAGCCAGATATTGTAAAGCTTTCGTCTTCAGATTTTAAAGTAGCAATATCAAGAAAGTTGCTCGATCCTTGCGAGCGGTAAGATCCTTTTACTGCTAGATGGTCGAAATTAAAACGACCCTGCACTATTTTTAGATCGTCACTGCTAAAGGTTACCGATTGACTGATGGCTTGGTTTTTAAAATTTTGCAGCTGATAGTTGAGCTGTACTTTTCCCGAGGAATTAAAGCCTTCTGGTAAAGCGAAGTCACGCTCCTGATATATTTGCAAGACACTTGCAACATCCAAGTTATTGGCAGTAACAGATAGTTCTAGGCCTTTCGTAGAAAGGTTTAAAACCAAATTTAGGAGCAGCTCTTCGGCTAGATAAGCATGGGTGAGTTTCAATTCTTGATTCTCCCCTAAATCTTGCCAAGTCCAATCCGTTTGCAGGGAGATGGGAATTTTGGTGTAAACCTCTTTTTCAATTTCGAGATAGTTAATAAGCGTATTTAATTTACCACGGAGCTCTAATTTGTCGCTAGCTAGCCCTCCTTCAAAAAAGGCGGAATTTAGGTAGCTCTTAAAATTAACTTTCTTGTAACGGTCGCGGTAGTCGAAGCTGATGTTTTTTAGGAAGATGCCTTCTAAGCTCAAGGCTGAGCGGCTGGCGCTATCGTTATTTCTAAAAATATCCCAATTTTGCTTGGCCCCATATTTTTCTAAGAAGAGGCGGCCTTCCTCTAGGCTGATCTTATCTATTTTTATCGAGCCGCCGAGAATTTGCCAAATATCAAATTGTAGGTAAACCGATTCCAGATTAAAAAGGGTGTCTTTAAAACCTTGGGCACCGGTGCTGAAAACGTCTTCCAGCTTTATCGCTGCTTGAGGAAATTTAGCGAGACTTAATTCAATTGCACCCACGCTAATGGGGGCGTTTAAGTTTTCGTTTAGGCCTGCTAAGGCCAAAGCTTTTATATCGTCTTGGCGATAGTATAATAATGCTACAAGCAGTGCCAGCACTAATGCTAGCACTGCTGCAACTTTAAGGATAAATTTTGTAATCTTTTTTATCATCTTCTGCTACTCCTTAGCCAAACGAAAGAAATCGTGCCTCGGTATATTAAAGCATATGAAGCATCTCCACTTCTTTGTCGCTTAAGCGTCTCCATTGTCCGCGGGCAAGGTTCTTTTTGGTGATACCAGCAAATATGGTACGATCTAATTTCGACACTTCATAACCGAAGTGTTCGAAAACTCTGCGGACGATACGGTTCTTTCCAGAATGGATAACCACGCCAATATGCTTGCGATCTTTCTCATTAGCATAGGCAATCTCATCTACTTTAATCGGCCCATCTTCCAACTGCATGCCTTCGGCAATGGCATGGAAGTCACCCACTTTTAGGTTTTTGTCGAGACTAACATCATAAATTTTACGTGCTCCGTGAGAAGGGTGGGTGAGCTTTTTAGCAAAATCACCATCGTTGGTAAAAAGTAAAACACCGGTAGTTTGACGATCTAAACGGCCAATAGGGTAAATACGTTCTGGTCCGGTGGTGTTCATCAGATCCATTACCGTTTTACGCATTTTGGGATCGCTAGTAGTGGTGATGTATCCTTTGGGTTTATTAAGTACATAATATACTTTTTTCTCTCCTTTAATAAGGGAGCCATTAAACTTCACCTGGTCGTCGGGCTGCACTTTGAAGCCCATTTCTTGCACCACTTTACCGTTTACCTCTACTAGGCCAGCAGTTATTAGGTCATCGGCTTCGCGACGGGAGGCAATACCAGCGGTAGCAAGGTATTTATTGAGTCGTATTTCGTCGGTTTTAGCTTTTACAAGACCCTGCTTTTTTATGGTCTCGAATTTTTTACGAGGTCCAGTGGGGCGCTTGGGGCCCTTTCCGCCCATGCGGGGAGCTGCTTTGGGTTCCTCAGCGGGCTTCTCGTGCTTGCTTGTTTTACGTGGGTCTTTGCCACGTGGGCTGCTGCTTTTACCCTTAGAATTAGATCTTCCTTTTTTGTCAAATCGGCTCATGCTATTTAATTTTTGCATTAGGAGCCCTTATCGCCTCTGCCGGTGTCACACCGGGAACGCGTCAGGCTTATTTCGGGCGGCAAAATTACTAATTGCTAGTGAATTAGTAAGCTACCAAATTAAAAACCTGCCTTCGCTCCAAAATTAGGCTTCCTGCTTAGGGTAAATAACAAGTTTCACGCTTTCATTGCGCGCTGCACGCGCAATGAAAGCGTGCCTGCAATTTAGAAGATGTCGTTTCGAGGACAAAGGACGCAGTAAACACAGCAAGGTTTACTACGTTGGCTAAAAAAAAATACAGACTATTTTGAGCAGAAGGCGCGCAGAAAAACGCTGTTTACGAATGGGAGTTCAAATTTAAATCGCAGCGAGGATTTTAGGTGTAAAAAGCATCTTTGATATGTTC
>JBNMPT010000142.1:0-4776 GCA_051277025.1 Roseivirga sp. | reverse complement strand
TTGGGAATCAAGAACACCAATGCGACCTAGTCTAATCGTCTAGAGCTCCTGCCGCGGCTAGTAATTTTGCGCGCACTGAGTTTAATTTTGATTCTAACTCAAACTGTTTAATTTGAGCATCAATATATTTCAATTCACGCGAATTCACGAGGAATAATGAGCTTTCACCATTTCTAAATTTATTGTTCTCAGCCGCTAATAAGCTTCGGTGGTTAGTAACCATCGAACGCGTTTCAATAAGCTGAGCCAGACTGAGAATTAACTCTTGCTCCATTGCTTGGACCTTATTCCTCAAGGCCACGCGCTTTAAATCTAATTCGAGATTATTATCTTCAATCTTTAACTTAGTTTTCTTCAAATCCCCTCGTCCTTTGCGAATGAATAAAGGAAAACTAGCTTTCAAACCCCAATTATAATTGTCGGGGGAATATTGTGCAAAGAAATCATTAGCTGCTGGTTGATTGAGGAACTTATAATTTAGATCCAACTGAGGCTTCAAAGATTCAGCCTTTAGTCTACGTTCAATTTCTAGCCCTTCTAACTTTAAGCGGTAAAAGTTCAAGCTCGGATGGTTTACGAACCAATTTTCTGGTAAGATATTGAATACCGGCAGTTGTGAAAACTCGGGCTTCGAAGCTTCTCTAATATCTAGTGGCACCAATCCTTCCAACCATAAATAAGTTGCCAATTCGTTTCTTTTAGTAATAAAATTTGCGCGTGCCTTCTTCAAACGAATGGAGCGATCTTGCACCTGAATGGCTGCTTCTAAGGTGTCTACCATAGATTTATCACCAATAATGGCTTGACGCCTTACTGCCTTAAAGCGGAACTCTGCTGCTGCTAAGGCTTGCTTCATTGTCGACATCTCGCGATAAGCTTCATACCATTGCCAATAGCTACCTAAGGCATTTTCAAGTAAATCGTTAAGCGCTAGGTCAACTTCAAATTCGGCCGATTCTTCTAATAGTCGTGCTTGTTTTAACATCGCCCGCCTTTCATCCATTAAAAGACCTTTGCCAAGCGTTATTGACAGATCAGCATACCACAAGCCACTGCCTGGAACAGTATTCTGATTATCTAAAAAGATCCCGTCATTTAGCTCATATCCTGCTTTAGCTTTTAAACCATACCAGGCGGGAAATTCGATTCCCGAGTTCTGTAATTGATAATAATCCTTCTCACTAAACTGCTTCTGATTAATTTCACTGAAAAGCTTAGGATCAAAAGAGCCGCTCGCTTTTAGTCGATTAGCTTGAGCCTGGCGACGAATTATCAGCGCTTGAAGGGCAATAGGGTGGTGACGTTTTACCAAAGAAACAAAGGTATCTACTGGTAATACTGTTGTGTCGCTATTCTGAGCTTTCAGATCAAGCGCAAGCGAAACAAAACATATTAGGATAAGGATGAGGCTACTTTTTCTTTGCATTCGAATCCATATCTTTATTTTTATCTGCCGAATTTTCTGGAACATAGAAATCTGCCGGGAAGCCATTAATTTGTCGCCATATTTCGTACCAAATAGACACATCATTTAGTAGGGCAAATGTTTTTGCTCCCGCACCAACACGCACCCCTTCTGGCCACGGCTCTTTTGCCGGGTCGGGTGAAACCATCACGCGATATAATCCATTGGAGCTGGTGAAATTATCGATGGCAACAATTTTACCAGCAAAGGTTCCTACCGATACCCCTGGCCAACCACTAAAGAAAATAGCGGGCCACCCGTCAAACTGCAGGCGCACCTCTTCATCCAAATGCATTAATGGATAGTTTAAAGGACGAACGTACATTTCAATTGCTAAATCGTAATCGGCAGGCATTATTGTAAGAATATCTTCCCCTTCTTTCACCGTTTCACCAATACCCGTTTTAATTGCACGCGTGATGTAACCATCTTGTGGTGCCGTTAAATAGTAATTGCTCGTGCGAATCGCGTAATTAGAATATTGATTTTCCATTTTACTAACCTCGGCATCGGTACCATACATGGCAGATAGGGTAGAGAATCGCTCACTTTCAGACTTCGCGATTTTGGTATTGTAATCCGCTCTGATAGAGTTTAACTCAACATTTGAATTTATTAATTCATTGCGACTTGCCAAAAGTTTGCTTTCCGCAGAAATGCGCTTAGAGCTGGTTTCCTGAAGCTTTTGGCGACGTATTTCTAGATCAGTACGCGAATAAAGTCCTTCACTAAAAAGGGTATCCATTCGTTTCATTTGCGCCATCGCAATGTTATTATTGGTATTAGCGGCAATGTAATCCATGCTATCGGAGACAACCTTTAAACGGTAGATCTCAATTTTGTTAACTCCTTGTAATAATTTGAGACGTTTATTTTCTTTTAGAGCATCTACCTGAGTGGCTAAGGAAGCTGCTTTTTGTTCGTAGTTTCGACTAGAGGACTGCTTAGCTATAATCTGCTGTGAAGTTCGTTCTAACAGTCTTGGGTCGAAATACTCATTTTTAGTTTCCGAAATAAATAAAAGTGAATCGCCCTTACGAACAAACTGCCCTTCTTGAATCATCCACCTTTCAATTCTTCCGCCAATCACAGATTGTAAAGTCTGAGGGCGCTTATCGGGTTGTAAGCTCGTAACAAAGCCCTTACTCATAACATTTTGAGTCCAGGGTAAAAATAGCGCTCCAAATAATGTTACGAGGACGATTATATATAATTTATTTCTGCTACGATGATGCTTGGCCTCGTCTATAAATACTCTCAGACTCGAATATTTACGTCTGTCTACCTTATCTTGTATCGAGTTTTGCGGAGATATGTTTAACATGGTATGTCTTTTTTAAGATCCGCGTATTTTCCTTCCTTAATTATTCTTCCTTTTTCCAAAAGATAGATGTAATCCATTCTTTCCAAGGATGCCACATTGTTGGTGGCCATAACAACCGACTGCCCACAATCGAAACAAAGATGGTCTAGCCATTTGTCGCGTGTTTTCTGACTTACATCAAACCAGTTATCCTCCAAAAGTAATAAGCTGTGCGTACCCGCTAAACTGCGGGCCATTAAAATACGATTACGCGTACTACTGGCTAAGCCGAGGCCCGATGTTTGTAATTTGGTAAAGATCCCGTTGGGTAAGTCCTCCACAAAATCCTTTAATCCCACCAAGTCTAACAATTCATTTACATCCTCATTACTAACCGTCTCACGTCTCAGTGAAATGTTTTCCAATATTGACGCCCCAAAAATTTCTTCCTGTCTTAAATTATCCCCAATCAAGCTGCGAAGATTTTCCAAGCGCACTTTATTATAGGGAATACCATTGTAAAGAAGACTGCCCTGAAACTGATCAAATAATCCCGCTATAAGTTGGAGTAGGGAAGACTTGCCGGACGACATTTCACCAGCAATTCCAATTTTCATTCCATGGGAAATTTCAATATTAATATCTTTTAAGATATTATGTCCAAACTGTGGTGACTGCAAATTAATATTCTTCAGTTTTATATGAAGCTTCTCACCGTTTTTAAGTTCCACTTGATCACTTTCATCTTGATTTTCAAGTTCTAGATCGGTCACCGCTCCTAGTTTTTCTAAGCCGGTTAAAACATCATAAATCGTTTCAATACTGTAAATTAGTTTCTCTACAGAACTTATAATTTGGACAATAACAATTTCTGCTGCTACAAACTGACCAATATTCATCTGCTGATCAAAAACCAATAAACCTCCTAAAAGTAAAAGTCCACCCGCTATAAATACCTTGAAAAAGATGAGTGAGGAATACTGACGAATAAGAACAGTGAAATGAGAACGACGCGTTTTTAGGTATTTACCACTAAGGAAATCGGTTTGATCCATCGGTAAATTGGTTTTCCCTGCCATTTTAAAAGTAGAGAGATTTCGTGCCAATTCTTCTAACCAACTAACCACCTCATACTTAGAATTGCTTTCCTCAATACTCGTTTCTAATCCTTTACCAGATGTGATTCTAAAAAATATGACTAATAAAAAGATTAGAAAGAACCCGAAAGCAATAAAAAATGGATGATAAATGGAGAGAAGTATCAGACCAAAGACTATTTGTAAACTAGCCACAGAAAAATCAAAGAGGAGCTTGTAAAGTCCTTTCTGAACCGTTAAAACATCAAAAAAGCGATTGATGAGCTCGGGCGGATAATAGTCTTTCAGGCCAGAGAGTTTTAAACGCGGAATGCGGTAAGCAAACTCTAAAGAAGCATTTACAAATAGTCGTTGTTGAATACGCTCCGCCACACTGAGCTGAAAAATTTGAAATATTCCAGCAAGGGCCAAACCTATTAGAACAATAATTACCAATACCACCCAAGAGGTAGAGCTGCTTCCACCTTGAATGAAGTTTATAATAGACTGAATTCCAAGCGGAATGGACAGAGACAATAAGCCGTTAAAAATAGCGTAGATATAGATGTTGCCAATATCTTTTTTCTCACTCACTAAAAGACTTATAAAACGCTTTAGTGGCATTTTAGGGTCCTTACTTGCCATAGTTGATCATGCTTGACGTCATAGTTTTGAAAAAGCTAATTACTTGATCATCATTTTTTCCAATATCTGTAATAGAAGGCATATGGCTGCCAAAGAACTTCTGCATGTGATTCGTCTCCAAGAGTGTTGAAGCCAATGTTTTAGGATGAGGATACTGAGGATTTATGGATTGAACTATACGCACAATTCGGTCAATTAAATTCTTGTAGGATTTAAAAAAACCATCTTTATTTTCTTGCTCCACCTCCTTGGTTAAGAATGCTTTAGATGACTCTGATATAACTATT
>JBNMPT010000141.1:0-4840 GCA_051277025.1 Roseivirga sp. | reverse complement strand
GCCCACAATCCTTTTCTTGGTGAAGTTTTTCGCCACCTACTTGGTGATTAGTACCTTATATGGATTGTACATATCCTCCTTCGATAAGATTAATGTTCTTGATCCAATAACTAGAGCGGTAACAGTAAATTGCGTTTCAACCGCTTCAGCTTTAGGTTATGAAACGGAGGTGTTGGAGGATGACCATTTAAGAACAGAAACTGAGTCCGAGCAAACCTTCGACAGTATTTGGTTGAATCAAGTTTATGCCGTCTCGGTTGAAGAGGGATGTAATGGCATAAATATAATGATCCTTTTTGCGGCTTTTGTGATAGGTTTTGGGGGAGCTTGGAGAAATATGCTGTGGTTTATACCGGTAGGTATTATATTTATCCACGTCGCTAACATTGGTCGATTGCTATTATTGAGTTTGTTAAATGTGGAGTGGGGCGGAAGAGGCTTTCATTTTTTCCATAAATATGGTTTTACAGCGATCATCTACCTAGCCATTTTGATTTTATGGTATTTTTGGGTCATGTATTTTAATGGGAAAACCTCCCCAAAGAAAGGGGTCAATGCTAAATAGTCTTAAGCATTTTGGATATCGCAGGATACTCTTCCTAGTAGGCGGAGCGGCAGGTTTGTTTCTAGTTTATTTCTTTCAGCATTACCTTGATTTTTATTCACTGCTAATCAAAGGAGAGTTTCCTCGGGAATTAAACTATTCCGCAAATTTCACTAAGCTTGAGCCTTGGCCCTTTGTGCTTAATAAGCTTGCGCGCTATCTATTGAATGATCTATTTACAATCGCTATTATTTATGGTCTTTTCCATGAAAGGAAGTATTTAAATTTTTCTTTCGTAGTGCTTATTTTTGGTTTGGTTTTCTTGCTACCAAGCTATCTGGTGCTATACTTGTCTAAACCAGAAGGTTTTAGCTCATTATTAAGTCATTTACATAGAATAGTTCTGAATCCCGTCTTAATGATGCTATTGATACCTTCGTTTTTTTATCAAAGGAAAATCTCCGCAGAGAATAGATAGTGGCAGCAGTATGAAATAATACGAATTAAATATGATTTGGTGTTGTAACATTGATACGAGAACGTATCTTTGTTCTTTCTTAATAAAAACTCATTCTAAATTATGAAAATTAACAACAAAATTATTGCAGTTGCTTTTTCAACTGCCTTAGTAGCTTGTAATAATGCCGCTCCAGAAGCAGCGGTAGAAGCAACTGATGCTCAAGAAGTAAGTGCCGAAATGGCTGAGTCTTCAACTTATATGGTTAGTACTGATGGTGACGAAATCTCTTGGGAAGGTTATAAGACTTTTGCAATAGGTGATTCTCACAATGGCACTATGCAGGTTACTGAAGGTTCCTTTATGGTAGAAGGTGGCGAACTCGTAGGAGGGTCATTTATTATTGACATGAATTCTATTAGTAACCTAGACCTAGCAGACGATGCTGATTCAAAAGGTAAACTTGAAGGTCATTTGAAGAGTTCTGACTTCTTCGCTGTTGATTCTTTTCCAAGTGCTAAATTCGTGATTACTGCTGCCGATGCGGTTGCTTCAACTGATACAAGTGGCGCAAGTCATAACGTTAGTGGTAACTTAACTATTCGTGGTATTACTAAAAATGTTACGATACCTGTAATGGTTGAAATGACTGACGCTGGTATCAACTTTACGACTTTAGAGTTTGTAATTGATCGCAGCCAGTGGAACGTGAAATTTCATTCTACGGCATTCGCTAAATTTACAGAAATCGCAAAGGAGAAAATTATTGACAACAACATTAAGCTTTCTGTAAAGCTTATGGCTTCTAAGGCTTAATCACTTAAACTTTAGATTTGGTTAAAAAGCCACTGGTTCTCCCAGTGGCTTTTATTATTTTGGGGATAATTGAAAAATTATGCCTGATTATAAAGAACGGCTAGCTATAAAAAGTTGGGCCGAGGACGATCGTCCGAGAGAGAAATTTAGCAGCAAAGGGAGCTTAGCTCTTAGTGATGCGGAACTATTGGCTATTCTTATCGGTAGCGGAAACCGCAATGAGTCGGCGGTGGACTTGTCTAAGAGGATACTGCAATCGGTGCAGGGGAACCTTAATGAGTTAGCTAGACTTAATCTGCAAGATTTAATTAAGTTTAATGGGATTGGTGAAGCTAAAGCCATCTCTATTGCGACGGCTCTTGAACTGGGTAAACGGCGAAATCTTGCCGAAGCACTGGAGAGGAAAAGCTTAAAAAGTAGCCAAGCGGTTTATGATATTCTCCAGCCTTTGATTGGGGATTTGGCGCATGAGGAGTTTTGGGTGCTCTATCTAAATAATTTTAATAAACTGATACACTCTGCCTGTATTAGTAAAGGAGGTATTACGGGCACCGTAGTGGATATTCGACAGGTTTATAATATTGCTTTGCAAAAAAAGGCTACCTCAATTATTTTAGCGCATAATCACCCTAGTGGCAATATCAAGGCGAGCCAAGCCGACTTAAACCTTACTCGTAAAATAGTAGAGGGCGGGAAACTATTAGATATCTCCGTTTTGGATCATGTGATAGTTACGGAAAAGTTTTATTACAGTTTCCGCGACGAGGGAGATATTTAGTTTGAGAGAAGCTGGAAATAGGCCCTCAATACTGCAAATTTGCCTCTATCTTTGCTGCTATGCTATTATTCTATACTAGTACTTTTAGTCCACGCATAAAATATATTACTCGTTTAATCTTTCAAGATTTATTGGGTTTAAGTGTAAGGTATACTCAAGATAAAGAGGAATATCTTCAATCCACTTTGCCCAAGATTAACTATTCACGGGATCCTCTGCAAAGTGGTATTTTTTTGCAGGCTGTTAACTTGCTTTTTGAAACAGATATTTTTGAGCAAGAGGTAAAGTCGGGCAGTTTTGATAAGGTAGTAACCTTGTTTCCTACTGGCCGTCAGTCTTTATTACCCTTTGATCCCTTGGCAGCAAGTTTTTTTCTGGTTAGCAGATATGAGGAGTATATGCCTTTTATCGCCGATAGCCACGGACGTTTTTCAGCAAAGGAAAGTATCATGTATAAATTAGGTGCCTTGGATCAGCCTTTGGTTAATGCTTATGCCGAAATACTTGCCGTATTACTGCAAGAGCATAACCCGAATATTGTTTTTAAAAGGCCAGCTTACCGTTTTTGTAATTCGGTAGACATTGATAATGCTGCCGCTTTTTTAGGAAAAGGGATATTCAGAGTAATTGGCGGTTATGGACAGGACTTGCTTTCTCTTAATTTTAAGCAGTTTGGAGCGCGCACCCGTTCCTTGATATTAGGTAAAAAAGATCCTTTTGACACCTTTGATTATGTTCATCGTTTGCAAAAGGAGTATAAGTTTTCAAGCATATATTTTGCCTTATTTGCGCGAATGAGTCAGTATGATCGCAGTTTAACGCGCTATTCTTCTCGCCTGCAGCGTTACCTTAAGGGTATAGCCGATTTTTGTGAAATGGGAATCCATCCTTCGTATCGCTCTAATGAAAACTTAGAGTGGTTAGAAGAAGAAATCACCAGCCTTCAGAGGGTATTAAAAAAGGATATAACCAAAAGTCGTCAGCATTTCTTGAAAATTCATTTTCCCCTTACCTTCCGCAATCTTTTGCAATTAGAAATTACCGATGATTATTCTATTGGTTTTGCGGCGGAACACGGATTTCGCGCCGGGATATGTACGCCATTTCGGTTTTATGATTTGGAGCAAGAGGTGGAAACACCATTATTAATGCATCCTTTTCCTTTTATGGATGGTACTTTTATTTACTACTTACAGGTTTCGCCTGCTGAGGCTCTAATAAAGATTAAAGAATATATAGAGGTTTATCGCAAATTCGGGGGAGAATTTATACCGATCTGGCATAATCGTATTTATAGCGAGAAAGAAGAAGAATGGAAAGGCTGGAATAAGGTCTTTGAAGAAATGGTGAAAGCAGCAGTATGATTAATTATCGTGAGCATAATTTCTTAGA
This sequence comes from Roseivirga sp., assembly GCA_051277025.1. Lineage (GTDB taxonomy): Bacteria > Bacteroidota > Bacteroidia > Flavobacteriales > Schleiferiaceae > Croceimicrobium. The sequence continues at coordinate 853 of JBNMPT010000141.1, read as the reverse complement.
TTTAGAAAAGTATGATTCTTGTGTAAAACGGAATTCTCAACGAATCCCTTATGCCTTATCTTGGTATTTGAATGCAGTTTGTGAGCAATGGGATTGCTTAGTACTTAATGACTATGATGCGGTTTGGCCTTTGCCCTTTCGTAAGAAATGGGGCATAAAGTATTTTTATCGGCCTTTCGCAATTCAACAGTTGGGTATTTATAGTAAGCAGGTTCTTAGTGAAGAACAGATCCTAGCTTTTCAAACAAAGTTAGGTGAGAATTGTCGCTTTGCAGACCTCTATCTGAATGAGCAACAAGTGATAAAGCCTCTAACTTCTCAGTGGAATATTGAGGAACAGGCTAATTATGTTTTGAAACTGGACTCTACCTACCAGGAAATTTATAAAGGTTTCAATACTAATTTGAAGCGCAAATTGAAAAAAGTGCAAAACTCGGATTTTGAGCTTTTTGAAAACGATGGACCTAAAGTATTAATTGATCTGTTTTCGGTAAATAAAGGTAAAGAGTTGGGTTTAACTAATGACTTTTACCGAGCGATGGAGAAAGCCATGTTTCAACTCTTGCATCGTGGGCTGGCGAAGGTCTATACTATTTATGGCGGTCCAAATCAGCTCTTAGCAGGGGTTTTCTTTATTGAATACCAAGGTCGTTCGATATTATTATTTTCGGCGGTTTCCGAAATAGGCAAGGAATTAGAGGCCATGACTTATTTGCTCAACGAATATATTATCTATAATTCCGGTAAAATAGATGAACTCGATTTTGAAGGTTCTCAGCAAACAGGCTTAGCGAGATTTTATCAGTCTTTTGGCGCGAAATCACAAGCTTTCTATCACCTAAAATATAATGGC
>JBNMPT010000140.1:0-4902 GCA_051277025.1 Roseivirga sp. | reverse complement strand
GCCGACACCAATGGCCAAGGACTAAAATAGACTAGAAATGAGATCAAGGCCGCCAATATCGAGATCCAATTAAAATGTGCTAAAAATATATTTTGGGCCAGAATTAACTCTTCCTGTAAACTAAAGACCCAGCCGATGATACTCGCCAATAAATTTTTAAACACTAACAGCAGCGCTACAAGCAGTGTCATTCTTAAATACTCGGCCCAGCCAAAAAGCAAAAGCGGTCTCAGCCTGTCACTAAAGATAAACTTGGTAGCAATAATTGCGAGAGGCATACTTGCCACTGAAGCCAGCAGAAGCATCAAGTCTGCACTAAATACTCTTTTATCGGAATGAAAACTCAGGGCTGTTTCATCACCTCCAACGTCAGTTACCAAGCTCAACAACTGGCGAACTCGCAGGCTATTAACCAAATTAGCCAGCACCAAGAGGGCACTGGCTAATAAACCAATAATTATTACCCAATCGCTACTGCGGTGACTCACCATAATTTCCATTGGGCAAAGATAAAATCATTCTTTATGCAATTGGGCACTAAATCCTTGCGAATCGCTTAAAATATAATTTCCCTTCGCTAGATCAGAAATATCAAAACGATAATGATCATCGGAGAATCTTTCTGTATGAACTAAATCCATCAGGAACTCACCATTGATGCTCGTCAATTTAAAGGGTGCTTTTAAGCTAGTGTTTCCCCTTACAATAAACTGGTCTTTCACTGGGTTAGGATAAATACTTAATTTTACTGCATTCATCTCTAATTGTCCAATATTACCGCTTGCTTTAGACAAAACAAGGGTTTGCGTTACTATCACATCGCCTCCTGTGCCACCATTATTATTAGTGAAATTAACCGCAACATAAACAGTACTTTGATCAACTGCCTGGCCTGCATTCCAGTCTAAAACCCAGCTATTCACACCCGCAGCACCATTGTTTCCCGCTGAAGTATGAGTAATATATGAACCCGTTTTCCTCGTGTTAATCGCATCAGAAACTGTTACAAGGCCTTCAAAACCACCGGCACTTTCTACTGATGCTGAAAAACCCATTTTATTAGTTCCCACTCCACCATTATTTGCCTGCACAGTAATTTGATAAACAGAGTCTTCCTTAAAGCCTGCCAAAGAGGGAATATTTGTGCTTATTAAAACTGTTTGAACTGAAGCATTTGGCCCATTATGACAACCTGATCGAGCACAACTATTATTATTTCCACTCGGCCCACCGGAGCTGCCACTTGGGGAGCCACTAGAGTTGGTAAAAGCATCATTTACAATGAAGGTCGACAGGGCTAAACTTAGTGTTAGCAGTAAATAATTTTTTTTCATGGATTTTTAAGATTAAAGTTTTTATATGATTGATATTGACTATTAGACTATAACTACATTTGCATAAAATTGATTAGATGGCAAGTGATTTATTTGAAGCACCCGACTATTACAATATAGACGACCTTTTACAAGAAGAACACATTTTAGTACGCAATGCAACACGCGATTGGGTGAAGCAGCAAGTTAGTCCTATTATTGAGGACTACGCCCAAAAAGCTGAGTTTCCCAAGCACTTAATTAAAGGTCTTGCTGATGTAGGAGCCTTTGGCCCTTATATCCCGCAAGAGTATGGAGGCGCTGGTCTGGATCAAATAAGCTATGGCTTAATGATGCAAGAGATAGAGCGCGGCGACTCTGGGGTTCGCTCCACCTGCTCGGTGCAGTCTTCTCTGGTTATGTATCCAATCTTTTCTTACGGAAGTGAAGAACAGAGAAAAAAATATCTTCCCAAATTAGCAAGCGGAGAATTCTTAGGCGCCTTTGGTCTTACGGAGCCTAATCATGGATCTAACCCCAGCGGCATGACTACTAATTTCAAGGATATGGGTGACCATTACCTTCTGAATGGAGCGAAAATGTGGATCTCCAATGCACCCTTTGCCGATATTGCAGTGGTTTGGGCCAAGAATGAAGAAGGAAGAATTCACGGGATTATAGTAGAACGCGGCATGGAAGGGTTCAGCACTCCGGAAACCCACAATAAATGGAGTTTGCGTGCAAGTGCTACTGGCGAGTTAGTTTTTGATAATGTTAAAGTTCCTAAAGAAAATTTACTTCCTGGTCGCAGTGGACTTGGAGCACCCCTTGGTTGCTTAGATTCTGCGCGATATGGCATTGCCTGGGGAGCTTTGGGCGCGGCAATGGACTGCTACGACGTAGCTTTACGTTATGCGAAGGAACGCGTTCAGTTTGGAAAACCTATCGCAGGCTTCCAGCTGCAACAAAAGAAGCTCGCTGAAATGATTACGGAAATCACTAAAGGGCAACTCTTAGTATGGCGATTAGGTGTACTTAAAAACGAAGGCAGAGCAACCACAGCCCAAATCAGTATGGCAAAGCGCAATAGCGTGGAGATCGCACTAAAGATAGCCCGTGAAGCCCGTCAGATTTTAGGCGGAATGGGAATCACCGGAGACTACTCTATTATGCGCCACATGATGAACCTAGAATCGGTGGTGACCTATGAAGGCACCCACGATATTCACCTATTAATAACTGGTGCTGACATTACTGGAATCCAAGCTTTTAAATAAATAAAAGTTTGACTTATAATAAAAAAAGCCTCGCAATTGCGAGGCTTTTTTTATTACTTAAAGTCGAAAAACATTATTGATAGAGATCGGCCGCATTGATGTTTCCTGGGAAATCGATGTACCAATTTTCATTAACCGAACCGCCGCTCTGAGCCCAGGCACCGAAAAAGTTATACGCCGCAGATATATCTGTCAGCTCCTCTGGGTAATTAAAACCCCCTACGACATTAATCGCCCATGGTAAATTATTAGAGCCCCGGTAAGCGTTATCACCATTGGCGCTAGTATTATCATCCCCCGTTCCAAATAGAGCAGTATTCGCTAAGGCAGTGGGAGCAATGCCACTTAAATGCACTTCTCTACCTCTATCACCATTTACAAATATAAAGGGATTAAAAGGTGCTTGACCGAGCGAAGCAATGGTTTGGGGAGAAGTAAAACCTATGGCAATATCCATGGTGTCGGCATCTATTTTGGGATTAACACTTACCGTATTTACGAAAGCTGCACCGGTAGTATTTACTAGAATTGATTTAGCATTGTCAAAGGCAATTACTGTTGCTTTAGACTGGCCTTGCTCGGTACCGTTGGCAGAGAAAGAAATAATGTTTTCAGTAATGATAGAACCCGAAATCGAACTAACTGAAGCAGAAGGTAAGTCCAACTGAATTCCGAAGCCATTTTCAAAATCACCACCAATACTGCGGGTAACGAAACGACTTAATAAATCAACAACATCATTATCCGCATTGAGAACATTCTGAAATCTATAATCTACAACTAAGTCATTAAAGTCATAATCACCGAAAGCTGGCCATAAATCCTCAAAAGCCAAAGTCCCATAAGCATTTTCACTCGGGTAAAAACTATTCGCGGCACGACTTGCGTCATTTGGATAAGCATCCAATTCATCCGCCACGCCATCGTTATCAGAGTCTATTATATTCGGCACACCATTCCCTTCTGGGTTACAAGCTGAAGTTTGAATAGTTACATCACAAGCCGCTTTTGCACCACTTAAAAATATATTATTCGGAAAATTCTCAATACCATCTGCATCGCAAAATTCAATACTCTTTTCGATTTTCGCTCCCCAATTTGCATCTGATCTTCCACTCACTTTTACAATAGAAGTACTTCCTTCTCCCTTAATCTTTCCAATAACCCAAATATCCTTGGTCGTTAATTGAGATCCTTCTTTCAATTCAACTTCGCCTCCTCCGTTAATATAGGTGCGATCATCTACTCTTATAAATCCCTGATCTACCTTAACTTTACCAGTCACGTTTAAGTCACCCTCACAAATTAAAGTACAATCATTCTTAAATTCACTCCCGCCATTTATAGTCAGGTTTCCACTAAAAGTCATAAAGCCATAATTATTAACATCACCAATTAATGAAGTAGAGTTATTAGTGATCACATTAAAAGTTCCGTAATTTTTAAGCTCAGCCGAATTATTTAAGTTTAGGGCTGATAAGCTAATCGTTCCATAATTACTTATGTCGGCATTTGGGCTGAATGTATTGGTGATTGTTAAAGCCCCGCCAGCATATACGATTATCTCATTATCAATGTTACTATTTAGGTTAAGATTATTGATGGTAACATTTGCATCACCGGTAATCTCTAAAACACCTTGATTAATAGTAACGGTTGGTATAGAACCACTTCCACAGAGCCTAACGATACTTTTATCTTTAAGAGTAATGCTACCTGATCCATTATAGGAGCCAGTCACGCAATAGGTCGTCTCCTTTTTACTTTCAGAGTCTTCATCAGCAGTCCAATCACCACTGTGGGTGCGACTAACATCACAACCACTAGAGCAATCCGAACTTGAAGTTGCCGCTTTTGACATTTTCATCTTTCCTTGATAAAACGTATAACCAACTGAGGCATTGGATATTGGTAAAACAGTCAAAAAACTGCTTCCGTCAGGAGACCAAAGCACAACATATACTTGGTCAATCTCTGCCGGCACGGAAGTTCCAAAATTTAACTGAGCAACTGGAGACAAAAAGGACTTGTACAAAGAGCCCGAACCCGCGCTAGGGATATCTGCATATACTTCCAAGAGATACTTGCCATTTAATGGTGCTTCTTCCAAGTTAAACGAGAAGTCAACATTCTTGCTAGTCATAAAATTAAAACCTGAGGGAACCTGCAGATCTTGGGTTAATCCAGTAAACGAGGCGTTCGCTATTTGTTCATCCGTGTTTTCGCTTTCACAACTTAAAAGAAGCATGGAAAATAAACTTATGATCATTAAATGTGTAATAAACTTCATAAATGTGGGTTTTTTATAAGAT
>JBNMPT010000139.1:0-4915 GCA_051277025.1 Roseivirga sp. | reverse complement strand
GCCAAATTTAACGGCCATGGCATCCCAGATGAATTTACGTGAGGAGCAGAAAGCAAAGTCTCTAACATTTTTTGCTTTAAAGTGCCAAGTCTTTTCGCCCTTAGTTTTCTTCTTTTCTGCCCTTTTTGCTTCTGCTTCGGTAACTATGAAAACGGGGTCTTCAGTATTTTCTCTCGCTTGCTCCAGTCGCTTTAGCTGTTCTTCATTAAGAACGGCAGCAGGGTTTTGCAAGACTCCTGTGGCCCCAACAATATGATCGGAAGGAACAGTGATTTTTACGTCATAATCCCCAAATGGCAGAGCAAACTCACCCCTACCTAAAAACTGTTTATTCTGCCAGCCTTCCACATCGTTGTATACTGCCATGCGAGGAAAAAACTGAGCGATAGTGTAGAGGTAATTATCTTCGTCCTTAAAATACTCTAAGCCGGATCGACCGCCGTATTTAGCGCGCTCATTAATGTTATACCACCATTTTACCCCAAAGCTGATGCTATCACCATTTTTTAAAGGCTCATCTAAATTGATGCGCATCATAGTGTAGTTTATGGTATGGCTTTGATTAGTACCTTCTTCATTGCTCACCTGATCGATCTTAAAGCCACCATCAAAGTTGTAAAAGAGTTTCTCAATTTGACTTGCGCTCATGCCACTGCCCACGGAACCAGTTTTTATTTGCTGGGTGAGGCTGTTTTGCGCGCGTACATTTTGATCTAACTGGACCCATAAATAGTCCAGTGACTCGGGGGCATTATTAATATAGGTGACTGTTTGCTCGCCATAAATTCTTTGATTTTCATCATCAAGACGAATATTCATAGAATAATTGGCCTGCTGCTGATAGTAAAATGCTCCCGGTGCGCCGCCTCCAGTGCGATACATATTGGGAGTAGCTAATTGGTCTGATAACTGTCGGAATTTACTCTGATTTGTACTCTGGCCTTGAGCCCACAGTGGTAGGCTAAGAACACTTAGAATAAGTACTAATTGCTTCATAAAGTTAAATGATTCTTTTCTAGGCTTCAAAAATATAAATCTATTTGGCGTAAAGGTCGGCCAAGGCATCCTCTAATAGAAGAAACTTATATTTAAAGCCACTGGAACGGATTTTTTGATTGGAACAGCGGTTACTGGCTAAAACAGTTTCTGACATCTCGCCTAGTAAAAGCTTTAGCGCAAAAGCGGGCACGGTAGGTATAAACAAAGGCCTTTTCAAGCTTTTGGCTATTGCCTGCGTGAGCTCTTTATTACTTGCGGATTTAGGGCCAACGGCATTATAAACTCCCGGTTTTAAGCCAGGGCTTTCTATGCAATACACAAATTGACGAGCAAGGTCTTCTATGTGAATCCAAGGCATCCACTGTTTACCACTGGCCAATGGGGCGCCTAAACCAAATTTTACGGGCATTGCCATCTGCGGAAGCGCTCCTCCTTTAGTAGAAAGTACAATGCCGATTCGCAGGATAAAAGTTTTTATCCCTAATTGCTCAAAGTTAAAGGCTTCTCGTTCCCATTCCTCACAAATTAAAGAGAGAAAATTGCTACCAGGAGCATCGTCTTCGTTAAAGGTCTTACTGAAACTATTGGGGTAATATCCTACCGCCGAGGCCGAAATAAAGGCTTTTAATGCTGTGCCTAATTTCGACGCGGTATCAAAGAGTAAACGTGTTCCTTCCAAACGACTGCGCAGTACCTCACTTTTATATTTTGGAGTCCAGCGCTTCGCAATGGAAGCACCAGCTAGGTTTATTATATAGTCGAGATCTTTAAAAGCGGCCTCATCAAGACTACCTCTATCGGTATCCCATGCGAAAACTTCCACCCCATCAGCGCGTTTTTTGACGCTACGGCTTAAGTGTCGAACGGTATAATTACTCTGAAGCAGAATACTGGTTATGGCCTCACCAACAAGGCCGCTGCCACCACTTATTAAAACTATCATAGGTTTACTTATATCTAAGCCTAAACGTATGAAAAGTCTTTTGGTTTAGAGGGATACTTAATGGATAATCACTTTTTGTTGAACCATTTGTCCATTTTCGTTCTGCAGCAGGATATAGTATTGCCCGCTGGTTAAATCACCTATGGCTATTTCCTCTGTTCTTAGTCCATCGGTAGGACTTTGATTTAAGCTTTCACTTAACACTAATCTACCTTGAGTGTCGCGCAGAAGAATGGAAAAAGCATCTCCTTTTTCTGCATAAAACTGAATTTGCAAATATTTAGAACTTGGATTAGGACTAATTTGTAATTGCCAATTCTCCTTGCTTTGTGTGTTTAATTCACTTTGTCCAATGCTATTGCCTTTAAGTAGGTAGACTTTAAATAATTTGCTGCTAGCCGAACTTTGAGTGCCCGTATTGGTGAAGAAAACATTCGCTGCCGTACTTTCAATGCCGCCTAAAATGTAACCAACTAAAATGGTGTCGCCAATTAGCTGGTCGAACTTGATAATATCAGTCTCAGTCTTAGGGATATTAGAAGTACTAAAGAACTCGGAGCCAGCTCCTAAAAAACTAGGCATTTCAGCAGCTAATTTATGTTCACTATAATTCCCTTGCGCATCTCGGCTAACTCTTGCAATCGTCTTTACAAAGGGCACATTATTGTCTTGAGTAAGCACGCCATTTTGATCGAAATACTGGGCAATACCTCCGAAGAAAACATTGTGCATCTCTTGATTAACAGAATCATACATGGCAATGCTAGCACAATGGTAATGATTATAATATTGTGAAAAATTCGGTATTTCATTAAAACCAGAACTGTCAACATGCACGGCATTTAAATAGGGAAGATCCACATTCTGTTGGAAAACTCCCGAAAAGGCAATCATACTTTGCTCGCCATTTAGGCTGATTTGTGGAAGAACATTGTAGTCGCGACGATGAAAAAGTGCCGTATCATTATAGGCCGTCTGCCAGTTTACAGAAAAACTACCATTGTTATTTTGCAACTGAAAACGACGAACGGCACTGGTATAGGTCTGAGTGAAAGTAGGACCATTATGGGGATTATAACGTCCATCAAAACGTTGACCACCCACTAGGTAATAGCTGTCGTATAGCTTTTCGAGATAACCACCCGTAACCGCCATGTCTTGATCTAAAATCTGGTAGAAATGAGAATTGATGCTGCTACCATTAGTCAAAGCATTTAAAAGACCTTTTAAGTTTACAATGGTGATATAGGGGTGGGTAATGTGATCCGCTGCCGCAGATGAATATCCATAACCGCCTATTAAAATTAAGAGACTATCCTGCTGATAGGACTCCATATTGGTAGAGCGTAATTGATCATATAAAACGTCGGGGAGTCCAGTAATGGAGTAGGACTGACTAGTTTCAGCATTGATGTCGACAATAATGATTTGATCATTATGGCCAGCATTACCAAAAGCCGCAAAGGGTTGTCTTTGGTGTAAACCGTCTAATCTACCGCCCATTATTATCCATTTCCCTTGGTATTCGCCATGAGAGAAAGATTGGAGGCCATTAAGATTAGCAATATTTAAAGGCTCGAGATAAAAGTTGAAGTTATTTTGAGCATTGAGCTGGAAGACAATTAAAAGGCTAAGAACAATTTTGGTTAGTCGCATGGAAAATATTTTCACAAAAATAGCGCGAAGAATATTCTATCTTGGTGACTAGCAATACCAAGAGGGAATTAATTGCCCTACTTGCTTAGTAGTTTTTCCACAACAATTTTGTCAATACTGAGGTCTACGTCCTCGGTGCTTAGGTCTGAGAGCTTTTTCCAATAAAGTTTTTGATCACCATGCTTTTTAAAGTCGCTCTTTGGCAGATGCAAAAGTGGAGAGAGATCCTTGCAGCTTACCAAGTAGTATATACTCATTACTTGCATTTGCGAATTGAAGGCAGAAGCCACAAAATCTTCAGTGGTATAGAAGTGCTTCTCCACGCTAATATTAAGGTTCGCTTCTTCTTCAAACTCTCTTTGCACACATTCAATGGTCCCTTCGCCGAATTCTAATCCACCTCCAGGTAATTTAGTGTAGATACTGCCAAAGATATTTTCTTGCGAAAGCAAAAGGCTTTCCTCGGAAATCAATAAGCCGTAAACACGTATTGTAAAAGCTTCTACTTCATTCATCGGATTAGGTTTAGGGTGCTTTTAATAGTTTTGAAATCAGCAGCAGGAGCGAATTGGTAGCGTAAAATGTAAAGATAGCTTCCCGACAAGTAGTTTCTTCCATTCCAACTTTCATTGTTTAATGAAGCTATCTGTGCTCCATAACGATCGTAAATGTCTAGAGTATAATGATAGACAACTCCTTTTTGCAAGCCAAAGATATCATTTAGGCCGTCGCCATTGGGGCTAAAGGCATTGGGCATATATAAATTCGTTTCTAAAAGCTGAGGATAAAGGGTGTCATAGGATGCACAATTATTGCTGTCTATAAACTCAACTATCACTCCATCTGCGAAAGCACTACTGGCGATAAACTTCACTGCAGCTCCTGCTTTAATTTTATTATTATGGTGCCAGATAAAGCTACCGTTTCCTGCTGCGAGAAAACTCACCTCCTCGCCAGTAAAAGCACTCTCAGGGCTAAAGCTAAGTTGAAATTCAATCAGAGGAAAAATGCTGATAATAATGCTATCTCGGAAACGGAAACTACCACAATCATTACTGATTTCAAGCCAATAAAGACCTGACTCGGGAAGACTAATTTCCTCAGTTGTTTCTCCGGTACTCCACCAATAATTAAAATTCGAAGCGGAGGTGTCTGCTTTTAAACGGAAGTCAATAGTACTGCAAATGCTGGTGTCGACTCCTAGGCTGAAGCTGAAATTGTCATGATTGGTTTGACAGAAATTGTCCTCATTAATAAAAAGGGAAGTCTGGTTAAAGAACTGTGTTTGGTACTGAAAGAGATTAAATTGAACAGGGC
>JBNMPT010000138.1:0-4929 GCA_051277025.1 Roseivirga sp. | reverse complement strand
ACGGGTTTGACTTTAGTACCTTAAAGAATAGAAGGCTCCCAAGCTGCTGAAACCACCTTAAATCTCGTCGCCTGCAGAGCAGGTCCTTCTTCCCATAAGAGCGCACTATTCGTAGAAAACTAAGATTATTCCTTACTGCTCAAGCCAAATATTTTAATCAATTTTATCCACTTCTAACTAACTATCAACAACTATCTCACTAATCGCTTCATCTAAGGTATTGGCTGAAAGCAGTAAGTGGCCTAAAAACTCCTCTCTTTTCTTCTCCTTAAATGTGCCACCCTCATTTTTTAACATCTGCGCTAAGCCCAAAATATTTGAAAGAGGAGAACGCAGCACATGCGATTGTGTCCAAGCAATTTTCTTGAGTTTTTTGTTTTGTGCCTCCATAGCCTGGATATATTGGCGGCGTTCGGTCATATCAGTTACTAAAACCACCTTTGCTTCTTTTCCCCAATAAGTAATTATAATGATTCGTAAAAACCTCAATAGTAAGCTTCACTAATTTTTAGCTTTTCTTCTACAACTTTTCGCTGGCTTATCTCCTTGGAGTTGCCTACCATTCCCAGCACTGAGGGGTCATCCATAAGGATTGTAACAAAGGTTTCTAAGCAGCACCATGAAACGTCACTGTGTTTAAATCTATAGGGCTTTAATGCAAGTTGTTTTCACTTTTTCTCAAGATTACTCCTATGATTTAAGGCGGCTTTAATGAATTAACAACAAGCTATTTGAACTTAAATCCATTGCTAATCATAATCTGATTACTATACCATCGGCTTTTTGTGATCTAGATTTGCTTTAAGCATTTAATGCAGCTTAATACCGTCCAATATCCCTAGCCCTTTCTTAATTTGCCATGAACCTGAAATCGAGCTTTAATTAGAACATCAGATATTGGGTCGAACTTAAAATATTGTTCTGAGGTCGAGCTTTAATAATCGCGAAGTATGAAAAAAATAAAAACACTCTCAATATCAATAATGCTGTTACTGGTAATCGGAAGCTCCTGTAGCTTAGAAAAACGCATTCATCGTACTGGCTATCATATTGACTGGCCTAATAACAATGCTCGAATACCACATAAAGAAGTCACTGTCCAACACCAGGTCAAAAGTCTAAACACCTTGTCAGCAATCGATAAGCACCGTTTTCACGAAACCCAGCCCCGCTCTTTTAAAACTCTTTCTCTAACTGCCGAAAGCAGGAAAGAAAATAGGCTAGACCAATCAAAAATTCAAAGCAACACTTCCACCATAGCTACCACTAAAAACACTGAAAAGGAAAAGGAAAATGAAGTAATACGAAAAGATCGTAAAAAAGAACATAAACCAAAGCCAAGAAAAGACCTTTGGGCCATTGCTGGTTTTGTGCTAAGCTTTCTTGGGCCCATCTCGATTTTCGGCATTATCGCTAGTCTGATAAGTTTATATAGAATTAAGAAAAACCCCAAATTAGGGGGCAAAGGACTGGCCCTAGCCGGCTTAATTATCGGCATCGCTGTTGCCTTGACCGTTATCTTTATTTTACTCTCCACCTGGGGTGTCTTTTAAAGGTTTGCATTATCGATTAACTTAAGTTAGATTGATTGCAAAAGACATTAAGCATGATAGTCACCAAAGGAATCAGCATATTAAGCCTAATCAAATGGACCGGTCACCATATTATTTGGCTCTTGGTTCTTATGAGTAGTCTCGCCTCCCTATACTATTTTAATATCATTGCCTTTCGTATTCCTTGGCTCCCTATTTCAGTTATTGGCACCGCCGTGGCTTTTTACGTTGGCTTTAAAAACAACCAAGCCTACGATAGGATGTGGGAGGCCCGAAAAATTTGGGGCGGCATCGTGAACGATAGTCGTACTTGGGGAATGATGGTAGACGGGTTTATAAGTAACCTTTTCGCTTCCTCTAAGTTGAGTCCTGTTGAATTATACCAAATAAAAAAGCGCTTAATATACCGACATGTCGCCTGGCTGTATACCCATCGCAGCCAATTACTAATTCCTACACCATGGGAGCATATTAGCCAAGGAGGGCATCTAGCAAAATATGCGGAAAAATATCAACAGCAATTTGGTGTGGGACTGATAGCCGATCAGCACAGCCATTCTGAGCTCGAACAGTTCCTTCCGGAAGATGAGATAGAACGACTCTTTAAAACAAAAAATACCGCCACTCAGATAATAAATGAGCAGTCCAGAGACTTAAAAACAATGCGTGAAAAAGGAATTATCGACGATTTCCGCCACATGGAAATGATGAGTATTTTAAGAAGCTTCTATACTTTACAAGGGAAGAATGAACGCATTAAAAAATTCCCCTTACCTCGACAGTACGCCAATATGAGCCGCTATTTTGTGGGGATCTTTATCGCCCTGTTGCCCTTTAGCATGATTCCCGAATTGCTAGAAGTAGGCGATTATGGCCTGTGGCTTTCCGTGCCCATTACGGCCTTAATTGGTTGGGTTTACGTTATGATGGAGGTGATAGGCGACTACTCAGAAAATCCTTTTCAAGGAATGGGGAATGATATTCCCATGCTTTCCCTTTGCAGAACCATTGAAATTGACCTCCGAGAAATGTTAGGCGAAACAGACTTACCTCCTGTTATTGAGTCTAAAAAAGGCGTGTTAATGTAAGCCACTGCCTTTAACACTTTGCTCACCTTAATTTAAAAACTGCCCGTAAACCCCTTTACTTGGCCTTTTTCTTGACGCAGAAAACGGCTTAGCTTAAAATCACAAACTCAACTGCGAATATCCTTGCAAATAAAATGCTTGGCAAGAAAGCCTTGTGAACTTTAGTGAGCTTCCTAAATAACAGGTCCAGCCAGAGCTTTGCTTATCGAACGTTATTAATTGAGGCAAATTAGTCTCTTCACAAAAACCGCTGTTGAGTATTTTACAACTTACTTCCATTAGATTTCTAATTACCTAAGGATCGCCCTACCCTAAATTTAAGCCGTCTAAGGGACTAGTAAAAAGAAGATGGATTAATATAAGAGCGCTCCTAAAAAGAAAGACCGTGAAGAAATTACTGTTAAAACATTTGCATTTTAGTTAAATTAGCCTTTATGAATCAGTCCTCTAAGGTGACCTCAGGCTCCAAGCTAAAAAACATTATCCTACAAATTCTTGGCTTTGCTTTAGGTCTCGCGCTCTTCGTGTATTACTATGGCATTTTTCTCCCTTTTGCCCTTGCACTGATTCTTACTTTTATTGCCGCCAAACCCATAGCTTTCATGCAGAAGTGGCTGAAAAACTGGGACTTTTCGGCAACGGTATTTTTAGTCGTCCTACTCTTAATTGGCATCGCCTCTAGTCTGTTTTTGGGCACTTTTATAAATCGTGACTTCCAGCGCCTTAATAAGAGTGTGAATGTGCTTGTTTCAGAAAACCAAAATGAACTAGACGCTAGTGCACTGAAGGTGAAAAGTTATATTCAAAAGTTTTACCCCAGCGAAAACATTACTGAAGACCTTAAAAAAGACTTAGAATCTCTTTTACTGCAAAGCGATAGCAGTAGCACTTCTAGTATCGATTTTGAATCTCTCGGAGCTTCTTTTGACCAAGTAAAAGCGCTCTTCAAAAGTGACCCAGAAACGGAAAAAAGTAACAGCCCAAGTTTTAGCCTAATCTATATAATTGGCTCCACCTTACTCTACTTTGCTTTATGCCTTTACCAGATACCCTACTTTCAGAAATTAAAAGCACGCTATTTTACCCCTAAAGTCGCTTCTCAATCGGCAATGCTGTGGCGTGACTTCGATAACAGCTTTATTCGCTATTTCAAACTGCGTACACGCATTATTCTCTGGCTGATGCCTCTCTATATCCTTGCTTTTACCTTACTCGACCTGCCCGGGTCTTTCTTAATTCTAATCGCCCTTTTCTTTCTACTTTACATTCCTTATTTTCATTACTTACTGCTCATTCCCATAGCATTGGGTTGCATGGTATTATCAGCAGAAAACCCACAGAGCTTTCTCTTTTTCTTCTCAATTTCTAGCGGCGTATTTGTCCTCGCCAGTCTGATAGAGGAAATAGTGCTTACCCCTCGTATAATGGAAAAAAATATTGGTATGAATCCCGTGATAATGGTCTTGGCCTTAAGCTTTTGGACCTTCAGTCTGGGTACAATCGGCGTCCTTTTGGCCATCCCCTTAAGCAGCTTAGCCATCATCTATTTTAAACGTTATCTACTGCCTTTATATACCCATGAATCATGAATTTCTCCCCGCGCAATAAAACTTTAATTTGGGGAAGCCTGATAATCTTTATCGGGCTAATCATTGCCCATTTTGGTAATTTCTGGCTGAGCCTTCCCTTTGTTTTCGCCTTTCCACTTGCTTGGTATAATACTAGCGGGGCAGTTGGCGAACGCATCGCTAAAATGATACTTCTGCAAGTAGTTGCCCTTGGGCTTTTATTGTCTACGGCCTGGCTTTCCTACTCCCCTATTCCATCTATGTGGCTGGAAGGACTTGGCCTCGGCCTGATCGCTTTAATTTATTATGTAATTGCGGCTTACGCGATCAAAACTGTCGATTTGAATCTTAAAAACATGGCAATCGTTTTTCTTGGCACTGCCTTGGTCTATTCCTTTAGTCATTGGCTAACCGACAATATTTTCGATGCTACAGAGCCCATGATTTCGGCCAAAAGACAAAGCATTCAACTCCTGCTAATTCTACTTTCGATTCATGTAAGTACCAGCTTGGCTATTGAAGAAACCGTGGAATGAAAAGTTTAGTCTCCCTCTTTCTGCTTCTGTCTATTAGCCTCTCTCTTTCTGCGCAAAAAGACCTTAATCACCTCGACTCTATTTCCAAGTGGCTATCGAGCTATAGCGAGTACGAATATTTGGCTCTGCTTGAAACTATTGACAGCTTAAGCGAGGACAAGTCCGCACTAAGTAATCGCTTTTA
>JBNMPT010000137.1:0-4984 GCA_051277025.1 Roseivirga sp. | reverse complement strand
TAAACCCATTACTATTCCAACATATTGATGAAGACGATAAGGGAACACTTAAGTTTTTGGATGTTTATGCTTATCGCTTAGGAGCTACTGGCGAAGAAGGATATAATCGTGGAGAGTTTAGATATAAAAATGCACAATTGCCCTGGGGAGAGTTTTATGAACTGCTAGGCTCCAATTGGAAAAATGATTTCCCCGATGACAAGCAGATAATTAATGAGAAGGCCAATAAAAGCAAACTGCGTCACTTTATCTTTTTTCTTAAAGAGGAGACATTTGAATGTCTCGCAATAGATTACCAATATGCCTTCGTCGATAAAATTTCTGAGGCGCTGGAAGTGAAGTATCCCAAAGGATATCTTAATCATTATTTGGCAATGTTTAGCTCTCAATTTGATAAGCCCACCATTGAGAATTATAAAATGTATACTGACTTATACCTGCAAATGCAAAGCAAAAAAGAGTTTGCAGAAGTACAAAAGGAAGTAAAAAGTATTAAAGCCAATAACGATCTTGATTCTTACTTAAAAATTGCAAATTACTTTGGAATAGAGCGTTTTGAAATGAAACAATTAAAGGATATGATAAAAGTGATTGAAACCTATAAGGCTTGATATTTTATTAATTGAATGACCACGGCAAGAGGCATTCAAAATCATATCCACCATTCACCGCTAAGCAAAAATAAGCATGGCAAGCTGTTTGAAACTGAAGTGTTTTTGGAAGAGAAAAATGAATCACCAGAGGGAACTTCTACTATTGACGGAAACGTTCTAGGCTTAATTAATCCCGCTAGCTATGGCGGGCTTAATTGCGAGTGAATCGCTATCTGAAAAATTAATAATGGCCTGATTTAAAGGGTTTTAAAGTCCTCCTGATTAGTATTCCTAATAACCTGAATACGATGTAAAACTAGGCCTCAAACCTCTTATAAATAGTAGGTTTCAAGCCGAAGCGGTGAAGCAATAGCGGGCTATTGTGAGGGGCTAAGGCGCAGAAAACGCTTTTAAGAAGAGGCTTAGCAGTGATCTTTCAATAAAATGAAAATCTGAGACTATAATTTTACGCCGAACTCAGGTTTTAAGCGAAAAGAGCAGAATGAGGCTTGAAAAAATCAATAAGACCAAGTAAAAGTTTAAAATAAAGCTGGTGACTTTGACAAATCCTTTTAAGAAGAAATAGCGTCTTCAAAGTCCACTTTATGCAGCACCAAGCCTGAAGAAGGAGCGATATGCCTTATTTGCAGTCCATCGTATTCAATTAGCGATTGTCTGAGATCATCCGCCGACCATATTCCTCGGCCTACTTCTACTAAAGCTCCCATCATTAAACGCACCTGATAACGCAAAAAGCCTTTAGCCTTTACCTTAAACACAAAAGCATTTTGTGGAGCAAATTGTCCCGTAAATTTAGTGTTCGGTTCTATTGTAGCCGAGAAGATTTCACGCACTAAAACCGTCTCCGCCGAGGGCTTACTTGCATAGCGTTTGAAATTATGCCTGCCCTCAAAAAATTTTACCGCTTCTTCCATGTTTTCCATGGAGAGTTGCTTTCCAAAATCTCTAATAAATGGCGCATTGTAGGGGTGAGACTTCTCACCTGATGAAAAATAATAATGGTATTCTTTAGTGCGCGCACTCTGAATCACATTGAAATCTGCACTAACTGCCTTTACGGACTTAGCTCTTATATCCGAAGGAAGATTGAGGTTTAGTCTTTCGAGAAGTTGTTCGGGCAGCTGTTCTTCATTGGTAAAAAGCTCTAGAGCGTAATCGTCTGCCGACACTTTCGCATCCGTCCTACCGCAACCTAGGGTCCGATAATTGGCATGGTCGAAAATGAAATCGAATGTTTTGTCAATCATTCCGTGCACAGATTTAGTATTGGCTTGCTTTTGCCAACCGTGGTATCTGAAGCCTAAGAATTCAATATGAATAAGGTAGAAGTATGTCCAGTTTGCCAATGTTTAATTTGGGGGATTTTGAATAATCTTCCAAAGTTATAAGAATAATAATTGACGATATATGAAAGTAATCGTCACCATCTTGAGCAAGACTTTTTAGCGGAAAAAAAGGAGACCCTAAATAATCGGCCACCAATTTTTTTTCTTACCCGTTTGAATAATTGAACCCCTTTATCGCATCAAAACAGGTTACCCACGCCGAGCTTGTGCCTTTCTCTTCTTCCTAGAGTTTTGACATGGAGAAGCTGATCACCCAGCGTATTCCTCCAGCCTCTCACCCAGATAATTCTCTAAACTTAAAAACGTGCAAAACATCCATGCAAATGAATAATCACCAATCTAGGATTTTGAAAAAATCTTTCTTAAAACCTTCCGGCAGAAGATCTATCTTTCAAAACAAGATCATTTTAATTAAAAAAGGATCCCTTTATTAAGGACTGCCTGCTTGGTAATCTCTAGGGATTAAAGGTCAAAACATAAATACTACCCCATGAAATTCCGAAAAGCCAGAGAAGAAGACCTATCAACTATTGTCGAGATGATTTCCAATGATGACCTGGGCAAGAAAAGAGAAAAATTTCAGATCCCGCTGCCCTCTTCTTACCTAAAGGCTTTTGAGAGAATAAACTCGGATGAAAATCAAGACTTGATTATCGTTGAAAATGACAGTGCCGAAGTTATTGGAACCTTACAATTAACTTTTATACAATACCTCACTTACCAAGGTGGGCTAAGGGCGCAAATTGAAGCGGTTAGAATTCGAAAGGATCAGAGAGGACTAGGAATTGGCAAAGAAATGTTTCAATGGGCAATTAGCCAGGCAAAAGAAAGGGGTGCCCATTTACTGCAATTGACCACGGATAAGAAGCGACCGGAAGCCATTAAGTTTTACGAGGATTTAGGTTTTCAACAGTCTCACGAAGGAATGAAAATGCATTTTAGCTAAACTTAGCCTCTGCTAGCAGTCAAAGAAGTCTAACCCTTTTTGCTTCAGAAAGAAATTATCAGCGGAATAAGTATATTTAGCTGCACCGAACCTTTTCTAGGCTAAGATGCATTTTAAGGTGTCGCTTTAACTACTCTTTAAAAGAAATATGAATATTAACTACCATAATCGAAAATTCCGACCGATATCTAATTCGGATACTGGGGAAGTTTCTAATGAAATGATTTTCCATTATCAGCAAGAAGGCGCTATTGTGACCTGCTCCTATGCGGGAGAGAATATTGTTAATGGACACTTAATTGGCTTGGTTGATCAAAGTGGCGGCATAGAGATGAGGTATCATCAAGTGAATAAGAAGGGAGAACTGATGACTGGTTTCTGTCAATCAAAGCCCGAGCATTATAAAGACGGTAAAATCCGACTACATGAAGAATGGCAATGGACTTCAGGTGACCTTTCAAAAGGGAATTCAATTTTGGAAGAAATATGAATTCCCCGGAGACTATTACTCTTGAAAACGACCTTATTCGATTAGAACCTCTGAGCGAGATTCACTTTAATGAATTGCTCGCCATTTCCCTAAAAAATCCTGACCTATTAAAATTCTCGCCTTCTCCATTTGGTAGTGAAGAGTCGCTAAAAAACAATTTTCATCAGGCTTTACAGGCTCAGAAAGATGGCCTCCGCTATACCTTTTGTATTTATGATAAATCAGAGGCTAGATACATTGGATGCTCAAGCTTTGGCAATATCTCCACTGAAAATCAGAGGCTAGAAATTGGTTGGACCTGGATAGATAAAAAATCACAAGGAAGGGGTTTAAACCAACACTGTAAATACCTTTTATTGTCCTACGCTTTTGACGAATTAGAGATTGAAAGAGTTGAATTTAGAACTGACAGCCGAAACGTTCAATCGAGAAAGGCCCTTGAAAAAATTGGTGGTGTTTATGAAGGGACCTTAAGAAGTCATACCCTAATGCTTGATGGCCATCGCAGAGATACTGCTTATTACAGCATTTTAAAAAGTGACTGGACGAGGCTTAAAAACGAAAAATTTGCTTCGTTTAAAATAGAGAGAAGAATTTAAAACAAAGTCCTGACGTGATATGAAATTATCAAATACTATTCTCAAAGCGACCCTTTTAGGCATTGTCATTTTGGCGACTGTTATTGTTTCCCTTTATGGTTATCGCGATATTCCTTTAGAGGAGTTAAAGACAAAATACGCTCCCGCCCCATCAGCTTTTATCTCTGTAAAGGGAATGGACGTTCATTTTCGTGATGAAGGGAATAGCGCAGACTCCATCCCAATTGTTCTACTGCATGGTACCGGCTCAAGTTTACATACTTTCGAAGATTGGACGATTCAACTAAAGCAGGACTATCGGATCATCCGCATGGATCTACCCGCCTACGGACTTACCGGGCCCTTTCCGGGTCGGAATTATTCGATTGATAACTATGTGGATTTTCTACTGGCCTTTTTAAAGTCCGCTGGAGTGAAAAAATGCGTGCTTGCTGGAAACTCCTTAGGCGGGAACATTGCATGGAGTTTCACCCTCAAGTACCCGGCAATGGTAGATAAATTGATACTTATTGATGCCTCTGGTTATCCCGTCAAAACGCAGAGTTTACCATTAGCCTTTAGGATCGCTCAAACGCCAATTATTAAAAACGTGCTCACCTTCATCACTCCTCGATTTATTGCAAAATCGAGTGTTGAAAATGTGTATGCCGACAAAAATAAAGTAACCGAAGCACTGGTGGACCGTTATTTTGAGCTTACGCTAAGAGCAGGCAATAGGCGGGCATTTGTAGATAAGTTTGAGATGAAAAAAGATTCGCTCGCTCCTAATAACATTAAATCCATCCAGCAGAAAACGCTCCTCTTATGGGGAGGCCAGGACTTACTTATTCCCGTTGAAGTGGCACAGCAATTCCATAATGACTTGCCTAATGATACCCTGGTGATTATGCCGAACGTCGGGCATTTACCCATGGAAGAAAGCCCGGGTCAAAGCTTAGAAGCGGTAGTTTCCTTTTTGAAAGATCCTTTGTAAACCACAGTCATCTTAC
>JBNMPT010000136.1:0-5061 GCA_051277025.1 Roseivirga sp. | reverse complement strand
CACAAAGAAATTCAAAGTTTAGTTAATGCGTAAAATTGTTTTTTTAGGATTAGCATTGTTAATAGGGAATAGCCTTCTGGGGCAATTGTCTACCGATGCTGACTTTAAAAGACAAGTTTATGACCGATCTTATTCAGGGGGTCTCAATCTCAATACCCGCGGATTTGCACTTTCAGGGAAATATTTAAAGTACGTGGATGGCTATAGTATGCAAGGTTTTGAAATAGATTTAGCAAAAGTCAGGCATCCAAAAGAAACTATTTCGTCTGAAGATATATTCAACAACTATCGAGGCTTTGTGAAAGGGAGAATTAATTCATTTTATACTTTGAGAGCAGGATATGCTTACGAGCAAGTTTTATTTGATAAAACGGATCGCGGTTCAATTTCTATTTCTTGGGTTGCCAGTGGAGGTGCTTCTATCGGTTTGCTAAAGCCCATATATTTAAGCGTGAATGAATTTGGTGATGATGGCGACCTGCGTGTGGAAACTATCCGTTATACAGGAGAAACGAATCCTGCTAACATCAATGGTGAGGCTTCCTATTTGACCGGAATTATGGAAACTAATTTGAAACCAGGAATATATGTTAAAGGAGGAATTAGTTTTGATTATCAACTATTTGATGATGATATAAGTACCCTTGAAATGGGTTTTATTTACGATTATTATTTTTCGGAAGTGCCGATATTTTTCGAGGCACAGGACGATATAAACTGGGTAGGATTTTTTCAATTATACCTCTCAGTAAACTTTGGTTACAAGCTTAATTAAATTATGAGTGAAGTAGGAGTGTTTGAAAAAACGCAAAAGAAGGTGAATACAATTTCTAGAGGCAAACCGCGCTGGTTAAGAGTTAAGTTACCGACTGGAGAGAAGTTTAAGAATGTACGAAAGTTAGTAGATAACTACGGACTGAATACCATCTGCGAAAGCGGAAACTGCCCAAATATGGGGGAGTGCTGGGGAGCTGGTACAGCCACTTTTATGATTTTGGGGAATGTTTGCACCCGGAGTTGTGGTTTTTGCGCCGTAGCAACAGGAAGACCGGAGTCGGTAGACTGGGATGAGCCAGAAAGAGTAGCACGTTCCATTAAGTTAATGAAAATTAAACACGCTGTTCTTACTTCGGTAGATCGCGATGATTTACGCGACGGCGGTTCGATTATTTGGAAAGAGACTGTTCAAGCTGTTCGCCGCATGGTTCCGGGAACGACAATGGAAACCTTGATTCCAGACTTCAAAGAGGAGTGGGTAAATATTGATCGCATTATTGAAGTGGCCCCAGAAATAGTTTCTCATAACATTGAAACTGTTCGTCGCCTAACTCGCAAGGTTCGCATTCAGGCCCAATACGATCGCAGCCTGAAAATCTTGAAATACTTAAAGGATCAGGGCCTTCCTCGCACAAAATCGGGTATGATGCTTGGTTTAGGTGAAACTGAAGAAGAAGTTATTGACAGCCTAAAAGACCTACGTGAGGCCAAGGTTGACATTGTGACCTTAGGTCAATACTTACAACCGACACCGCAGCATTTACCTGTGCAAGAGTTTGTTACCCCAGAATCTTTCGCCAAGTATAAAGAGATAGGATTGGAGATGGGATTTAGATATGTGGAAAGTGGTCCCTTAGTACGTTCCTCTTATCACGCGGAAAGGCATATGTTTTAGCCGTTCATAAGAGTTTAGAAATTATATTTGTCACACAGTATGTTAAAAAACGATAAACTATGAAAAGAAAGATACTTTTCTCCCTCAGTGGAATAATGATGATAGGAGCCTTGGCTTGGATAGGGATTTCGTCAAATAATCAGGACTATTACACACCAAGAACAGGAGATTCGGCTTCGAATGACGCTTCAGGATCTGCGGAATACTTGCATCGTTTGCGGATGAATCCAGCTACGGGTGAGATTGATGCAGCAGATGTTATTGCAGCACGTCAGGCAACACAGCAATTAGCTTTAAATAAAACCAGTGCAGCCATCGGCTTGAGCTGGGCAGAAATGGGTCCTAACGATATGGGAGGCCGTACACGTGCGATCCTTTTTGATCGTGACAACTCTTCTCTAATGTGGGCCGCTTCGGTTTCAGGTGGTATTTTCCACAGTCCTAACGGGGGCCGTAGTTGGAATCCAGTAAACGATCAGTTGCAAAACTTGGCCATTAATAGTCTTTGTATGGCTGCTAATGGTGATATCTATGCCGGTACTGGTGAGGGTATGTATTATTTTACATCCGGTGGACGTTCGGGTGGTATATTGGGTGACGGGATTTTTAAGTCAACCGATGATGGTCAGACTTTTACTCAATTGGCAAGTACTAATCCTGCCACAAACCCGAACTCTGGTTGGGGATCTATTGGTAAAATGGAGGCTGACCCTACTGAATCAGATCGCATTTATGCAGCAACAGACGACGGTTTAAAAGTTAGTGATGACGCTGGTGCAACCTGGACCGATGCGATACCTGCTGGCGGAAGAGCCCAAGATTTAGCGGTAACCTCTAGTGGTGCTGTTTGGGTTAAAGAAGGCCAGTTTATTTATTACTCAGCGACTGGCGATATAGGAAGTTTTACGGAAATTACGGTTTCTCCTAGCGCGGGTGATCAAAGCACAAATGTTTGGAGATCCTCAAGCCGCATGCGTATTTCTGTGGCTCCAAGTGATGAGGATTATGTTTACATCTTAGTTACTACAGGTGGAGCAATGGAACGTGTGTATCAATCAAGCGATGGTGGTACATCTTGGACTACGATCGGAACGGCTTCCGCTTTATTAAATCCCATCAATCAAGCTCCTTTTGCGGTTGCAATTGGTGTGGATCCAAAAAATCCAGAAAGAATTATGATTGGAGGTTTGACCCTCTGGGAGTGGAGTGCTGGTAATGGTTGGTTCCAAGTGGCTTCTCAAAGTTCTTTTGCTAGAAACTTTTACGTGCACGTAGACATTCATGAAATTGAATGGAGAGCCGATCAACCTTCTACCGTATGGGTAGCAAACGATGGCGGACTCTTTAAATCAGAGAACGACGGATTTACTTGGTCTGAAGAAAATAAAGGCTATGCTACATTACAATATTACCATGTTGCGGTTGGTTTTAATGGCATAATGTTAGGTGGTACACAGGATAATGGGACGATATTAATTGATCCAAACTCATCCTTACCAAAAGCAGGAACGAGAACTATTGGTATTACACAGCCCAATGGCTCAACAGCCGATGGTGATGGAGCGGATGCCGCAATTTCACATCTTGACCAAGAAATTAGCTTTAAATCAAGACAGTATGGCCAAATGGGTCGTTCCATTGATAATGGAGGAGAATACTCGTATTTCTATGGACCACGCATGGCTTCTCGATACAATCAATTCTCCTCAGCCTTTGCAGACTTTACTGGCCCCTTCGAATTATACGAAGACCTTGACGATAAAAATAGTTTAGATTCTATTGAGTTTTCTGCCGACACCTTGAAAACTAGTATTGGTTTTGGTAATGGAGGAGTATCTTACAATGGGGCTTTTATAAAACCACAGAGTGCTAGTAAGTTTAAAGCAGAGTCATTTAAGGTCTTCTCAGGAGGACAAACCGCAGTATCTGATGCCAGTGGGGTTTTATCTGGTGACGGAACAGGAGCTTTTGATGCGATTACGGGTCAGTATTCGGTTGACTTCGTAAATGGAACAAACTTAGAAATTAGAGCCTCAGTAGCTATTCGTTATGATGCAGGTGCTATTATCAACTTTGAAAGTTTAACTGGGGATATTCCTTTGGTTGATAGTCTGTCAGTAGCTTTAGAGCCTGGTCAATCGGTTAAATTTCAAGATCCCGTGCAATCTATGTTTGCGGTAGGCCTTACCGCATTTAATAACCCAGGAGAGCCGGGTAACAAGGGCGGTGGCGTTTGGATGGCACGTGATGTACTAAGCAATCGTACATCCACTCCAGAATGGTGGCATATTGGTGCCTTAGCCGATGGTGAGGTTCCAAATTCAATGGTGTTTAGTGGAGATGGAGATGTTCTTTTTGTAGGTACGAGCGCGGGTAGAGTGCATCGTTTTTCTAACTTGATTAATGCTCGTTCTGAAGAAAGTGCAGATGTGGATATTAATTTCTTGGTTAATCCTCCTGCAGTAAGCACAGCGATAGTTGAAAACAAGGTAATTTTTACTCAGAGTGGAAGATCTATAACGGGTATTGTTACGGATCAAAATGATGCTGATCGTTTAATAATTACTCTAGGGAATTATGGTTCTAACCTTAATCATGTGTATTACACGGAGCAAGCGACTAGTGTTACTCTTAACTCCTCTGGCTTTATTTCAAAAGATGGAGATTTACCGGCATTACCAGTTTATGACGCAGTATTTAATTATAATGATGCTAATAATGGTCAGGTAATTTTAGGAACTGATTTGGGAATCTTTACGACTAATGATATTACAGCAAGTTCTGTTTCATGGGCAGTAGATAATAATGGTTTTGCTAATGTGCCAGTTTTTGATTTAATTCAGACTCGCACTGTACGCTACGATTTAGTAAATAATGAAGACTTTGAAGGCGCTATTTATGCGGCTACTCACGGTAGGGGAATCTTCAAAACTGCTACTACTGCAGATTACGTAGGAATCAAGGATCAACAAATTGTTGAAAAGGCGGCCCCAAGATTGGAGCTAGAGATTTATCCTAACCCTGCCCAGAATAAAGTGAATGTTGTTCTTAATTTAGAGAGTCGCAGTGATCTTACCATCACTGTGCGTGATTTAAGCGGACGCTTAGTAAGAACTTTATCTGCAAAATCTGTACCGGCCGCAACCGAAAGTTTAAGCTTAGATGTTAGTACCTTAACAACAGGAACGTATATTGTAAGTTTGATTAATGGAAGCGCTAGTTTGACTAGTAAATTGGTGATTACAAAGTAATCTTCATAGATATATAATTAAAGCCTTCTCATTTTTTGGGAAGGCTTTTTTATTTTAATAAAATGAGAATAGCAATCAATGGTTTTGGTCGAATTGGCCGCAGCTTTTTAAGAGTAATCGAAAGCCATCCCGAAATTG
>JBNMPT010000135.1:0-5088 GCA_051277025.1 Roseivirga sp. | reverse complement strand
ATCCGACTTTAAGACCTCACGGGGACTAAATTCTAAGTGCCTTTTATCCCTTAAAATAAGGTCGCCTTCTAATTTCGGTGAAAATTGAATTATATCTAGATCTAGCTTATCACCGACACTGTAGTTGGTAATATCCTTATTAAAGTAGATATTAATTGTCGATTTTTTAGATATCAACCCTGAAGTATAGGAAGCTATATATGGACTAAATTTCTTCTCGAAGGCAGGAATCTCTTGGTCCGATGTAGAGCAAGCCATAAAGAAGTAGAGCAAGGGCAACAGAAGGATTTTTTTCATTGAGAAGACCGTTTATTATTTAACAGGGCAGAAGGTATTTAATTTCAACAAAAAAGCCCATCAAAAAATTGATGGGCTTTAAGTAAATTTTGAATTGTTATTACGCGTCGATTTTTGCGTATTTCGCATTTTTCTCGATGAACTCACGTCTGGGCGGAACTTCATCACCCATTAACATGGAGAAAACGCGGTCAGCTTCAACCGCGCTATCGATAGTAACTCTTCGCATCGTTCTACGTTCAGGATCCATGGTAGTATCCCATAATTGTCCGGCATTCATTTCACCAAGACCTTTATAGCGTTGAATACCAACCGAAGATTTATTGTCTCCTCCCATTTGAGAAACAAAGAAGTCACGCTGATCATTATTCCATGCATACTCACCTTTCTTACCTTTCTTAACTAAATAAAGGGGAGGTGCAGCGATATAAATATGCCCCATTTCAATCAATTCCTTCATATATCGGAAGAAGAAGGTGAGGATAAGGGTTGCAATATGACTACCATCAACATCGGCATCACACATAATAATCACTTTGTGATAGCGCAACTTCGTTACGTTTAGTGCTTTGCTATCTTCTGGCGTACCGATACTTACTCCCAGAGCAGTAAAAATGTTTTTAATTTCTTCATTTTCGAAGACCTTATGCTGCATGGCTTTTTCAACGTTAAGAATTTTACCCCTTAATGGTAAAATTGCTTGAAAATTTCGGTCGCGACCTTGTTTAGCCGTACCACCCGCCGAGTCTCCCTCTACTAGGAATATCTCACATATTACTGGGTCTGTTTCTGAGCAATCGGAAAGTTTACCCGGTAAGCTTGAACCGCCCATCACGGTTTTACGCTGCACCATTTCTCGCGCTTTCTTAGCGGCAACTCTGGCCCTGGCGGCAAGAATTACTTTTTGAACGATTATTCGCGCTTCATTTGGATTTTCTTCGAGGTAATTAGAAAGCATCTCCCCTACTATCTGATCTACTGCACCAGAAACCTCTGAGTTACCCAGTTTAGTTTTCGTCTGGCCTTCAAACTGAGGCTCCATAACCTTCACGGAGATAACAGCTGTTAATCCTTCACGGAAGTCATCACCACTTACATCTATCTTCTCTTTAGCAAGCATACCACTTTCGTCGGCATACTTTTTTAAAGTACGTGTTAACGCTCTGCGGAACCCGGTTAAGTGGGTTCCTCCTTCGTGGGTGTTAATATTATTTACGTAAGAGTAAATATTTTCCGTGTAAGAAGTATTGTAATGCATGGCAACTTCCACAGGAACCTCATTGCGCTCACCTTCCATAGAAATTACCGACGGCATCAACTTCTCACGATTCTGATCAACGAATTCTACAAATTCTCTTAAGCCACCTTCGCTATGAAAATCTTCATACTTAGGTTTATCGTCTTCATCTAAATCACGCATATCGGTAAGCGATATGGTAATACCTCTATTTAGAAAGGAAAGCTCTCTTAAACGGGTAGCTAATATTTCATACTGATATTCCGTAACCTGAAAAATAGAGGCATCGGGCTTAAAAGTTACTACCGTACCACGGTGATCTGTGGTTCCTTCTTCTTTCAATGAATACTCTGGAGCACCGCGATGAAACATCTGATGAAAATATTTCCCTCCACGATGCACTTCAACTAGTAAGTCATCCGAAAGTGCATTCACACAAGAAACACCTACGCCGTGCAATCCACCAGACACTTTATACGAGTCTTTATCAAACTTACCACCGGCATGAAGCACGGTCATCACCACTTCTACGGCCGAACGTCCTTCTTTTTCATGGATGTCGGTAGGAATACCACGGCCATTATCTTTTACTCGAATCGAGTTATCTTCTAAAATAGTAACATCAATGGTATCGCAGTGTCCTACAAGTGCCTCATCTATTGAGTTATCTATCACTTCATAAACCATATGATGGAGGCCTCTTACACCTACGTCACCGATATACATAGAAGGGCGTTTTCTCACCGCCTCTAATCCCTCGAGCACCTGAATACTACTGGCACCGTAATTTTTCTCTACTTCACTCATAATTATGCAGTTACGCTTATTGTGATAAGTCTCAAAGATAGGGCTTTAAAGAGAGACTTAAAACCTTTTAAGCCAGCAAATACAGGGTTTTTACACATTTTTTTAACATTACCGAAGCGGTCGCTATAACAGTAACTAAATATCCCAAAATATTATCAGGTTTTGCCTCATTTTAGTAGACTATTGCTATCAATAAATGGCCGCGATTGAATCCCTCTTGGATGAGTGTGTTTTTTTCATTTTAAAGAGGAATGTTGTTATCCACTCACTCTTTATTCGATCGGTATCCTTCCTCTCTTAACCATCGAAGCTAAGTTTCAAGATGAAGTTGATACACCCTTTCTTTAACTAGAGGCTCTAAACAAGCTACTTTGTAGTGCTTGATTAGCCCAAGTATTAACATTATAGAGCTGTCTGCACCCTTATTATTAGGCGGGTGATATGGAATCTACCGCAGCGGGGTTTAATGTAATGAGCACGATAAAGCTCTGTTTTTTATGCTGGACCTTAATAATTGCATGTAGCAATATTTACAGATTGAAAAAAAAGACCGCCTTCGATACGTTGACGGGGCTCGAAAAAGAAAAAGCCCCATAAGTATGGAGCCTTTTCTTAAAATAATTTTAATGGTAAAAGAGATATGAGCGCCAGTAATCAGTGAGTCCCTAGAAAAGGAAAAACTAAATAACAAGCGGGTACATTGCTCTAATAAAGATAAATCTTAATTTACTCTTCGCTACCAAACTTTTTAACCACTGAATCACTAACACCCGTGCTACTAAAACCTCCGTCGTGGAAAAGGTTTTGCATCGTTACCTTACGGGTAAGGTCTGAAAAGAGACTGATAGAGTAATCCGCGCAATCCTCAGCGGTAGCATTTCCTAGGGGACTAATTTCGTTCGCATAATTAATAAAGCCGTCAAAACCCTTCACGCCACTTCCCGCCGTTGTTGGCGTAGGCGACTGACTAATTGTATTTACTCGCACTTTATTGCGCACTCCCCAATGGTAACCAAAACTTCGCGCAATACTCTCTAAGTATGCCTTATTATCGGCCATATCATTATAATCGGGGAAAGTTCTTTGAGCGGCGATATAGGTCAAAGCTAAGATACTTCCCCAATCGTTTATTGCTCCCTGCTTCCAAGCTACTTGCATAACCCGGTGAAAAGAAACGGCAGAAACATCCCAACCCTTTTCTAACCAACTGTAGTTAAGATCAGTGTAATGTTTTCCTTTCCGCACGTTTACACTCATTCCTATGCTGTGCAAAACAAAATCTAACTTACCCCCTAAAATTTCTTGGGACTTGGTAAAAAGATTTTCTAAGTCGTCCATATTGGTGGCATCGGCGGGAATAATCTCCGAACCTGTGCTTGCAGCCAAATCTTTAATCTCTCCCATTCGCATCGCGATTGGAGCATTAGTTAAAACAAATTTTGCTCCTTGAGCATGAGCTTTTTCAGCGATTTTCCAGGCAATAGAATCTCGGTTTAATGCCCCGAAGATAATACCACGCTTTCCCGCTAGAAGGTTATTAGACATAACGTTGTTTTAATTATAATCAGCAAATTTAGTTTTTCTTGGCTTGACCTGCTACTTATTGTCTTCCTAAAAAGTCACGTTCACTGGTAGACAAGGATTCTTGGCCCTGAAGCTTAATTTTTTCTAAAATTCGATTCAGCTCCAGCTCCAGCTCTCTTTGTTCAGCATTGTATTTATCATCTATGGTCATTGCTTCATCACCTTTTCCGAATGCTTGCGCAATTAAGCGGGGCTTATAGAAGAATACAAATAGCATTACTAAAGCGGGAACGAGGATGTATAAAATAGTGAGCGTGCTTTCCTGCATTAAGGAAGGGTCTAGCGCTAAGCAGATCAATAATCCAGTGATAGCCCCTCCTAAATGCGCTTCATGACCAATATTATCATGTTGCCGACCCATTCCGTAAAGAGAGTAGAGAATAAAGCCAATTCCATAAATCCAGGCCGGAAAATAGAAGGGCAAGAAGATAAAAGCCAATTCCATTTCAGGATATATTATGATTGCGGCGAAAATGATCCCGCTAATTGCGCCTGAAGCACCGACAGCGCGATATTCTGGTTCTTTGCGATAAAACAACCAAGAAAGTAAATTACCCCCTACTAAGCTGCCGATATATACTATTACAAATCCTAAAATACCCAAATCTCTTTCTACGGCTCCACCAAAAATAAACAAGGAGAACATGTTAAAAAAGAAATGCGACCAATCCACATGAATGAATCCTGCGGTGAGGAGACGATAATATTGGCCATTATTTAAATCGCTTATTCGGAGGAGAAAAATATCAAACCATTTTGGCTTTTGAAAGGCGAGGTAGCTCAATAAAGCATTGAGCGCCAAAAAAATCATTCCTGCTGTTTCTAATCGATCCATCTTATTTCTTTCTTAAAAATATTCCAAAAAGAAGCCCACCCAAAAGACTCACCAATAATCCAATAGGAAATATTTCTGCGAAAGAAAGACCCAAACGGTAAAAAGTATTGGTTTTATACATCTCCATCATTGCCGTTTCCATCGACAAGCTACTCTCAATTTTTACTGCATCAAGACCAGAAATTTGTAAGGTATCTGTGTGATATTCTAAATATTGATCGGCGAAGTCGGGAAGATGATTTGACAAAATGTATTCCCAAGAAATAACATACATTATAGAAGCAATAAGGCTAATGTAAAGTCCCAAAACGAAGGCCTTCCCAAAGCT
>JBNMPT010000134.1:0-5105 GCA_051277025.1 Roseivirga sp. | reverse complement strand
ATTTTAGCCTGAGATAATCCCACAGACTCTACCTGATTTGTTTCTAAACCAGCTTCTTCTATCAGTGTAATTAAATCGCTATCATTCGCCATGATTAGTGTATTTGCTCCCTCAAAGAGCATTTCACCTTCTAGCAATAAATTTTTATCTATCTCCATTTGCGTCAGGTTTGGAGAACATGCCGCTAAAATTAAAAAAGATAATAAAATTGAGACTTTACGCATATTTTGATTTTTGGCTAATATAACAGTGAAAATCTAAAAAACAAAAAAATTGTTTCTTACTCAAATTGAATAAGCACTTAGTCTTAAACCTGATAACATTAACGAGGCAAAGGAATATAAATTGACCGGATATCAAAAGAAATCTACATATAGTGAAGCATCTTAAGTTTCTATTTTCGAACTTTACGCCCTATCGTATTTCGTAGAACTTGCGAAAGCCCATACCCTTAATGAATAAGGGACATTTACACCTATCTTTAAATGACATTCTCGGAATTAAAATTAAATGAAGACCTTCTAGAAGCCTTAGGCTACATGAACTTTAAGGAGGCAACCCCGATACAACAACAAGCTATACCTGTTATTCTTGAGGGCAAAGATGTTATCGGTTGTGCGCAAACTGGTACCGGTAAAACTGCCGCCTTTGTATTACCAATTTTACACAAGCTCCAAGCACAAAGAAATAAGGGAATTAATACTCTAATACTTTGCCCGACAAGGGAATTAGCTATTCAAATTGAGCAGCAAATTCAAGGTTTGGCCTACTTCAGTGACATTACCACTTATGCCGTTTACGGCGGTGGAACTGGTCCAGAATGGGAGGCAGAACGCCGCGCTTTAAGTCAAGGTACCGATATTATTATCGCTACTCCCGGAAGGTTAATCGCCCATATCCGCAATGAGTACGTGCAGTTAAAAGCCTTACAGTATTTGATTTTAGATGAAGCCGACCGGATGCTTGACATCGGTTTCTATGATGATATCATGAAGATCATTCAAGAAGCACCCGCAGAGAGACAGAGTTTAATGTTTAGTGCAACCATGGCCCCTAAAATCCGCAAGCTGGCTAAGGAAATACTCAACAATCCTTTTGAAATTAATTTAGCCGTTTCCAAGCCTGCAGCGGGAGTAACCCAGCAAGTTTACATGGCTCATGAAGAGCAGAAGCAAGGTTTGGCGCGTCATATAATTGGCCAGCACCCTGATTTTAAGAGCATTATAATTTTCTGCTCCACTAAAAAGAAGGTAGAAAAACTAGTAGGGTCCTTGCAGCGCAAACTTGATAATGTTGCGGGAATGAGCAGTGACTACGAACAGAGTGAGCGACAACGAATTCTCTTGCAGTTTAAGTCCCGCAAAACTCGTATTGTGGTTGCAACGGACGTATTAAGTCGTGGTATTGATATTAAAGATATCGATCTGGTAATTAACTACGATGTTCCTAATGATGCGGAAGATTATGTTCACCGCATTGGCAGAACGGCAAGAGCCGAATCTAAAGGACTGGCAATTACCTTTATCAGTTCTGAAGAAATTTATAAGTTTCGCAGAATTGAAGAGTTTGTAGAAAAGAAATATGAAAAACTAAATCCCCCTGATTCTTTAGGACCAGCACCAAGTTGGGATGATCCTAAATCTGCCGAAAAAGGTCGTTTCAATCGCAAGCCTAAACCAAAAGGTTCTTTTCAAGGCAAAGGACCGAACAAAGGAAAAAGACCCTATCCATCCAAAGGTGAAAATCAAGGAGGAAAGAAGCCTAATCTTGGCAATAACTCTGGACCATCTCAGCCCTAGAATCACCTCCGTGACTAAAGCAAACCGTTTAATATTAATACTAGGCGCCATCGCAGCACTAGGCCCATTAAGTATAGACATGTACTTGCCTGGTTTCCCTGAAATTGCGAGCGACCTAAACACTGAAATTGAATTACTCAGTTTAAGTTTAACCGCTTATTTTATTGGTATTTCGTTTGGGCAAATTATTTATGGGCCCCTACTGGATCGTTACGGACGTAAAAAGCCTCTTTTAATTGGTTTTGGCATCTACGTCATTGCCGCGATAGGATGCGCACTTTCACCTAATATATTCACTTTAATAAGCATGAGGTTTCTGCTTGCTTTAGGCGGATGTGCAGGAATGGTAGCAACCCGTGCTATAATTAGAGACAGTTTTAAAACGGAGGAAGTAGCACGTGCCTTTTCGGCCTTGATATTGGTAATGGGCGTTGCGCCCATCCTAGCGCCTTTATTAGGAGGGGTAATCCTGCAAAACTTCGGTTGGCCTTTCATCTTCTACTTTATGGCGGCCTATGCCCTATTAGTGCTCATATTAGCGGCCCTCTTTTTAGGTGAAAGTCATAATGCCGATAATTCCGTTTCTCTACGGCCTAAACAGGTGATGATTCAATATTACAAAGTATTCCAGAATAAAGATTTTCTCCTTTATGGCCTGGCGGGTAGCGTTGCCATGGCATCCATGTTTACTTATATATCGGGTTCCCCGTTTGTAGTAAGAAAGGTTTTAAATTTTGATGAGATTTATTTTGGTTGGATTTTTGGCGCCAATGCGATTGGATACATTGGATCTAGCCAAATAAACAGGCGTTTATTAAAATCCTTTTCCACCGAATTGATCTCTAAAAAAGTTGCGGTGGCTTTAGGCATTCTGTCCACATTATTGCTTATCCAAGTTTCGATAGATCAGATTGATTTGTCTCTATTTTTAGTCAATATATTCCTGTTTATTTGCTGCTTAGGTTTTATCAATCCTAATATGCAAGCCCTGGCCTTAAGTCCTTTCTCCAAAAACGCGGGCTTTGCATCGGCACTAGTCGGCGGTTTAAGGATGCTCAGCGGCGCTTTAGCTTCATTACTCATTTCACTACTACATGATGGAACCGCTTTCCCTATGGGCCTTTTAATGGCTCTTTCTGGCTTAAGCTTTTTCTTTATCCTTAGGTTTAGCAAAAAACCTACTTCTTTTACCTAATCCGCATGGACAACTACTGCATCCTTTCCGTCTTTCACAATTTTGAACAAAACATTAAGGGCAATACGGCGGCTGTATTGGAAACCACAGAAATACTTGATACAGCACATTGCGAGCGGCTAGCAGAAGAGTTTAATCAGCCAGCCACCTGTTTTATTAGACAGGAAAAACCGGGTCACTATTCCGTTCGTTGGTTTGCGCCCGATTCAGAAATCGACCTTTGTGGTCACGGTTCTTTGGCCATCGCCGCCTACCTAAAGGAGGTTAAAGATGAAGAGAAAGCCATATTACATTACCAAGGGGGCGTAATTAAAATAGGCACCGATAATGATGGCTATTTTATTTGGGTGGACCCAATCGAGATTATAGAACACAAAGGGCCACCCGCAGGACTAAGTGAAGCACTGGGCGCCGAAATTGTAGACTATTTTACCACTGCAAATAAAGATATCATTCTCGTTAAATCGGAAGAAACCCTGAGGAAGTTAAAACCCGACTTTGAGGCCTTGGCTAGACTGGAACCCTTCGGCTATGCCATAAGCGCTCCAGGGAATACTTGCGATTTTGTCTCACGTACTTTGGTGCCTAAGGTTAAACAGCTTGAAGATCATGCAACAGGCTCCTCGCATGCCATTTTAGCTCCTTTTTGGAGTGAAAGGCTGATGAAAAATAAGATGATTGCTTTGCAACTAAGCGAGCGTGGTGGATATTTTATTTGTGAAATGCATTTGAACAAAGTTTTACTAAAAGGGCGAGCGCAATTGTGGGCGCGGGGAAAATCAGCATTTAAATTTGAACTTTAGGCCTCTATTTTTCTTTATTTCCTATGGACTGGGAACTTCACAAGCATAACCGACATTTAGAAATTGCAAAGGGCGACAATAGGGAGCTCTACCGTTTAATCCGAGAAGGAGAACACCAACAACAGGATTTCAAATTTAGGGTAGACAGTAGCGTTAAAATTGCGCGTACTCTTTCTTCTTTTGCAAATTGCGAGGGGGGCACGCTACTTATTGGGGTTAAAGACAATGGTAAAATAACCGGCATAAACCCAGAAGAAGAATACTATATGATTGAGGGTGCGGCAGAGTTATACTGTGAGCCAAAGGTTAAATTCAGTTACCAATTATACGATATTGAAGAGAAATTTGTGATTGCCATTTACATTGAAAGGTCTAATGATCGGCCCCATTTTGTGAAGGAAGATCAAAACAAAAAACTCGCATATATTAGGCAGGCAGATGAGAATTTTGTTGCTAATAGGGTCTTGCTGCGCTATTTAAGAGATCGAAACAGCAATAGTGAGAAGAAAAACATGGTGGCTTATGGTCCAGCCGAAAGGTCACTGTTCGATTACCTCAGTAAAAACGATGATGTTTCGGTTAGCAAATTTTCTCGTTTGGCTAAAATACCCTTAAATAAAGCCGAGCAGATTTTGGCTCTCTTCTTAAAATGGGAGGTTATCGGTTTCGAGGCAGGCGAAAACGGAATTCGTTTCTTCTTATTTGAAAGTGACTAAAGTATTGGGTCTTGCTTTGGTTTTATGCATTTCACAGCGGGATAAGCACAACAAAAGCCTTTACAGCAAGGCGATTTATAGCTACTTACAGCAATTGCAGCTCTTTTTAAAAAGCGCCAAGAGTATTGGCTAAAATACTTTGAATATGTACCTGAAAACGCTAAAAGCAGTGCTTAATGAGGCGAAAAAGAGAAAGCTAATCCGTGAAAATCCTTTCGAGAACTTCCAGCTGAAATCGGGCACTTTCGATCGCACTGCGCCGAATGCCCAAGAAATGAAGTGGATAATGAATTACACTCCCAAAAAAGAGCGCAGCAAAATACGAAAGACTTTTTTGTTTTTGCGGCGCATACCGGTATGCACTATCAAGAGGTGAAGGAACTTAGGCAAGAGCATATCATTGAGGAAGAAGACATTAAATATATCGTGAACAGCCGGACCAAGAATGGCCACAAATCTATTATTCATCTTCTCCCTGCTGCTCAGGAAATTATTAAGGAGCATGCAAATCTGCCGCAGCGAGGTACTAAGCTTCTCGACCTCTACTCCAACCAAAAAATAAATCAGCATCTAAAGCTTATTGCCAAGGAAT
>JBNMPT010000133.1:0-5152 GCA_051277025.1 Roseivirga sp. | reverse complement strand
GCGCTATTAGACGCATTCTCTATTAAAGAACGACTAGGTAGTTTAGAGGGTAAAAAAATTGCTATAATTGGCGATATTTTGCATTCACGTGTGGCACTTTCCAATGTATTATGTCTACAAAAAATGGGGGCGGAAGTACGTGTCTGTGGACCTGCTACTCTTTTACCAAAGTATATTGAAAGCTTAGGAATAAGTCAAAGTACTAATCTTATCGAAACCTTAGAGTGGTGTGACGTCGCTAATATGCTAAGAGTGCAGCATGAACGCCAAGAATTGAAATTCTTTCCCAGTATTCGGGAGTATAGCAAGCTATTTGGTATCTCAAAAAGCATCTTAGATAGCTTGTCGAAGAAAATTTTGATTTTACATCCCGGACCGATTAATCGCGGTGTAGAAATAAGCAGCGACGTAGCCGATAGTGATCAAAGTATTATTTTAGATCAAGTGGAAAATGGGGTCGCCATCCGCATGGCGGTACTCTATCTTTTAGCCTCTAAAAAGGTGATTAATTTTTCCAACTAATGGAACATTTCAGCCTCAATATACTAGGGGCCAGCTCTGCAATTCCTTTAGCTAACCGCAGTCCAACTGCGCAGTTTTTGACAATGGCCGATCATTATTTCTTAATTGATTGTGGGGAAGGTACTCAGGTGAAACTGCGTCAGCATAATATTGGCTTATCCCGCCTTGAGCATATTTTTATAAGCCATTTACATGGTGATCATTTTTATGGTTTAGTGCCTTTACTAAGCAGTCTAAACTTACTGGATAGGCAAAAACCCATCGAGCTTTATGGCCCCGCAGCTTTAGAAAAGGGGATTGAACAAATTTTAGCCTTATCCAATACTAAACTAAATTATCCGCTTCACTTCCACCCTACCGATGCAAAGAAAAAAGCTCTGATTTTTGAAAGTAAACGTATTGAAGTATATAGCTTCCCTGTTAGTCACGGTATAGACTGCACAGGATTCTACTTTCAAGAAAAAGAAGGTGCACGAAAGATTATTAAAGCGAAAATAGAGGCCCTCGGCTTGAGCGTTCCTGAACTGCGCAGTTTAAAGGAGGGAAAAGATATTAAAGGACTAGATGGTGAAATACTAAAGAATGAAAGCCTCACTCTGCCTCCACTTCCTCCTTTTTCATATGCGTTTTGCAGCGATACACTTCCCATAAAACATTTACATCGGTACTTCAACAATGTTGATCTAATATACCACGAGGCAACTTTTGGCGAAGATTTGAAAAGTAGAGCGGCAAAGAGCAAGCATAGTACTGCAAAAGATGCCGCACATATGGCGGAAATCACCCGGAGTAAAAACCTATTAATTGGTCATTTTTCAATTCGTTATAAAAATTTTGATCAACTTTTAAAGGAAGCCCAAGCGGTTTTTAAAACTTGCTATATTGCTAAAGAAGGAACGCAATACTTTATGAAACGCAACAATCGAAGCTTACAGTTTGAGAGAGTAATATCTATTCCTGGGACTGATTAGTATCACTTTCAACTTTTTCTTCTTTACGAGCTTTGGAAAGTACTTTTTTCCATATCTGTCGATAATTATTAAAGTCTGTCTTAAAGGACATACCCACTCCCTGCTGATAAAGCTGCTGTTGACCAACGTTTAGATTAAAGCCATTATCGACAGATCGATTAAAGGCCTTCGCTCTTATTCGCCCGTCAGGCGTTAAACTATAGAGCACCTCAAAGTCTCCAGCAATGTTACTATTATTCTCATTTAATGGTACCTCTACCGAACTATTTATGGTCAGTCGTTCATTAAAAAAGTTTTTCGACAAGCCTACTTCAAACTCTTCATTACTCAAACCACCATCGATAGCCTCTACGGTAGATGCTGGCTGATAATTAAAACTGAATTCATATCCGCCGGTGAAACGATTGATGAAAGCCGCTGCCTGATTAGCAATAATATCCCACTGATTAATGCCGTTTCCTGTAGCGGCAAACATCTCCGAAGGAGGAGTGAAACTATTAAATGCCAATAAACTAAATACTTGCTGATTGATCGCTTGATCAGTATTAAGACGATTCACAAGAATGGCTTGCGTGGTAGAACTGGCTCGTGGTGCTTTTATATCAAAAGCAATATCAGGATTTGTGAGACCACCGCTTATATACAGGTATACTTCCACGGGAGTAGAAACAGCATTAGACTCACCGGTCAAAAGTCCAGGATTGGCTTTGGTAACATATTTTGCAACAAGATCTAAACGTGCCGCATAAGGATCGCCGTTCCAGGTTACCGTACCTCCTCTTTCCACCTGAA
This sequence comes from Roseivirga sp., assembly GCA_051277025.1. Lineage (GTDB taxonomy): Bacteria > Bacteroidota > Bacteroidia > Flavobacteriales > Schleiferiaceae > Croceimicrobium. Next base: position 2,867 of record JBNMPT010000133.1, on the reverse strand, counting down.
AGTTTTTAGCAAAAAGTCCTTCAATATTAAAGCGATATTCCCCTTTTGAAACAGTGTAGGTGCCATACAGTTCTAAATCTCGACTCGGCTCCAGTTTCATTTTTATTAAACCATCTCCCCGCGCATTTAACTGGTTACCTGTACTCTCATTCAGTATTATACTTACCTTCGCCTTTGGGTTTACATTAATATCGAAATCTAAGCTTACGCCTTCATCGATATTAAAATCGTTATTTAAAATTCCCAATAAATCTGCAGCAAGATCGGGGGAAATAAAGGTCACAAAACCACTTTGTTTTACCTCCGTTGCACCACCAATGGGAATATTAAAGCTAGTGTTACGAGCACTTTCTACCACCGCTTTAACCTTTACCTTATTAGGTGGCCCTTTTACCAAAATAACTCCACTAGCAAAGGCAGTTCCAAAATAAGCATCTTCCGCTTCCGATTTAGTGTTAAGCACCAGTAGTTCGCTGGCATCAATTTTCAAATCAATTAGGAAGTCTTTAAAATTCTGATGCAAAACTTTCCCCGATAATACTCCTGCGGTTCCAAAGCGCGTATCGCGAAGATTTAATTTGGGGAAAGCAATTTCACTGTTAGTGATAGTAATCTCTGGATCACCCACTAAATTATAATCGGTTTGCAAAAATGAGATCGTCATGGCCGCTTTTGGTAAGCGTAAACTTCCATTTATCACCGGTTTTAGGATAGGGCCATTAATATTTATTGACCCATTAAGGAGGCCTCTTAAGTTTTCGGCAATAGGACTGGCAAATGGCTCCAGTGCAGCAATCTGGAAACGGTTAAAATCTAAGCTTAAATCAATTATTCCGGTAGAATCAGTATTGTAAAAACCCTTTAAAAGTAAAGACTGTAAATTCCCGCGATTGAGACTCCCATCCAGAAAGATCTTTTTCAATGAATAGTCAAAATCACTTGCTGCCTTCAAATTACCAAGTGGAACGCCATTTAAATTAAGACTATCGATGCTCAGGTTTGCTAAAAACCTAGGAGAATCTAAAAGTTGGGTGGCTACGATTTCTGTTTGCAACTTACCTTTAAAGCGGGCCTTTTCATTGGGGAAAAGGTAATTTAAAATGCGGAGATCTATCTGCTCGGCATTCAAGCGAAACACCTGATTAGCGTTCTTATTTATATATCCCGATGCAATAATATTCTGTTCTAATCCCTGCAGTTTTAAATAGTCTATTGAAAAACCATTACTATCTAAACGAAAGGAACTGCCACTTGAAACGTAGAATGATTCTTTGCCTAGGTTAAATTCGGAGCTATCAATAATCATGTGATAATTTGCACTATCCGCAATTAATGCCCTTCCTCTAAAATCTGCATAACTATCAATACTATCGCGCATGATAAAATCCAACTGAAAATTCATACTGTCATCAACATAACTGGTAAACATGCTTATACTATCTATGACTAAAGCATTCTTACTAGTATAGTTCTCAAAAAATATGCTGATATCATTTTTCTCCAGTGAACTTTTAAAATCTAATTTAATATCCCTAAAAATATGATTCTCATAGCGTATCCCTCTTGAGCTAAGATCAATATTGAGTCGGTTTTGGTTATTTCTATAGGAGCCGGAAACTTCAGTACCGGGCTCAATTAATAATTTGGGCATTAAAAGCTGAGTTAGCAGGCTGGTACTTTTAAGTTTAAGATGGTAGTTAAAGTCACTGGTAGTTAATAGACTAGGATTGTATTTCAGCGGCCAGAAAAACTTGTATAAGTTCTGCTCAAAAGTTCGTGCCAAGCCAATCAGAGAAAAGTCCCCCTTAATATCCCCTTCCAAAATATCACTATTAAAGCGCAGTACTCGTAAAGAATCCTGACCAAGAGAAATCACCTTAATATCTTGGAAGTAATGATTTTTACGAGAGTTTCGATATTCGGAATCTTTTAGTGAAATAAAGCCTTGCCAATGATCATAATCGATGGCCTTCAAGTCAATAAGGAGGTTTCCCGAGTATTGAGCTCCTGAATCAGCAATAAGGTTTGTTGCAAAAAGGTTTGCGGAGTCAATTTGGGCGGCAAAATCAAAAGTGATGGTATCGCTAGCAAAACTTGCCTGCCCAGAAAAGTCAAAATTTAAGTTAGGGTCCTTGGCTTTAAAATCTCCATCAAAAAGACCTTCATCAAATAGGCCATTAATACTCAGATTAGTATAACCATAATTTTTATAATCCAGATGACTGATATCGCCTCTTACCTTCGTCTTCATGGTAAAAGGACTAAATCCACTCCCTTCAATAAACAAATCTACCGCCGCTAGACCTAAGTCGTCGATACCGCTTATCAAGCCTAAATTTATTTTGGATGCAACAATATCTCCCTTATACTTGGCTTTATCAAAAAGATTGAAATCGCGCGCTTCAAAATTCAAATCTGCTTCAATCAGATCACCGCTGAGTTTGCTATCGGTGGTAAAAGAATAAATTCCCCCATCAAATTTTCCACTCCATTTAAAGCTGCCAATTTTATCGACAACGGCACTTAAACTATCGGCAAAAAGACCCACAATTATTCGCACATCTGCCGAAGAGCTTGTTAGACTAAAATCTTCCGATTGCAGATATAAATTCTCTAACCGGGTTGTTTCTTCCAGATGAAGCTGTCCCTTAAAAATTGTATTTTCGGCCGTCTCGAGTGTAATATCTTCTAAATAAAAATCATTAACCGTTCCCGATGCCTTGCCCTGCAGTTTTACCGTTGGGAAGTCAGGATAAGCTTTCGCAAAATACTGAACATCTAGGGTGCTTATGTTTGAAAAAAGCACCTCGGCTTCCATGTTAACAGAATCAACAAAATTAAGATAAGCGCTGGCAGCGAGATAAGTA
>JBNMPT010000132.1:0-5160 GCA_051277025.1 Roseivirga sp. | reverse complement strand
AACTTGAACAAAGTCGCCTTTGCCACTAAAAAACTTGCGGTAAAGGACGTTGTATGTACTTCCCCATCCGTTAATATCGTTGATAAAGAAAGGCCTGAAATTGATATATTCATTACCCCAATAATAGCCTATAGAACCGGTATACATGATAACAACATTGGTAAGGAAATCTAAATACCTCATCCCCAAAGAACCTTCAAATTCTGATTTTCCTAATTTGGCGTAATACTCACCGCCAAACCGAAAACTTGGAAAAATTGCGGAAGGTGAGTAGCCGACATTTAAATAGAGGTAGGAGGTTTTGGTAAGCCGAGGATAGAAATCTATTTCTCCTTGTATTCCTAATGAGGCGAGGTTACTATATTGCCTGTCGGCAACATTAACACGGGTGATAAAAGCACCCATTTTTGTTTGTCTACCGTATTGTAAAAAACCAAATAACCAAGGGCTATATATCTTGGAAAAGTAGTCCATCGATGCTCCAACTGCTAAACCATCCACAATCAGTTGGTTCAAAAGAAAGGTTTTAAGAGAATTAAGTTCTTTATTTTCAGGGAAACTATCAAGAGCCATGTTAACGGCATCCAAGGCGTCATGGTAGGTGTTTTCGGCCACCATGGATTGAACTTTACCAACATGAAAGAATTCATTATCCTTAGGGAAACGCTTTATGCCATCTTCAGAATAGCGCAAGGCCATGGGGAAGTCTTTATCAAATTTTTCATTATCAACCCTGACCCGGTAGATATCAATAACAGTCGTGTCTTCTAAAATCACTTCCTCTATAATGTTACGCGCCACATCATGCTTGCCGTCCCACACGAGAGTTCTCGCTTTAAATAGTTTAAACTGGTAGTAGGAGGTAGGGTTTTGGTAGATTAAAAGGTTGAGAATTTTTCTTGAGGCATCATATTCCTCCGAATAGGCGAGCTCACGCGCCTGAGAAAAGGCCGTATCGGTATTAGATGAAATCTCTAATATTTCTACAGGGCCATTTTCAGTATCTTTTTGTCCTTGCAGGGCAAAAACAAAAAAGAGACTACATAGCAAGGGTAAATATGACTTAAACATGTCTTTATAGTTATCAGGTTCTAAAGGTAATAGGTCGTAAGCAAAGTCACGATCTATTTCGGTTAGGCGTCCTATTTAATCGTTGATTTACTTTCTAGTCAACGCTTTTTGTGCTGCTTCTACAATCTTACTAGTGCTCAATCCGTATTTTTCCAAAAGCTGCTCTGGGGTACCACTTTCGCCAAAGCTATCATTTACAGCCACAAACTCTTGCGGTTTTGGCATCTTTCTGCTCAGCACGCCCGCTAAGCTTTCTCCTAATCCGCCGGCCATTTGATGCTCCTCTGCAGAAACTAAGGCGCCTGTTTTACCCACTGATTTTAGCAGTGCTTCTTCATCTAGTGGCTTTATAGTGTGGAAATTTAGAACTTCCGCACTAATTCCCTGCGCGGCTAATTGTTCCGCAGCCTCTAAGGCTTTCCATACTAAATGCCCAGTAGCGGCGATTGTAACATCACTACCTTCTTGTAAAAGCACGGCTTTTCCAATTTCGAATTTTTGGTCGGGATCGGTGAAATTAGCAACCTTAGGTCTTCCAAATCTTAAATAAACGGGTCCAACAAACTCCGCAATTGCCAGGGTGGCGGCTTTAGTTTGATTGTAATCACAAGTATTGATAACGGTCATGCCTGGTAGCATCTTCATTAAGCCAAGATCTTCAAGGATTTGATGGGTAGCACCATCTTCTCCGAGAGTAAGGCCTGCGTGACTTGCACAAATTTTCACATTCTTACCAGAGTAAGCAATCGACTGTCTAATTTGATCGTAAACCCTACCGGTAGAAAAGTTAGCAAAGGTTCCTGTGAAAGGAATCTTACCTCCGATGGTTAGGCCAGCGGCAATCCCCATCATATTGGCTTCGGCGATTCCTACTTGATAAAAGCGATCGGGATTTGCCTCTTTAAAGGCACCCATCTTTAATGATCCTGTAAGGTCGGCACATAAGGCAACAACGGCTGCGTTTTTTTCGCCTAGTTCTGCTAGGCCAGCTCCGAAACCCGAGCGGGTATCTTTCGCGCCTGTATCGATATACTTCTTCATTTTAATTTAATTTAACAATGGTGGTGGTACCAGAAGAAATTGAAAACTCTTCTACTACTGAATATAAACTTTGTTTTGAGGATTTCACTCTAAACACAACCCGATATTTTCCTGGTTGTAAATTATAACTTTGACGTGATCTTTTGGGGTTTAAGTCTGCCACCCAAACTAATTCTGTGCCTTCGTATTGTAAGATACTCCCAATTCCGGGGGCAGAGCTTTGCAGATTGATAACACCGTGGGGAGGAATACTTATCGTTGTTGTTTCTCCCGCATTAATCTCCACTTGAGGAAGGAAAATTCTCGGCAATGTGAGAATCTCTAAATCATAATTACCGGCTAAATACTCTTGGCTACTATTAAATTGCTGCAGGTGTATGGGGCGTTTGTCATCCGGCTCATAAACAAGGGCTGCTAAGTCATCGTTATTTACCCTCTGAGGATTTACAAGACGCAGACTGCCGCGTGCTAGGTCCAAGCCTATTATATTGTGCGCCCCTGCGGAGATAGAGATATCATCTTTTTCTTTACTAGGAATAGAATGCACGACCATGCGATAGTTGACTAAAGGGTCTAGGTAAATCGTATCGGGAACACCTTTATTATTAAGGGTGTGAATAATCTGACGATCAACTTGCTTACTAACCTTATTGTAAAAACTTACCGCTACATCCGTCTCGGTAGGGAAGCCATTGCCATCCAATAGATTTACCTGGGCACTGGTGTTATCGAGGGCTTGCGAAATTACAATTCCGAGTACTTTTTTAAAAGTAGCTTCATCGGCGGCATCGTAATAAGTACCCACACATTCAAAGGTTTGTTTAAATTTATCATCTAAGCCAATTCCAATCACAAAGGGCTTAAGGGTTATTCCTCGCTCCTGCAGTAAGCGTGAGGCAGCACAAGGATCTTCATCACAAGCTTCAACGCCATCAGTAATAAGGATAATTATGTTCCTACAATTTGCACATTCACTAAAATCATAAGCGGACCTTTCTAAAGACCGAGCAATTGGTGTAGTTCCTTTGGGACGAATCGCTTTTAAGGTTCGCTTTATCTTACCAATATTATTATAGGCAAAGGGCACTTCAAGGCGCGTATCGTTGCAGTCTTGCGGTGGTACTGGCCTCTGGTGTCCATATACTCGCAAGGCCAGCTGAAAATTATCGTTGTTCAGTTGCGCCAAGCTATCGAGCATATTGTTCATCAGCTTTTGGGCAACATCTATCTTCTGCCCGCTTTCCCATCGGGCATACATGCTTTGCGAGCCATCAAAGACGAAAAGTATACGTGTTAACGTAAGGTCTGGCTTTTTATCTTTTTGACCCCATGAAGGGAGACAAATAATAGATAGGAATACTATTTTAAAAAAGAGCCTCAAACTAGTAATCACCCAAAGTTTCCTCCAACTGACCAAGAGCATTCTCTAGTTGATCATCATTTGGGGGAATTCCATGCCACTCGTGTGTACCTTCCATAAAGTCTACTCCAGCACCCATGGATGTTTTCATAATCACACAAACAGGCTTTCCTTGACCAGTATGAGACTTTGCTTCTTCTAATCCCGCAATAACGTCGGCCATTTTATTACCATTTTCGATGCTGAGAACCTTCCAACCGAAGGCCTCAAATTTTGCACTTAAGCTACCCATTGCTAAAACATCATCTGTAGAACCGTCAATTTGCTGTCCGTTGGCATCCACAGTCATAATCAAATTATCCACTTTATTAGCGGGTGCGTATAATGCTGCTTCCCAAATTTGGCCCTCTTGCAGCTCTCCGTCTCCGTGCAGAGAATAAACCAGTTTCGGGTCATTATTTTGCTTTTTACCAAGAGCAGCTCCGATGGCAACTGATAAACCTTGGCCGAGAGAACCAGAGGCAATGCGAATACCAGGGAGGCCTTCATGTGTGGTAGGGTGCCCCTGAAGGCGAGTGTTTATTTTGCGAAAAGTACTCAGCTCTTTTATTGGAAAATAACCTGCGCGGCTTAGAACGCTATAATAAGCCGGGCTAATGTGACCATTAGAAAGGAAAAACAGATCTTCATTTACGCCATCCATACTAAAGTCGGCTGAATTATGATCGAGGATATGGTGAAATAGACTAACGAAATACTCGGTGCATCCTAAAGACCCTCCGGGGTGACCAGACTGCACGGCATGAACCATTCTTACAATGTCTCTACGAGTCTGAGAGCAAATTTTTTCTAATCTTGCGATGTCGGCCATTTTGAAGTAAAATTGTTTGCTGCAAAATTACCCTTTCAGGTATGACTAGCTGGGTGGATGTTGAAAAAATATTATAAATGCTGAGTCTAGGGTGATTTACACGTGCATAACTGAATAGCTAAAGGTCTAGGATTTGATTTTTATCTCACCTTATTAGCTATATCTTTGCGCATCTTAAAAAATAAAGCATGAAATGTGGAATTGTAGGACTACCCAATGTTGGGAAATCCACTTTATTTAACTGTCTATCTAGCGCTAAGGCGCAGTCTGCAAATTTTCCTTTTTGCACCATCGAGCCAAATATTGGCATGGTAACGGTGCCCGATTCGCGCTTAACAAAGCTAGAAGAGTTGGTTAATCCTCAAAGGGTACAGCCAGCTACAGTAGAGATTGTGGATATTGCGGGCTTGGTTAAAGGTGCGAGTAAAGGTGAAGGCCTCGGTAATCAGTTTTTAGGAAATATCAGAGAGTGTAATGCCATTATGCATGTCCTTCGTTGCTTTGAAGATGAGAACATCGTTCATGTAGACGGATCGGTAGATCCTCTTCGTGATAAGGATACTATTGATACAGAGCTTCAGCTGAAAGATTTAGATACTTTAGAAAAGCGTTTAGATAAACATCGCAAAGCAGCACGTACTGGCAATAAAGACGAGCAACGGCATGTTGAGTTTTTGGAAAACTTGGAAAAGCATCTTTTGGCGGGCAACAATATTCGTTCTTTTTCTCGTGATGAAGAGCAGGAAGAGTTGCTGGCTGAGATTCAGTTTTTAACAGACAAGCCGGTTTTATACGTTTGCAATGTAGATGACGCTTC
>JBNMPT010000131.1:0-5189 GCA_051277025.1 Roseivirga sp. | reverse complement strand
CGTATATGCTGAAGACTAAATTCATTCAATAGAGATTCAAGCTTTTCATTTTGCTCTTCCTTATTGAGTTTTGTCATCTGCAGCACACCCAAAATATTGTCTTCCACACTGAGCTTTCGAAAAACACTGGCTTCCTGCGCTAAATATCCGATGCCTTTTTTTGCACGACGATACATGGGGTCTTTAGTGATTTCCTCATTATCAATAAAAACCTTTCCCTCATTGGGTTTAATCAAGCCTACCACCATGTAAAAGCTTGTGGTTTTACCCGCACCATTGGGACCAAGAAGTCCCACGATTTCGCCTTGTTTCACTTCGAAACTAACTCCTTTAACGACGGTGCGGCTTTTGTATTTCTTGACAATATTTTCGGCTCTTAAAATCATGGACAATTATTTTTGGCTTTTAGGCAAGAGGCTTTTAGCTTGGTTTTTCTCGATCCGCTTGGCAATTTTAATACTTATCTCGTAAAGTATTAAAATTGGCACAGAAACTAAAATCTGGCTCGCAATATCTGGCGGCGTTATAACTGCCGATAAAATTAAAATCAGAACAATTGCGTGACGACGATAAGTGCGCATAAAATCCGCGGTTATAAGCCCTGTTTTGGCTAAAAAATAAACGGCAACAGGAAGTTCAAAAATTATACCTGTCGCCAAGGTTACTGTGCTTACCGTGGAAATATAAGAAAGTAAATCAATTAAATTGTTAACCTCTTCACTAATGGTATAAGAACCTAAAAACTGCAGGGACAGGGGTACTATTATAAAATATCCAAAAAACACCCCTAAGGCAAAGAGAATTCCCGCAAAAAATAATATCCAGCGACTGTAGCTTTTTTCGGTAGACTTTAAGCCAGGTTTAATAAACCGCCAAACTTCCCAAAGGATATAAGGAAAAGCCATTATGAAGCCCGCTATCAGAGAAACCCACAAGTGCATGCTAAACTGGCCCGCCATTTTGGTGTTCAAAATTTTAAAAGGCATTTCGCTAAGGCAAAATAATTCCGCATCACTAATTTTTTGCGAAAGACTGCAGAACACTTCGTAGGTGATAAAATCGGGCTGTTTAGGACCGAATATTATTACGTCGAAGAGAAAGGTTTTTGCGAAAAAGGCTATTAAAGCCATGGTTATTAGAGCAAAGGAAGAACGAATGAGATGCCAACGAAGGATCTCAAGGTGTTCTAAAAAAGACATGTTTTCGTTTTTGCTTTCAGCCATCTTTAAAATATAGTTTGCAAAGGTCTGAACTTTTTAGTTGTGAAGCTTGATATTTTTAGCGAAGGCGATATTTTAATCAGCGTATTGACGTACTTTTATGCAAATTAAATTTAAATAAGTGGCAATAGCATACCCTTCTACCGAGGCTCAGAAGCAATTAAAGAAGTTTTTTGGCTTTAATGGATTCAAAGGAAACCAAGAAGCTGTAATTGAAAACCTTTTAGCAGGCAATGACACTTTTGTGATTATGCCTACCGGCGGTGGCAAATCGCTCTGTTATCAGCTACCCGCAATTATGCAACCCGGCACCGCAATTGTTGTTTCTCCCTTAATTGCATTGATGAAAAATCAGGTGGATAGCCTGAGAGGTTTTGCAGATAATCGCGGCATAGCGCATGTATTAAATTCATCCCTAACAAAAAAAGAAGCAGAACAGGTTAAAGCGGACATGGTTAGCGGTATCACAAAACTGCTTTATGTAGCACCTGAATCTCTTACTAAAGAAGATAACATTGAATTTTTTAAAAGCGTCGAGATCTCTTTCTTCGCTATTGATGAGGCGCATTGTATTTCAGAATGGGGCCATGACTTTAGACCGGAATACCGGAATCTAAAATCAATAATCACTAAAATTGGTCGCAAGCCAATTGTAGGATTAACCGCCACAGCAACCCCGAAGGTGCAAAGCGATATTCAGAAAAATCTCGGCATGGAAAACGCCGAAGTATATAAGGCCTCCTTTAATCGCCCTAATCTCTTCTATGAAGTTCGTCCCAAAACTAAAAAAGTAGACGGTGACATAATACGCTTCATTAAAAAGATGGAAGGTAAAAGTGGTATTATCTACTGTCTAAGCCGAAAAAGAGTGGAAGAGCTTTCTCAGACCCTCCAGGTAAACGGTATCCGTTCGAAACCCTACCATGCTGGTTTAGATGCTGGTACAAGATCGCGCCACCAAGATGCCTTTTTGATGCAAGACACAGACGTTATTGTTGCTACCATTGCCTTTGGCATGGGAATAGACAAACCGGATGTTCGCTTTGTAATTCATTACGATATGCCCAAAAGCTTGGAAAGCTACTACCAAGAAACTGGCCGAGCAGGACGAGATGGCGGTGAAGGACATTGTATTGCCTTTTATGCTTACAAAGACGTTGAAAAATTAGAGAAGTTTCTCAATGGCAAACCTGTTTCTGAACAAGAAGTAGGAATGCAGCTTTTGCAGGAGGTGATTGCTTACGCAGAAACCACAATGAATAGGCGTAAATTTATTTTACACTATTTCGGGGAGGAATTTGATGGCGTAAATGGACCGGGAGCGCCAAATGATGACAACTCTTTACATCCTCGTAAAATGTTTGATGCCCAAAAGGATTTAGAGTTAGTTTTAGAAACTGTTGTCGCTACCTACCAGCGTTTCAAAGCAAAATCTATTGTCGATACCCTGGTGGGTAAATCAGGCGCTATCATCAACCAATATAAAGTACAAGAACTTCCCCAATATGGCAAAGGAGCCAACCTAGATGAAAAACATTGGCTAGCAGTAGTTCGTCAAGGCGTTGTAAATGGTTTCCTCCGCAAGGATATTGAAAAATATGGAGTCCTTTTCCTTACCGAAAAAGGCCGTGAATTTATGGCTAAACCTTATACTTTTAAAATGGCTGAAGACCATGATTACGAGGAAGAGGCGGGGCAAGAAGAAATTATTGCCAATCAAAAAGCAGGCGCGGCTTTCGATCCTAAGCTTTTTGATATGTTAAAAAAGCTCACCAAAAAGGTAGCGGATAGTAACGAACAACCACCGTTTACAATCTTCCAAGAGCCTTCATTAAACGAGATGGCCCTGCACTACCCTACAAGTCTAGACGAATTAAAACAGATTTCTGGAGTTGGCGAAGGGAAAGCTAAAAAATTTGGCGCTCCTTTCCTTGCGCTGATTGCTAAGTATGTAGAAGATAATAATATTGAGAAAGACGATGGCCTCTTAGTGAAGTCGGTTGTTAATAAATCGGGGCTTAAAGTATATATCATCCAAAGCACAGATCGTAAATTAACCCTAGAAGACATTGCGGCAGCCAAAGGCCTCAGCATGGAAGCTCTGGTTACCGAAATAGAACATATTGTTCAGTCGGGTACAAAAGTGCATCTTAATTATGTGATTGAGGATATGCTAGATGAAGACCAGATTGAGGAAATTCACGACTATTTCATGGAAGCGGAAAGCGATGATCTAAATCTAGCCTACAATGAATTTGATGGCGACTACAGCGAAGAAGAACTGCGCATTATGCGTATCAAATTTATGAGCGACGTAGCAAACTAATACCATTCCTAACCCTGCAAGATATTTAAATGCAAATAATAGAAACCAATATCCCCGGTTTATTAGAAATTATGCCAAATGTTTTTGGCGATGATCGTGGTCACTTTTTTGAATCCTACAGCAAAGAAGCTTTTGCCCGGGTAGGCGTTTACAATGAATTTGTTCAAGACAATCAGTCCCTTTCTAATAAAGGTGTTTTAAGAGGCTTGCACTTTCAAAACCCACCCTTTGCGCAAGGGAAATTAGTGCGCGTAATACAGGGTGCTGTACTCGATGTAGTAGTTGATATCCGCAAGGGATCTCCTACTTACGGCAAACACCATAAAGTAATGCTGAGTGGTGAAAATAAATTGATGTTTTGGATTCCTCCCGGTTTCGCTCACGGATTTTTAACCTTAGAGGATCAAACAATTTTTAGCTATAAATGCACCAATCTCTACAATAAAGAAAGTGAAGGATCGGTGCTATGGAACGACCCCGAGATAGGTATTGATTGGAATTTTGAAAATCCTCTTCTTTCTCCGAAAGATATTGACGCTAGACCACTCAGTGAACTTAATTCTCAATTTGGATTTTGATGCGTAAAGGACTAAAAACTTTAAGCTTTTTGGTGATACTCTTTTTGATAACCTCAATATTTAGCTTCTTCACTTACCCCGAAACGGAGAAGCCTATTGAAACCAAAACAAGTACCGATTTCCAAAAAGATTTTAACGAAAACTACGGTATCTACAGTATCAGTATACCGCAGGACTTGCAATTTGCAGGCGAAGAGTTTCCTCTTTTAGATGAGCAGGTTCGCGAAGCATTGGACCGAGAATTATTGGTGAATACCTATTGGCAAAGTCAGACTTTACTCTTCTTAAAAAGAGCGAAGCGATACTTTCCGGTCATTGAACCTATTTTAAATCAATACGGCATCCCTGAAGATTTTAAGTACTTACCTATTATCGAGTCTGGATTTATGAATGTCGTTTCTCCTGCTGGAGCAGTTGGTTTTTGGCAATTGATGAAGGGAACCGCTACCGACTATGGTTTAGAAGTTAACCAAGCAGTTGATGAACGATATAACTTAGAAAAAGCCAGCCATGCAGCTTGTCAATTTTTAGTGGAAGCACATGAACAATTAGGCAGCTGGAAATTAGCCGCCGCGGCCTACAACATGGGAATAAGTGGCGTGCGAAAGCAAATGGAGAGACAAAGGGCTGATGACTTTTTCGATCTGACTTTAAATGCAGAAACCGGTCGCTATTTATACCGCTTGGTAGCTGTTAAAGAAATTATTTCTAATCCCGCTAAATATGGTTTTCATCTCAAAGATGATCATGCCTATATGCCTATTCCTACTAAAGAGATCTCCATCGACTCCGCCCTCACTCACGTTGATAACTTTAACAGAGTCTTTGGTCTGAGTTATCGTCAACTTAAGTTCCACAATCCTTGGTTACGTTTAGAATATCTGCCGAATAGCACTGGAAAGGTCTATAAAATAAAAGTTCCTGTTTCCTCACTACTAAGGTCTAAGAACAATATTGAACAGAAAGATACTCGAAAATAATATAGAGCATGGAAGCCCCTAAATTGCCCAGTTTTATAAAGCTAAACCGAAATAGGTCTTTTGATTTTAAACCTCGCTATTACAG
>JBNMPT010000130.1:0-5210 GCA_051277025.1 Roseivirga sp. | reverse complement strand
GGGTCAATGCCTTATTATCTTCGCTTGAGCCCGCTTGAGAGAAGGAGGTTTGAAATAAGGGTGCAACTGTTTATCAATACCAAGAAGTTTATTTCTAGAGGTAAAGACTTCCCGCTTACTGATGAAATGATTGCTAAAATCGCTATTTCTGCGGTCGAAATTAGTTTTGGTTTCCCCAAGATGGATTATGAGCATTTTAGCCGTATTTTAATTTACCCTACCGACTATTACAGCAATATTACGCGTAACTACCATGCTGGCGAGGTTAATTTAAGAGGTTTTATAGTATTGTCTTGGCGGTCTTTTGAGGCAGGATATGCAGATTATAAAGACGGTAAGAATTTAGGTATTCACGAAATGGCGCATGCCTTGAAGCTGGAGAACCGCATACAAAATGGCGATTATCGTTTTTTAGATGTCGAATTAATTAAACAGTTGCAAGTGGAGTTAGAAATGCTTCAGGATTTACCAAAAGGAAGGGCTAGTAAAATTATTAGGAATTATGGCTTGCTTAATGTACATGAGTTTTTTGCAGTACTCTGCGAAAACTTTTTTGAAAGACCGGAGCTTCTGCATGAGTACCACGAATCTCTTTACGGTTTAATGACAAATATTTTACTTCAGAATCCTTTAAAGGAAGAAAGTCAGCTTGCACATTCGTCAGGATCTTCACCAAAGATAGAAGGACCAATAAAACGCTATTAATATGGATTTACAGAAGCTTTCAAAAAAGGCACAAACAAGCAAGATTTATTTGTTTTTGCTTAATTTTTTTCTCAGCCGATTTGTGCCCTTTAACAAGGCGCATCGATTTAAGGTTGTTTCTATAGGTGATTACCATCTGCACGTAAAGGCTCCCTATCGTAAAAGTAACTTTAACCATTTAAAGGGAGTTCATGCCTGCGCTCAGGCGACCATCGCAGAGATTAGCTCGGGACTGTTGCTGATATCATTATTAAACCCGAAAGACTATCGCTTAATCTTGCAAAAGCTGGAGCTCGAGTATCTTTATCAAGCGAAGACGGATATTACCGCTAAGTTTGAAATTGAATCAGAATGGCTAGAGGAAGAGGTGGTAGCAGTGTTAAATAAAAAAGATCGTTTGTTTATTGACTGTCCTATTGTTCTTTATGATGAAAACGATAATAAAGTGGCCGTAGCCAATGCTAGGTGGCAGATTAAGAACTGGGCTTCGGTAAAGACAAAGGTCACTTAAATTGCTAAAAGTTTAATAAATGTTTAGATGTCTTTTAGAAAATCACTAACTTGAGGAAAACTTCAGGATGTTAATAACATTTTATGTGCCCGAATTATTTCAATTACTAGAAGATTTTGATAATCAAGATTTTGATAATTTTAATTTTGGTATTATTAAGATGAACAAGCAAGGTGATATTCAGGCCTATAATAAATATGAAGCCGATTTAGCTGCCAATGATCAGCAACAAGTACTCGGCAAAAACTTTTTTACTCAAATAGCACCTTGTACAAATAATTTCCTAGTAGCTGAAAAGTATAGTAATCTAACGGAGGAATTAGATGAGACTTTAGATTATATTTTTACTTATCGAATGAGGCCAACAGCGGTGACTCTGCGTCTACTTTCAAATAGTATCTCAACTAATCAATATCTTATTGTACGTTTAAAGAGCTAAGGTGAATGTCAAGTCATTACGAAATTGAATACTCGGAATTATTGGACTTCCTTAATCAATGCCCAATAGGTCTTATTAAGGCCAATGCAAAAGGAGAAATAGAGTTGATGAACGGAATTGGGAGCCAAATCCTCTTTCCCCTAAGTATTTACAGCGGAGTATCGCTAGCCAATATAAAAGATCTGTTGAAATACTTTGATGCCTCTATTGTAGAAATGGTGGATAGTTTTAAAGCTTTCTATGGTAATATTTGTGATGAATATAGATTTCAGGCCGCAATAGGTCACTCCGCTCACGCAAATAGTTTCAGTATTACGATTAATAGAATATCCGAAAATACTTACCAATATACTTTTAGAGATGTCAGTGCTCTGGTAGAAAAGGAAAATGAATTGAAACACTTGATAGAGGCCTCCGCGATGCAAGCGGGTAAATTAGAGATTTCTACGGGTTTATTACATGATATTGGTAACGCGGTTACCGCTTTTGGAACAGAAGTGGTCAACTTGAAGAATGCACTAGAATGGCGGGAGTTAAACGACCTCACCAAACTAATAAAAATGTTTGAGTCAAATCTTAATTCTCTAGATTTAGCTTTGGGACAGGGAAAAGGGTCTGATTTATCCAAGTTCTTAGAGGCGGTAAATAAGAGTTTGACTAAAAAGAACCAAAGATTGCAAGAAGGAGCAGAAAGACTTTATGAAAATACTAGTCATATTCAAGACGTACTGAACATTCAGCGTCAATATGTAGAGGGGAAAGCTAAAGCGGTCAGGGAGAGTTTATCTCTACAAACGGTTATTGAGGATGCCTTAGCAATTCAGGGTGGGAGCTTTGCAAAGAGAAATATAAAATTAGAAAAAAGAATCAGCCGAAATACACCTCCAATAAAAGGGGATAAAACACACTTGATTCAGGTTGTCATAAATATTCTTAAAAATTCCATTGAAGCTTTCGACGGTGCTGTAAGTCGTGAGGATAAATTAATTGAAATTAGCCTTAGACAAGATGAAGCTAAAAGATTATTGTTCGTTGAGATTGCCGATAATGGAGTGGGTTTTAGTCAGGAAATAGGGAGAGGACTGTTTCAAAAAGGTCAGACAACAAAGCAAGCGGGGACTGGTTTTGGCCTGTATAATTGTGAGCAAATTGTAAGCAGCCATCATGGCGAAATCAGCATTATAAGTGAGGGTTTAAATAAGGGTGCAAGGGTTATGATGAAGTTTCCCTTTTAAAAATCGAAATTAAGATATGTCAAGTAATAGAGTACTTATTATTGATGATGAGGAAATTGTTAGAGATAGTATCCGTGGAATTCTAAACCCCAATAGTTTAGATGAAAGTGAACTAGAGAATGCCGCAATAGACTTGTTTGAAGAAGAAACCTTGGTAGTGAAAAAGTCACCAAGGTCTTTTGCTCCAGATTTTGAGGTAGAAGAAGCCAGCAATGGCATAAATGGCTTGGAAAAAGTGAAAGCCTCTTTGCTTATCGGGTCCCCGTTTCAAGTGATATTTTTAGATATGCGTATGCCAGGTTGGGACGGCCTTCGTACCTGTGTGGAAATTCGAAAAATTGATTCAAAAGTTCAAATATATTTTGTTACCGCCTATGCGGATCGCGCGATTAACGAAATAATTGAAGAAGTTGGTCATGATGTAGGCTATATATCTAAGCCCTTTGTGGCAGAAGAAATCCTGCAACTTGGTACTAAGGCGATATATGATTGGCACAAACTAAATAATTTAGAGCGTCTCCTTAAAATCATAGGCGAAATAGGCTATGGTGTCACTGAGTTGAACACTTTATTAGTCAACATATTGCACCAAATAGCAGATTATATTAAATCCGATTATGCCTTGCTAGGGCGTTTTAATCAAGATTCTTCTTTTAATACCTTGGCGAAAATCAGTATCGGAGAGAACAGAATAGATATGAATGCTCTCCTTGGAAAAATTGATGTTGAGCATTTGAATAAGATAACCCTTTATAAAGGCGTTCTGATATGCCCAATGGAGCACTTTTGTATAATAGCGGCAACTTCTGCAAACGAGTATTTTAATCAGGAAAAGCTTTATTTAGTCGAGATTTTTGTCGAAAATGCGGTAAGAGCGGTTAAGAATTCGGAATTACAGCGGCAGCTTATCCAAAACGAAAGACTTTCTGCTGTCGGACAAGCTATCAGTATGGTGATGCATGATATTCGCAATCCAATTAGTCAGATTGACGGAATCGCTCAAATGATTGAGGAAGATCCCGGTAATGAAGAAGTGAATACGGAATTAAGCCAATTACTGCTTGCTTCTACCAAAAGTGCCTACGATATAATTCATGACGTTTTAGACTTCACTAAAGAGGCGGAGGTTAGCTTGGCTAGTGTAAACCTTAATGATTATCTTAAAAATGCCATCGAAGAGGCTAAAAAAAGAATGACCCGAAACTTTGAGAAAGAAGTGGAAATTTCTTTAGAACTCGATACGAAAGAGGGCTTTCATGTTAGACTAGATGCCAGAAAGATTGATAGGGTGATCATAAATTTACTTAATAATTCGGTTGAGATTCTTATGCTGAATTCTATAAAAGAGGCAAAAATTATTATCAATGCCTTTGTCGATGAAAATTATTTAAAAATTAGGATTAAAGATAATGGACCCGGCGTTCCCGAGGAGATTAAAGATGATCTTTTCAAGCCTTTTGTAACAAAAAATAAAAAGGAAGGAACGGGTTTAGGTCTTGCGATAGTTAGACAAATTGTCGAGTCTCATAGTGGACGAATAAGCCTTGAAACCAGTGAGGTAGGGGCTAGCTTTTTAATTCGATTACCTAATGTCTAAATTGCTTTCTCTAGCGGCATTAGAACGCTTGTGGAGAGAAAAATTAATGCGCTTAGCACCCCGATTAAATTATGAAACAGAAGATCTTCTCAAGCAAGACTTCTCCGAGGATTTAAGGCTAGACTCGCTGGAGATTCTAGAGTTGTTTACTTCTTTTACCGAGTTATTCGGTCTCCAGTTGTTGGCAGATACTAAGACTTATCTGTATCAATATACCAAGGCAGAAGATTGTATACAGGCAATTTTGCTTCATCTAGAAAATGCAACTCATTTAGCCTTTCGCTCTTCAGGCTCTACCGCAGACCCTAGAACCTATTTGCACTCTATTTCTCAGTTAGATACTGAGGTGGCTTTTTGGGCAAAATTATGGGCAAGCACTTCTACTGTTTATTATTGTACCAATGGGATGCATATTTATGGCTTTATAATGGGAACTTTACTTCCGCGACAATTAAAGGTTTCGGCTCAATATTTCCACGTTTTGGATTGGACTACAATCGCGGAGGAAATGCCAGAAAAGACCCTCATTATTGCTTTCCCAGAAGCGATTGAACACCTTCCAGAACACGTGAGGTTTCCACCTGCTTGCAAAGTTTTAAGTTCTACCGCTCCTTTATCAACGGCATTAGCGAATAAGGTTTTAGCTTGTGGTTTGGAGCTTTATAAAGTCTACGGTAGCACCGAAACAGCGGGCGTAGCTTATTCAAAAAGTGAAAGTAGCGA
>JBNMPT010000129.1:0-5239 GCA_051277025.1 Roseivirga sp. | reverse complement strand
TGTGCCCCGGGCGGGACTTGAACCCGCACGACCGCAATGGTCACGGGATTTTAAGTCCCGCGTGTCTACCAATTCCACCACCAGGGCGAACTAAAATAAAAACCCCTCCTAAGAGGGGCTTTTGAGCGGGAGACGGGATTTGAACCCGCGACCCCGACCTTGGCAAGGTCGTGCTCTACCACTGAGCTACTCTCGCATTATGCTAACCTCTCGATTAGGCTTTTAAAAGAACTTCCCTCCTTGCGTTTGGGACGGCAAATATAATATGATTTCTAAAACCCACACTACATTATAGCCCTATTTTTTTCTTTATTTCATTTAACTTCATCAAAGCCTCTACTGGAGTAAGCGTATTGATATCTAAATTCTGAATATCAATACGGATATCCTCTAATATTGGATCATCTAAGTTAAAGAAACTCAGCTGCATATCATCCTTAGCCTGTTTAATTGCAGTGCTTGTGTCCTTTCCTTTTGCGCGACTACTTTCTAATTCTGCCAATATTTTTTCGGCGCGATTTAAAACCAAATTAGGCATTCCTGCCATTTTCGCCACGTGAATACCGAAACTATGCGCACTTCCACCCGGTCGTAACTTGCGCATGAAGATGATTTTGTCGCCCACTTCCTTTACACTCACATTATAATTATGAACCCGCTCAAATAAATTAGCCATTTCATTCAACTCATGGTAATGTGTGGCAAATAAGGTTTTTGCTCGACTAGGATGTTCGTGCAGAAACTCTGCAATGCTCCAAGCGATGCTTATACCATCATAAGTGCTTGTACCTCGACCTATTTCATCTAAAACCACCAAACTCCGCTCAGAAAGATTATTGAGGATGCTCGCCGTTTCATTCATCTCCACCATAAAGGTA
Organism: Roseivirga sp.; assembly: GCA_051277025.1. Lineage (GTDB taxonomy): Bacteria > Bacteroidota > Bacteroidia > Flavobacteriales > Schleiferiaceae > Croceimicrobium. Next base: position 4,361 of record JBNMPT010000129.1, on the reverse strand, counting down.
GATTCTCCTTGGGAGATATTATCGGAAGCACCCACCCTTACGAATATTTTATCAACCAGACCTAATTCGGCTGCCGATGCTGGCACAAAAGAACCCATCTGCGCAAGCAAACAAATTAATGCGGTCTGCCTTAATAATGCCGATTTACCCGACATATTAGGACCCGTAATCATTAACAGCTGCTGCTGATCTCGATTGAGATCTAAGCTATTGGCAATATATTCCTTACCACTTGCTAGGCTTTGTTCAATAACGGGGTGCCGCCCTTCCTCAATGGTGATAGCGGTCCCTTCATTCAAACTAGGAAGATGATAATTCTGCTTTTTAGCCAATTCTGCAAAAGCCGACAAACAGTCTATTTGCGCAATTAAACGTCCATTGGTCTGTATCTTTGCGAGAGACTTACGACATTCCTCTAAGAGGTCTTCATAGAGTCCTTGTTCCAAGCTTACAATTTTCTCTTCCGCGCCCAGTATTTTCGCTTCATACTCTTTTAGTTCCGGCGTTATATAGCGTTCGGCATTCACTAAGGTTTGCTTGCGTATCCACTCTTCCGGCACCTTGTCTTTCTGACTATTTCTAACCTCTAAAAAGTAGCCAAATACATTATTGAAGGCTATTTTAAGATTGGCAATGCCCGTAGCTTGACTTTCCCTGCGCTGTATATCGAGAAGTTTGTCTTTACCATGATAAAGCAATTCACGCAAATCATCCAAATCAGTGGAAAAACCCTGACGCATTACCTCCCCCTTGTTGAAGTTATTCGAGGGTTCCTCTTTAAGACGATCTGTAATAGTCGCTATGAAGTCTAAACCTGTCCAAAGAGTATCACACAAGTCCTTTAAAACGCCCTCTGCGGCAGTCCCTAGTTCTTTAATTTCATTAGAAAGCACAATTCCTTCCTTCAATTGCAATAGCTCCTTAGGTAGAATTTTACCCGTGCTTAATTTTACGGCCAAACGCTCCAAATCATTAATCTCCGCCAGGTGATCTCTAGTGTTTTCCAAAAGATCGATAGCACGGTAGTAAGTATTCACTACCCCCTGCCGTTTTTCGATTTGCTTTAAATCAAGCAAAGGCATTGCCAACCACCTTTGTAAGAGTCTCGATCCCATTGGGGATACGGTAAAGTTTATGACATCATATAATGACTTACCATTGGGCGCATTAGAATCAAAAACCTCTAGGTTTCTCACGGTAAAGCGGTCCATCCACACATAATCACCATGATCGATACGGCTAATTGCACTAATATGTTGCAGACGATTATGCTGGGTTTCCTTCATATAATGAAAGACGGCACCACAGGCAATTATCGCTTCTCTTAAATCATCTACTCCATAACCCTTCAAAGAACTCACTTGAAAGTGGTTTAAAAGATTCTGTTGAGCAAAATCCTCTTGAAAGACCCAATCATCCAGTGAATAGGAATAATGCTTCCCCTGATAAAGTTCTGTAAAAACATCGCGTTTGGTGCGAGAATAAATAATCTCTGAAGGTCTTAAACTTTGGATAAGCTTGTCCACATATTCATGATTGCCTTGGGCTACCATCAACTCTCCTGTGGATATATCACAAAAAGCCACCCCCTGTATTCCCCCGGTTATATGAATAGCACAAAGGAAATTATTGCTACCGCTTTTTAAAACCTGATCATTAGTGGTTAAACCGGGAGTTACCAGTTCTGTGACACCACGTTTTACTATGTTCTTTGTCAGCTTAGGGTCTTCTAGCTGGTCGCAGATTGCTACTCTTAGCCCCGCTCTTACCAACTTTGGTAAATAGGTATCTAGCGAATGATGTGGAAAACCCGCTAGCTCCATTTTAGCCGCCGCTCCATTGGCACGTTTGGTCAAGACGATTCCTAAGATTTTGCTAGCACGGATAGCGTCCTCTCCGAAGGTTTCGTAAAAATCACCTACCCGAAATAAAAGAAGAGCATCAGGATGCTTCGTCTTTATCTCATTATACTGGCGCATTAAAGGCGTCTCTTGCTTACTTTTCGTAGTCAATTAAAGTACTTTTGATCTTTGGCTAAAATACTATAAGCTATGAGAAAGTTACGCATGAGCGAGCTAAATAGAATGACTGCAGAAGAATTTAAGGAAAGTGAGAAACATCCTTTCAGCATTGCCTTAGATGATATTCGCAGTATTCTCAACGTTGGATCGGTTTTCAGAAGTGCCGATGCCTTTCGCTGCGAGAAAATTTACCTCGGAGGTCTTAGTCCCGAACCGGTAAAAGAAATGCGAAAAACGGCGCTTGGCGCAACCGACTCGGTTTCTTGGGAGGCTATGCCTAACGGCCTGAGCCCTTTGGCGGCACTTAAGGCCGCTGGTTATGAAATTTGGGCCGTAGAACAAACCACCGATTCCATTATGCTAAATGACTGGGAACCGCAATTAGACAAAAAGCAATTATTTGTCTTTGGTAATGAGGTCAGTGGTGTTAGTGACGAAGTGCTGGCTTTTTGTGATGGCGCTATAGAAATCCCTCAATTCGGCACAAAACACTCTTTAAACATCTCCGTCAGCGCTGGGATTGTTCTCTGGGATTACCTCAGAAAGACTCTAAAATAAAAAAGGCTCCCGCATGGGAGCCTTTTTAAATATTCAACAACTATTTTATTTTACCGCTACGTCTACTCTGCGATTAATATTGCTTTTACCATTTGCTAATGGCTCGGCCTCACCGCTAGACATAGTCTCGATACGAGAAGCATCTATTCCGAATATCTGTGTCAATTCTTTTGCAACACCATCTGCACGACGCTGACCTAATGTTTTATTATACTCTTCCGCTCCGCTTGCATCGCTATGACCAGTTAGGATAATGTTCACCTCAGGATTGGATTTTAGCGCATTTGCAATAGCGGCCAGTCTTAAGTAATTGGCATCCGTAACTGATACACTGTTAAAGCTAAAGAACACTGAAGGCATATAAGCACCTACACCGCCACCACCACTGCTGGTAACACTAGCAACAGAAATACCCTTGAAGTTTACCAAAGCACCGGTAGGTGTGTTCGGCTCAGCATCCATATGATCACCTACACCGTCACCGTCAGAATCGATAGTACGACCTTCAGAATCAACTTTGGCACCTTTAGCTGTAAAAGGATCAGCATCCATATAATCAGGAATTCCGTCTCCATCGCTATCCATTGGTGCACCGTTGGCAGCAACATTAATACCTTCTGGAGTAGAGCTATCTACATCGAATAAATTACTTACTCCATCACCATCGTCATCATTAGTAAGCTTACCATAATTTTCTTTGATGTCTTTTAAATCAGCAAAAAGACCTTCATAAGGGCTGTAATAAACAATATTTCTTTTTTCCTTATCACCAAAGTTGTAAGTAGCACCTACCCCTAAATAACCAAAAAAGTCAGCGTTAACAGATTTCTGTCTTGCATCAGCGCCATCAATCATGGCAAATGTATTACGATAAAGAATATCTAAATCCCAAGTTTCGTTTAATTGACGTTTGTACCATAATTTAAGAGGAATAACGGTAGTAAAAGCTCTCGCCGAAGTAAGTGCGTCTCCACCCGCAGAACCTAGTTGATTTCCCGCTTCATCGTAACCAGTCGCAGACAAATAAGTTGCACCTAAACCTACCGTGAAAATCATGGCATGTTTTCTTTGGTATTGCTTACCATATAAAAACATGTTCGTTAAGTTAAATGCTAGGCTAATGTCCCCATCTAAATAGTCACCTTCAAAATAGTAATTTCTATCGGTACCACTGATGGTGTGAAAGCCACCCGTTCCAGAAACACCTATAGTTGGTGAAAACCATTTTGTTAAATGACCACGTACTCCGATTTCAAAACCACCTACCCCACTTGGTGTCAAATCTGTTTTGTCTCCAAAAAAGTAACTAGCTGCATCTCCTAAGGAAGCGGTCGCTCCAATATTCAGGCCTAATGACCACGTGCGAAAATTACTCTGATGAGCTTCGGTAATAATCGGTTCTTCATTCTGCGCAAGGGCAGTAAAACTGATGATAACAAGTCCGAAAAGTAAATTTAATCTTTTCATAAATATAAGGGGTTATGTTTTGTACTCTCCAATAATATACAAATGTACTAAAAGTGACCGAATTATAAATTTTTTATATTATTTAAACAGAAGAAAAAGTGTTAATTTATTCAACCCTTATAAATATTTACCTAACACCATGTTGACCACTTTATCCAACTGCGCTTCAGACTTTAAGAAATCATATGAATCGGCTTCTATAAAAAGGATTTTTGTCGACCAATTTTGTTTAATAAAGGTCTCATAACTTTCATTTAACAATTTTAAGTAATCATGACTTATATTTTGTTCATAAGATCGACCTCTTTTCTCGAT
>JBNMPT010000128.1:0-5241 GCA_051277025.1 Roseivirga sp. | reverse complement strand
CTAAAAAAAAATGATAAATAAGATTTTCCGATTATTAAAATATCATCAAAATAGTCGCTAATACCCATAATGTTCTAACAATCATTTATTTATGTTGGTATTAAAAAAGGGTGATCGAGATTTCGGTACTTGGTTATCCCCCAAAATGAAGGGCCAAATGAGGTCTATTTGACGATCAGCCGGCTCGGCGAGATGATTTTTTTGCTTTTGAAATGGATTAAATAGGTACTAACCTGAGTTTGATGTGAAATTAGGCTTCTAAGTTTTTTTTTAATAAAAGTCAAAATCCTGCAGCTAGCTCATTTGCTGTAGCCCGCTACAGCTGTACGATCCAGATTAGTCTTTCCCTTCTATTGAAAATAGGATGCTATAATTTTAGGTCGAAGTCAGGTTACTAGGTTTTAAGCTGCTCACATTATCAAATTCACTTTCTTGGCTAAGGTGCGTGTTTTCCTATTCAAGCACCTTTTGTCCCTTAAGATTTACTTTTTATCAATCCTTTTTCCGTTCTGCTCTGGGTTATTCATACATTTCAGTTAGAGAAGATTTATTTTTTAGCGTGTTTCAAGAAATAAACGGTACTCGCCCCTTTTTATTCGCTTTTCTTTTTCTTCTTATTATCGAGGAGAGTTTAGAAAAGTTTAAAGAAGCTATTGATTATTTGCCACCTTTGCTTGGTAATACCTAAAATAATCAAACATGCAGAACGTCCCGATAATTTTCGCCTCGCATAATGTTAATAAAGTAGCGGAGATCAGAGCGCTTCTTCCTCAATATTCTGTGCAAAGTTTGAGTGATCTAAAATTTGATGAAGAGATTCCCGAGACGGGTTCTACCTTAGAGGAAAATGCAGAAATCAAGGCAAGAAGAATTTTTGATGAATTTAAGAAGCCTGTCTTTGCCGATGATACCGGCCTTTTGGTGAATGCTTTAAATGGTGCTCCGGGCGTTTATTCGGCACGTTACGCTGGCGCAGAGGCAAGTTCAGAGGCAAATATGACTAAATTATTGAATGCTTTGGTGGGGAATGGAAATCGTCAGGCTCACTTTAAAACAAGTATCTGCTTTATCGGTCCAGCTGGTGAAGCTAATTTTTTTACAGGACGAGTGGATGGTCATATTCTCGAGCAAAGAAAAGGAAAGCATGGTTTTGGTTATGACCCCTTATTCCAAGCCGATGGTGAGAACCTGAGTTTTGCTGAAATGACTTCTCTAGCGAAGAATAGGATTAGTCACCGCGGTAGAGCTTTAGAGGCTTTTATTCGCTTTCTTGAGGATGCTGGAAAAAGGTAAAGCGCACCTTACCATATTTACGCGTTTCATAAAAATATTCAGAATCGGAAAGATCACCACGGATGTCATGTTCCATTACTAACATACCGTCTTTGCTAAGAAGGTTTTTAGCGAATATCGCCTCAATTAACTTAGTGTACTCTTCATAGTCGTAAGGTGGATCGGCTATGATTAGATCGTATTCGCGAGTTTCACGTTTCACAAAGTCTAAGGCATTGGCTTTACGGGCTTTCAAACCTTCGAAATTCAGCTCTTTGGCAGTCTTTTCAATAAATTGGTGACAGCGATTACTGAGGTCAACGGCAACAACGTCGTTACAGCCGCGGCTAGCCAACTCGTAACTCAAATTTCCAGTGCCAGCGAATAAATCTAAGGCCTTGATGTTTTCGAAATGAAAGTTGTTATTAATAATATTGAATAGGCTCTCTTTGGCGAAATCAGTGGTAGGCCTAACCGGCAAGTTACCCGGAGCCTTTATGATTTTACCTCTTAAACGTCCGCTTATTATTCTGGTCATAAGGCCCCAATTAAGTTTATTTGATTTTTCATTTCTTGTGGGCTAATTTGACTAGACAGTGCAATGCCTATTGGTATAGATAGCTCTTCTACACCGCCTAAATAACGGCTTAAAAGTTTAAAAAGTTTTTCACCTTTTAGCACTTGGCCAGCAACGTGAAGATTTAGCTCTGTTGCTATAAAGCGATTTTGCTCTAGGCTATACAGCACATAGTACAAAAGGTCTTCTTCAGTTTGATGCTTAAACTTATTATACCAAAATACCTTTCCATTGCGCGCAAGGTATAGGTCAGAGGAGCCTTTTTCTACAAAAAGGAAAGCAAAGGTATTATCTTTTGGGTACAGCTGATAGAGGTATTCTAAAGCCGTTGCTTGATGTCGGAAACTTACTACATTGAAGTTCTGTTTACACCAATCCATTACAGACAAAGGAAAAGCATAAACTAACATCGCCTCACTGTTGGGCCAATGGTCGGTATAAATATGATCGCCTTTCTCTAACCTGCAGCTATAGCCTAAGATAGATAGACCGGTACCCTTGCTGTATAGGTGCTCTGGAATCAAGCTAAATTTATTGAAATTAACGAGAACCTGGGTACTAAGACACTGGTCTATTTTAAATGGTAAGGTATTTAAGAAATCTTCAATTTCGCTAATGGAAAACTTTGTCGAGGGCTCATCAAGTCGCGATTGTAAGGCTAATAATAAAACTCTTCGTTTTTCTTGGTCGCTTAGTAATAAAGAAAAGCCCGTCTCAGACAGGCTTATAATTGCGTGACAATCTTTTAAGGTCTCAATGTTAAGACTGTTGTCGTATTTTAAACTACTAAAGATTGAATTATTTCCAGTTGCCACTGAGAGTCGCTTCTTTAAGATCACCTACCTGTAGGGCGTAATCATTATCTATATACTGATCGTATTTTGAAAGAACATCGTGAAATACTGAAGTATCGGGTGCCTTTGCTTCAAACACCGGAATGATAACCTCACTAATTTTGATTTTCCCTGCAGAAACTATAAAAGGTACATTATCCGAAAATGGAATGATCCTTAAACTATTTGGGTCAAAATCGGCACCAAAGAGTTTCGCTTTTACCGGCTCATAACCTAATACGGTGACGATAATAGTGTCTTTTTCCATTTCCTGAAGGTAAATGAGATCGTAGTACATGAAAGAAGAATCTTTACGTTCGATGATGGCACTCTTGCCCGTATCAACAAATGCGATAAGAGACTCTAAGTCTTCAGCGAAAACAAGATACTCTGTACGGAAAGCCTTTTGGGCATCACGAATTTTTTCTAGGCGATCCTTGACAACAGCATAACGCTTGTCCTTCAGGTTCTCAAAGTCTATGGGTTCCTGAATTATGGAGAATAACTTGAATCCTAACAAAATAATTAAGATTCCTAATACTGATTTGGCTATAAGGGAAAACTTCGAATTCATTATGTTTTCTGGCTTTTTCTTTTGTGATAGCGACAAATCTACAATTTTTTTTAGTTGGCAAACTCCTTTTTTACTTGCTACTTTTGAAGCATGAATCGCGAATGGAAAAGATCCTTTTATTATAAACTTTTGGAAAGCTTTCCTTTTCAGCCTACACAAGGTCAGAAGCTTGCTTTACAGGGGCTTACCATTTATTGTGGTGATGGAAAAAAGGATGCCATATTTTTGTTGAAGGGATTTGCGGGTACCGGTAAAACCACGTTAATAAAATCTTTGGTCCAAAGTTTACCGCATTTTAATCGCTCATCGGTGTTAATGGCACCAACAGGGAGAGCGGCGAAAGTGATGGGTAATTACAGTAATAAGCGCGCTTTTACTATCCATAAATATATTTATCACTTACAAACCGATCGCTTGGGCAGAATGGTCTTTCGTCTGCGACCAAACAAGGCGCGCGACTGTTTATTTATTGTCGATGAGGCCTCGATGATTAATGATCAATTGGGAGAGTATAACAGTAGCCTACTTTCCGATCTTATCGAATTTGTTGGTTATGGTAAAAATTGTCAACTCCTTTTAGTGGGCGATACAGCACAGCTGCCTCCTATTCATAGCGACGTGAGTCCGGCTTTAGATGCCGATCATCTTTTACGTCATTATAGCTTTGAGGCTTCTGAAATTGAACTACAAGAGGTGATGCGGCAGGAAGAAAATTCGGTCTTGCTATTTAATGCCACCCGTTTGCGGGAAATTCAAAGGCAGCGCCCCTATGCTCAGCCTGTGTTTCAGATGGGACCAGATGTTTTGCGACTACAAAATGGAGGCGAAGTGGAAGACGCTCTTAATGAAGCTATATCCCAAGTAGGGAGAGAGGAAATGGCGATAATTACTCGCTCAAATAAACGCGCTAACCTTTATAATCAACAATTGAGGATGCGCGTGCTTTGGCAGGAAGATGAGATTTCTGTGGGGGATTATTTGATGGTAGTCAAGAATAATTATTCGGTGCTAGCCGAAAATCATCAGGCCGCTTTTATTGCCAATGGTGATATTTTGGAGCTCTTGGAGATTTATGAATACATTGAATTATATAATCGGCGCTTTGCCAGAGTGAAGTTGCGTTTTAGTGATATTGAAGCCGATGCTTTTGAAAGTCTTATTTTTTTGGAAGTGCTTAATTATGAGGGAGCTTCGTTAAGTTGGGAGGAGCAAAAGGCTTTTGCTGAGGTTGTTGCTGAAGATTACGCAGATTTACCCACCAAGGCAGAACGCGTATTGGCTCTAAAAGACAATCCGTATTTAAATGCTTTACAAGTGAAATTCGCCTATTCTCTTACTTGTCATAAGGCGCAAGGGGGACAGTGGAAGCGTGTTTTTGTAGATCATCCTTGGCGTCCAGCAGACGAAGCCCTAGACCTAGACTTTTTACGTTGGTTATATACGGCCTTTACCCGCGCTACCGATCGCGTTTATTTGCTGGGTTTCCCCGATGAGTATTTTACCTAAAAAGCGGGGGTCTTCTTAATCTGCGCCTTAAGTTAAGCTTGATGCTTTTCTAAATACGCTTCTTCTCTGTTTTTTAAGTTTGGAAAATCATCTGGTTTCCAGTAGACTAGAAAGGATAATGCTTAGTAACTGAGGGTGATTATGGGTCTTTTCTCAATAGCTTTTGGTCGCTTTTACAGCTTATCTCTGAGGTTTTTTTTATCCCCTGTTAAGTGAGGTATAAATGTGGCTAAAAACATATCTGCCGAAAGGCATTGCTTTCCATAAATTCACTGACCCTTGCTTAGCGCTAGCTTAGGTTTAGAGATTACCGGCTTCTCCTTTTATAAGATCACTAAATCTTCTCGCTTAGATTACCACAACCAATAAATTGAAATAAGCAAGCAGACTAAGTTTTTGCTGCTAATGAGAGGCGGATAAAAGATTATGATTCGACCAGGTGAAGAAAACCTAAGTGTTTAGGGACTATGCGAGTAGGG
>JBNMPT010000127.1:0-5323 GCA_051277025.1 Roseivirga sp. | reverse complement strand
CTCAAATCGTACAAAGCCTCCAAGCGGAAGGTTTTTGGTTAGCAAGTTGTAATCAGAAAGATAGCTTACTAGTTATTGAGGCAAACAGCCCCTTAAAACTAGGAAAACTGAGACTTCAAAAGGTGAAGTACCTCGATAATGAAGATAATTATTCCGGTTCTAATTTTTTGCTGACTGATCAGAATTTAGAAAACCAGATGCAAGGGATTATTACCAAATTTAATGATCTTGGTTATCCCTTTGCAGTGATGGAGTTTACTGATTATAAGATCAGAAATAACACTTTAGATGCAGATTTCAACCTTAGTACTGGTCCGCAAATTAGACTAGACTCATTGGTGATATTAGGGTATGACAAAATTGCCAAAGGAATTCTGAAATATGAAATCGGCTACCGATCGGGAATGTATTATTCTGATAAACGCCTAAAAAAAATTGAACAAAATATCTCCGCCCTCCCCTATCTGCAAGCTAAGCGCTCACCGGCCGTAGCCTTTTTCCGGAAAAACAGCATTCTCTATCTATACCTCGAAAAAGCTACTAACAATCAAATAACTGGCATCGTGGGTCTCAATACTAATGCGGAAGGTCGTACCACCTTGAATGGTGACTTTCAGCTGGCTTTGCAAAACACTTTCAACCGCGGAGAGGAAATCGGTTTACGCTGGCGCAGTCCTGATGAATCTATTGAAGACTTTAAGCTAAGTTTCGGCTACCCATTTCTTTTTAATAGTCCTATTGGACTTAGCACTGATATTGCCATATTTCGCCAAGATTCTAGTTTTGTAAACCGCAAGATTAATGGTCAAGCCTCTTATTGGCTAGCTTCTAATTCATACTTTTTAGCTGCCATAGAGTTTACTAGCTCTTCTGCTTTAAGTGCCAATGAAAGTATAAGCACCGCAAATTTAAACGATTTTAGCACCACAAAAATCAAGTTAGGCATCGACCTCAGCACCCTAAATAATCGAATTGTAGCCAGCTCTGGCTATCGCATACAAGCCATGGGACTTAGCGCCTTAAGACGAACTGATGCTAGTAATATCAATCAATTCGGATGGGAACTGAAGTTTGAGAATTACTGGAATTTCTCCGGTAATTGGGTCTACTTTTCAGGTTTTCTTTCAGAAGCACTTTTTTCAGAGCAGCTTTTTGAGAACGAATTATATCGCTTGGGAGGAATAAAAACCCTGCGCGGTTTTAATGAATTAAGCTTCTTTAGCAGTGCCTATGGGGTATTCCAAAATGAAATGCGCTTTATGCTGGGGGCCAAAGATTACCTGACCGTTTTTGGTGATTTAGGCTATACCGAGAAAAAAGAACTTACTAATCTCAACCCAAACTGGCATTTGGGATTGGGCTGCGGAATAAACTTTCAAACTAAAGCGGGAATCTTCTCGTTATTTTTGGCAGTGGGAAAGAGTAACGAGAGTAATTTTGACTTTCGAAACACCAAAGTTCACATCTCCTACATAAATACTTTTTAAGAAATTAAAACCCTAATATTTCTCTTAAATTTGCAGCAATGCCTAAAAGTCTACTCTTACTGTTTTTTACCATCCTACTTGCGAGCAGTTGTCGCGGCCCGAAGGGATTACAGAGCAATAATTTAGCCTATCTCTACAATCCTCAAAACATGGCTTTGCGGCCTAACTATCGCATTGAGCACATAAACGATACCGTAAGTAGAGTGTTCTACCGCATCAAAAGCTCGGAACTACTCTACGCCAGAGTGGCTGAGAAAGATAGCTATAGCGCTCAATTTGCTATCGAATATCAGGTACTTAAAAACATTGAAAGTTCGGTCATTCTCGATAAAGACAGTGTAAGCTTCAGTGATAGAGTAAATAAGATACCGATCAAAGTTATTACTGGTTATTTCGATATAAAGACGCCTGAGCTGGCGGAGGATGAGAATAAAAAAGTTCTTTTTATCAAGCTCACCGATTCGGGAAGAGGAACTTCTTTTAGCAATTTCATTCCCATTGAGAAAGGGAGTATCAACGGTGCTAGCTATTTTGTGCTCAAAGATCCAGACGATAATATCCTCTTCAACAATCATATTCCTAGTGACGCCCCGTTTAAATTACAGCACAGCCTTTTAAATCCTAAATATTATTTCGTTAGCCATTATAATCGTGATTTTCCGCTGGCCTTGCCTCCCTATTCTTCCAAGATTAGCGAAAGTTTTGAGTTAAAACCGGATACCACTTTTCTGGTTCCAGCCGATAGTGTGCTGCGTTTAAAGAAAAAAGGTTTCTATCATTTTCGTCTCGATACTGGCCAATGGGAAGGTTTTACAATTTATTCATTTTACCAACATTACCCTCTGGTTGGCGAGTTTCAGGATATGGCAGAACCGTTGCGTTACTTGACTACCCAAAAGGAATACGAAGGCATGCTAGCAGCCAAGTCGGATCCTGCTGCCCTGCGCTTATGGGTGGAAGCCTTTTGGATAAGAAGAGCGGGACAACAAGAACGCGCGCGCACATTAATTGCAGGTTTTTACCAAAGAGTGGAAGAGTCCAATCGTTTATTCACCTCCTATCAGGAAGGATGGAAAACAGATCGAGGGATTATTTATATCGTTTATGGCGCTCCCACGAAAGTTTATCGCTCCACCGCTGGAGAAGCCTGGGTCTATGGCAATGAAAGTTCGACCCTCTCCTACTATTATAATTTTATAAATTTAGACAACCCTTTTTCGGATAATGATTTCGAAATGGACCGTTCTAGTCAATATCGTTATGGCTGGGGCCAAGCGATTGAATCCTGGCGGAAAGGACATATTTACAATTCTAAAGATATTCGCAGAGAACAAGATGCACAAGACCAACTCCAACAACGAAGCCGAAATCCTATGTGGTATTAGGCCACTACTAGAAGCTATTGAAGCAGGTAAGGAAATTGATAAAATTTATATCCAAAAAGACCTCCAAGGTCAACTCTTTAAGGAGCTTTGGGAAACATTAAAAACTAAAAAGCTGCCTTTTGCCGTTGTGCCGAAGTCTAGGCTCGATAAATTTACTCGCAATAATCACCAAGGGGTTATCGCCCATCTTAGTGCTGTTACTTCCGTAGATTTGCAAGAAGTGGTGCAGGCTACCTTTGAAAAAGGAGAGGATCCATTGATTGTGATTCTCGATCGTGTAAGTGATGTTCGGAATTTCGGTGCGATTGCTCGCTCCGCCGAAGCTGCTGGTGCCCATGCAATTGTAGCGACTACAAAAAATTCGGCATCGGTAAATCTCGATGCCATGAAGGCCTCTGCCGGTGCTCTTAACCACCTCCCACTTTGTAAGGAGTCTAACCTTAACGAAACCATAACCTGGTTGCAAATGAGTGGAATCCGAGTGATAGCTTGTAGCGAGAAAACTACTCGGCTTAGTTTCGAATCTGATTTAAGCGGACCACTAGCCATTATAATGGGATCGGAAGATAAAGGAATAGCGCCGGAAAGAATTAAAGCCTCAGACCTCGTGGTGAAATTACCCATGCTCGGTAAAGTTGGCTCACTGAATGTTTCGGTTGCTGCTGGTGCTGTTCTCTACGAAGTTGTACGCCAACGCTCACTGAAAACTATTTAAGATGAAATTGAGAATTATTCTAAGTGTTCTTACTCTCTTTAATGGCCTCCACTTAAAGGCCCAGTTTAGTTGTATGGATAGTAAGCAGAACCTGGCTGTTCTGTCTAGCCCCAGTATTAATAATAATGCCAAGAGCGATACTTTTAATATCCTTCATTATCAAATAAACCTCGATTTAACGGCCATCGCTAATCAGATATTTAAAGCGGACGCTAAGATTTTCTTCCAGCCATTAATTGCTGGTGCCAATACCCTTAATCTAGATTTACATCTGCTACAGGTCGATTCGGTAAATTATATAAATGCCAGTGGACAGTCGGATACCAATTTCTCCTATCAGTATAATGATTCACTTTTAAGTGTTCATTTTAATGCTAATGTCAATCTCAGCTCTAACCAAGATTACCTGCATATCTACTACAGTGGATATCCTAAAATAGATGCATCAAACTGGGGAGGCTTCCACGCTGACCAAGGCTATTATTATAATCTGGGAGTAGGCTTTGCTTCTAACCCACATACTTTTGGGCGAGCATGGTTTCCTTGCTATGATAACTTCGTGGAAAAAAGCACGTATGCCCTTTCGGTAAAAAGCCGAACGCCCTTGCTACCAATGTTGATTGGCGATTCCATTGCTAGATACCCTTTATTGGGTGATACTATATTAAGCACCAGCTTTTTAAGCGAAGAAATCCCTACCTACTTAGCGAGTTTTGCTTTGGCGAATTATCAATTTTTAGAAGATACTGTCCAAGGAGTTAATGGCATTAAAAATATTTTACTTGCCGCTAAAGCTGGCGATACCGCAAACCTTAAGGCTTCCTTTCAGAACTTAAAGGCCACCTTTCATGCTTTTGAAGAATACTTTGGTGCCTATCAATGGCCACGTATTGGCTATGCCGCTACCACTGTGGGCGCCATGGAACATGCCACTAGCATCCACTACCCGATTAGTTTAATAAATGGTAATCTCTCGGGAGAGGATATCATGGCGCATGAATTAGCGCATCATTGGTTTGGCAATTTAATTACTTGCGAGTCTGCCGATGACATGTGGATTAACGAAGGAATGGCTGAGTTTAGCAGTCACCTTTACCAAGAAAAAGTTTACAGTCGCGAGCGTTACTTAGAAGTGGTACGCGAGAATGCTTGGCGTGTTCTTAATATTGCTCATACTCGAGATGGCGCTATTTTTCGTCCGCTTTACGCGCAGCCACATGAGTATGTATATGGCTTTCATACCTATCAAAAAGGAGCTATGGTTGGCCATAACCTGCGTCATTATTTAGGTGACAATTTATTCTTTAGCACCCTCGATAGTATTTTTAGTAAATACGCCTATAAGAACCTATCTAGCGCAAGCTTTTTAGCCGAACTACAGGCTATTAGTGGTCAAGCCAAGATAAGTGACTTTGGTCAAGACTGGGTTTATCAAGCGGGCTTTTCACAGTTTTCGGTAGACGATTGGAATTACCAAGCAAGTGCCCAAGAAGTACATTTCACGCTAAAACAACGCTTATATGAGGCGCCCGCTTTTCACAATAATGTTCCGGTAGACGTAAGCTTTTTCGCTGCTGATGGACAAGTGATGCATCATAATTTCTTACACAGTGGTGCTAATAGTCAGCATATCTTTCCGCTTGGTTTTAATCCCGTAGCTGTTTTAGCCTCTTATAGTGGCAGCCTTTTAACAGCAACAGGAATGGATCATTTAGAAATAGATAACCTTGGAGCGC
>JBNMPT010000126.1:0-5345 GCA_051277025.1 Roseivirga sp. | reverse complement strand
CGGTTTTGGGCGTCTTTCAGTTGATTTTCAAGATTTTTCTCATCGTCTCGTAAACGGGCAGCTTCTTCGTATTTCTGCTTTTTGACCACTTGAATCTTTTGTTCACGAATCTCTTCTAAACGTTTCTCCAAGTCCATAACCTCCGCAGGCACATGAATACTCGTGATATGTACTCGCGATCCTGCTTCATCTAAGGCATCAATTGCTTTGTCTGGAAGATGACGATCGGTAACATACCTACTGGTCAATTTCACGCAAGCCTTTATTGCCTCAGGAGTGTAATTTACATTGTGATGATCCTCATATTTATCCTTGATATTATTTAAGATTTGAATAGTCTCTTCATAATTAGTAGGATCGACCATCACCTTTTGAAAACGACGCTCAAGGGCACCATCTTTTTCTATGTGCTGACGATATTCATCTAAAGTTGTTGCTCCAACGCATTGTATTTCTCCTCTCGCCAAAGCGGGTTTAAACATATTACTAGCATCGAGAGAACCGGTGGCTCCACCAGCACCCACAATAGTATGTAACTCATCTATGAAGAGGATGATATCATCATTTTTCTCCAATTCATTCATCAAAGCTTTCATGCGCTCTTCGAACTGGCCGCGGTACTTAGTTCCCGCAACAAGGGAAGCAAGGTCTAAGGAAACAACGCGCTTATCGAACAATACCCGCGAAACTTTTCGCTTCACAATTCGCAAAGCTAAACCCTCTGCAATTGCCGATTTACCGACACCAGGATCACCAATTAAAAGTGGGTTATTCTTTTTTCTACGCGATAGGATTTGCGAAACCCTTTCAATTTCCTTTTCTCGACCAACAACCGGGTCTAATTTATTTTCTTCTGCCATTTTAGTCAGATCACGACCAAAATTATCGAGAACTGGAGTTTTCGATTTTGCATCTCCCTTTCCTTTGGCTGGGCCACCTGAACGACCAGAATCACCGCCAGGTTTTGCAAACTCGTCCTCGTCATCTCCAAAAGATGAATCAGCGCGTGGGCTGCTAGCTGGACGATCTTTCGATTCGCCACTAAACATAGCTTGATACTCTGTTTTTACATTATCATAGTCGATTTCATATTTCCTTAAAACACGGGAAACAGGGTCATCGTCGTTCCGTAAAATACAGAGTAGTAAATGTGAGGTGCGGATGGTACTACTTTGAAAAAGTTTAGCCTCTAAAAAAGTAGTTTTTAAAGCTTTTTCTGCTTGTCGGGTTAAGGGTAGGTGCTTTTTACTGCTAATCTGTCCAGAAACATTGGGAGCGCTTATGGCTTCTATCTGTCGGCGGAAAGTAGACATGTCTACGCCTAAGTCTTCCAAAATCTTGATTGCACTGCCTTCTCCTTCTCGAATCAATCCTAACATCAAGTGCTCGGTGCCTATGTAATCATGGCCCAAGCGCAAGGCTTCTTCTTTACTAAAGCTTATCACGTCTCTGACGCGAGGTGAAAAATTTTCGTCCATTATTATTTTTTTTTCTACTTGGATATTCTCTGCTATTGCTCTGCTGTTTGCTAACATTATGCCAGCAAAAAAGCTTGCTTACCAAATGTAATTTTTAGTTTAACAATGCTAAGCTCTAAAAGTTGACTTTTATCAACAAGTAAATGCTGAATTTGTGAGTAAAATTAACCAATACCGCGCGTTTTTTGGCCTCTAAGATTTTATATTTGGAAATCGATTTAACGTTTTGATAAATCAATAATAATTCACTGACAACATGGCTGGAGACGAAAGGATAATTCCAATCAATATAGAAGAAGAAATGAAATCATCTTACATCGATTATTCGATGTCGGTGATTGTTTCGAGGGCCTTACCCGATGTGCGCGATGGTATGAAACCAGTGCATCGTCGAGTTTTATTTGGAATGTACGAATTAGGGGTTTTATCTAATCGCGGATACAAGAAGTCAGCTCGTATAGTAGGTGAGGTACTTGGTAAGTTTCATCCGCATGGTGATACCTCAGTTTATGATGCTATGGTTCGTATGGCGCAACCCTGGAGTTTGCGCTATATGCTGGTAGACGGACAAGGTAACTTTGGTTCTATCGATGGTGACCCCCCCGCAGCAATGCGTTACACCGAAGCTAAGTTGCGGAAGATATCGGAAGAAATGCTTTCTGATATTGACAAAGAAACAGTTGATACACAGCTAAACTTTGATGATACCTTAGAGGAACCTCGTGTGCTACCAACGCGTGTTCCAAACTTGTTAATTAATGGTGCTTCTGGTATTGCCGTGGGTATGGCTACCAATATGCCGCCCCACAACCTTACCGAAGTAATTGATGCCACTGTGGCGTTTATTGACAATAGAGACATCACCATTGAAGAAATCATGAAGCACATTACCGCTCCAGATTTCCCAACTGGAGGAACGATCTACGGTTATGAAGGCGTTCGCCAGGCTTTTGAAACAGGTCGTGGAAGAGTAGTTATCCGTGCAAAAGCGGAAATTATGGAATTTAAGGGTCGCGAGGTTATCGTGGTAACTGAAATTCCCTACATGGTGAATAAGGCAGAGATGATTAAGAAAACTGCCGATCTCGTAAATGATAAGAAAATAGAGGGAATTGCTGATATAAAAGACGAAAGTGACCGAAATGGTATGCGTATCGTTTATTACTTAAAGCGCGATTCTGTGCCTAATGTAGTTTTAAATACCCTCTATAAATACACCCAGTTGCAGTCAAGTTTCTCTGTAAACAATATTGCGCTAGTGAACGGAAGACCTGAGCAGCTTACTGCAAAGGATATGATTTACCACTTTATCAATCACCGTATTGATGTAGTAATTCGTAGGACTAAATACGATCTTAGAAAAGCAGAGGAGAGAGCCCATATCCTAGAAGGATTAATTATCGCTAGTGATAATATTGATGAGGTAATCCAAATAATTCGTTCTTCAAAGAGTCCGGAAGAAGCGAGAGATCGATTGAAAAATCGTTTTGAACTAACTGAAATTCAAGCTAGAGCAATTGTAGATATGCGTCTACGCTCTTTAACAGGCTTAGAGCAAGATAAATTACGCACTGAATACGATGAGCTTTTAGCGAAGATTGTATACCTCAATCGTATCCTCAATGAAGATACTCTTAGAATGGAGATTATAAAAGAGGAGCTATTAGAGGTGAAAGAAAAGTATGGTGATGAACGTCGTACAGAAATCAACTATGCTGGTGGTGATGTAAGTATTGAGGATATGATTCCAGATGAGGAAGTGGTAATTACTATTTCTCACGCTGGTTATATTAAGCGCACTGCTCTTGCAGAATACAAGAAACAGGGTCGAGGTGGTATTGGACAAAAAGGAGTTAATACTAGAGATGCCGACTTTGTAGAGCAAATATTTGTAGCTACTAATCACAACTACCTCCTCTTCTTTACCGAATGGGGTCGCTGTTTCTGGTTGCGTGTTTACGAAGTACCAGAGGGAAGCAAAGCCAGCAAAGGACGTGCTATTCAAAACTTAATTAATATTCCTCAAGACGATAATCTCAAGGCCTTTATTAATACCAAAGACCTGAAGAATGAGGACTACGTAAATAGTAATTTTATCGTAATGGTTACCAAAAAGGGTATCATTAAGAAAACTAGTTTGGAGGCTTATTCTCGTCCTCGTATCAATGGTATTAACGCCATAACCGTCCGCGAAGGAGATACTTTACTTGAGGCGAAACTAACCACGGGTAACGATGATATCTTGATGGCTGTGAAAAGCGGTAAAGCTATTCGCTTCAATGAAAATGCTGTTCGTTCTATGGGTAGAAATGCCAGTGGAGTGCGCGGGGTTAATATGACTGCCGAAAATGATGAGGTTGTGGGAATGGTTACTATTCCAGCAGATCAAGAAGAGACTAGTATCCTGGTGGTCTCTGAGAAGGGTTTTGGTAAACGAACTCTATTGGAAGATTATAGAATTACGAACCGCGGTGGTAAAGGGGTTAAGACAATCGGTGTTTCTGAGAAAACCGGACATTTAGTATCTATAAAAGCCGTTACTGATGCCGATGATCTTATGGTAATTAATAAGAGTGGTATTATGATTCGTATCGGTGTAGCCGATTTACGTGTGATGGGCCGAGCAACACAAGGGGTGAAGCTTATTAACTTGCGTAAGAATGATCAAATTGCTTCTGTTGCTAAGGTTCCTGCTCAAGAGGAGGAAGACGAAATAGTCGATCTTGAAAACCCGGCAATTGAAGGAAATTCAGAAGAGGGAAATATCGAACAGAAAGAAGGAGGCACTGAAAAAGGAAGTGCTGAAGAAGGAACAGCAGATGCTAGTCCGGAAAGTCCCGATGCTCCAACACCAAGTGAAGATTAAATATTTTTAAATACTAAAAAAGCCCTCATTTTGAGGGCTTTTTTTTTGATCGTATATCGAGAGGGCTCATGAATTATTTGAGAGCGTGGTATTTGTAGGATATTGGCCTTGATTCATAAAGGAAGTTTTGACCGGGTTAATCTCATTAAATTGATCCTTGTGGTTTAAGGATGTTTTTCTTTTCAACGGATATTGACCTGAGACACAACAATTACGCACCATCAAGTAGTTGTATCGGAAATAGCGGCAGGAGCAAATATTACTTAATGTTGAGTCTTAAGGCAGTGCCTCGAAATAGCAAAGGATAACTTATCAAAAATCGAGAAAAAGGAATGATGTAAGGAGCACTTTGTTCTTTAGAACAAGATTGTGTAGTAGAAAACAGCTACGCGATTAGCCAATAAAACCGATTACCTTTTGATTGAATTCCAGCGGCTTTTCCACGTTTACAACGTGTCCGCAGCTTTCAATAACCATTAGAGACACCTGCTTTTTGGCATCCTGCGCCTGCTTTACGAGCTTTCTAATTGAAGGTAGAAACATATGATCTTCATCACCCATCAAATATAGAGTGGGATGGGAGCTATGTCTTTCGCGATGTGAACTTAAAAGGGGATTTATTTCTGCGGCTAACTTAAACCAACGAATAAACTCTTTTTGGTACAGTTTTTTAGCCTCGCGCACAAATAGGTTGCGGGATTCTTTATGCTTAGAGCGCGGCATAATGGTCCAAGCAAAGAGCTTATAAAGTAAAATATAAGGAACCACAGATTTACACCAAACGCCCACACGCATCAGTATTTGTGATCGAAAATTAAGTTTAATAATGGCACCACCTAAAACCATTTTGTTAACTCTCTCGGGGTGATTTTCAGAAAGTTCTCTAATAATGATCGTGCCCAGAGAAATTCCAACAAAATTCGACTTCTCAATTTTAAGGTGGTTTAAAACTTCAATAACATCCTCGCTAATGTCTTCGAAAGTATAGGTAGGGAATTGAT
>JBNMPT010000125.1:0-5539 GCA_051277025.1 Roseivirga sp. | reverse complement strand
AATTATACCAAGGCTCGATTTGGTCGGTATAGTGTTTATGACTAGGAATACCGCTTTGTCCACCCGCTAATACCATTTCAGCAATAGGTTCCTGGTTGGTGCGTAATTCGATTAAAGTTCGCATCGAGGGGCCATGGGTACCGGGTAAATTAGTAGAGACATTTATCGTCCGCGGGCTACCTTTTGCGGGGAAAGCTTGATAATTAAAAGGGCGTAATTTCGTTAAGTGACGGAAGTAAATTTGATGGTATTTACCATATTCCCATAACTTAGGATTAAAGCCATAATAATCGCCTAGATAGTTAATGGTTCCGGCCCAAACGCTTTGCACCAATTCACTATAATCAATATTTCTACCGTCGGGTAAAGGCAAAGGAAGTTTGTTATAAACCAAATAAAGTATTTGTTCTTGCTGTGGCTCAAAATCGAATTTATCCAATAGCCTTCTGGAGATGGTATCGCTCAAGGCATTTTTAAAAACGCTATAAATTGTAGCCGCTTCGCTATTAACCGTGCAAGAGCCATCCCAATTTGTAAGATAAGGGAGGAAACTTTCTGGAGCGGACTCCAAAATGATGGGCTTGAGAAGATGCCATTCACCATCAATAATATCGCCTTGCATCTTTTTTAAATAGTTCCGGTCAATTTTATCCTCTGCGAGAAGCATCTTGCTAATATTACGGCCCCGAGCTGTGGGGGCAAAAAGACTGTTAAGAAAAGGAGTGAAATCACTTATTACTTGTTGTTCATTTGCTGATTGGTTCCAACCTTTATCAGGATTAAGGACCACCAATCTTCTTCCTAAATGGGTGAATTTAGCCTTATTGCTTTTTCTGGCGCCAAGACTAATACCACGTTGGGGCCTAGAATGCAATAGGGCAAAACCAGCGGTAACCATACCGATATCTCCATTGTGATCGGATAAAATGAAATTTTGAGCAGGATGCCCAAAGTTCATCAGAGCGGTATGTGCTTCTTTGATGGTATTGGCCTTACGAACATCTAGGAAAGCTCTCATTTCCGATAAGTCGAAATTGTCGCCCACCCATTGCGTGGC
The DNA here is from genome assembly GCA_051277025.1 of Roseivirga sp. Classification (GTDB taxonomy): domain Bacteria; phylum Bacteroidota; class Bacteroidia; order Flavobacteriales; family Schleiferiaceae; genus Croceimicrobium. Next base: position 4,482 of record JBNMPT010000125.1, on the reverse strand, counting down.
CAAAAGTTCTTCATCGAAAAGATCGGCAGGCCCAAAGAAGGAATTAAAGAAGGTGAAATCAAAGTCTTTTTGACCTTTAACAGGGATGCTTACTGTTTTGGCTTCTAAGTCTAACCATTCGCCATCCAGCTTATATTGATTGTCATAATTAGTTTGAAGGCGATAAAATTCGGTTAGATCCCAAGTGGCATTGGTCATTCCCCAAGCTACTTTGTCGGTAAAACCGGATATAACCATAGGGCTTCCGGGAATACTCATTCCGTGACAAACCTTGCCATTCACAACTTGATGAACCTCGTACCAGGTGCCGGGTAAGTCTAAAGGAAGGTGGGTGTCATTGCATAAGAAAGAATTTCCAGTAGCGCTTTTTTCCGCAGCAACCGCCCAGCTGTTAGAACCAACTTCATTATTACCAGCGCGACGTGTTTGCGCGGAAGCAAAATCACTTTTGGAAGTATAAGGTATTAGACTTGCTTGTTGTTTTGTAGTATCAATTTTACTTAACTCAGGGTAGATGGGGAAAGCGTAACCGCTTTGCATCGGGTAGTAGTAATTGATTAAATCTTTTGAGAGGTATTTTTTTAAAGCACTAAATTTCAGATCGTTTTCACTGTAGTTTAATACTTTATCCATGTATCGAATAAGGAGAATTGGGGTATGGGCTTTCATTTTACTAGGTTTAAAACCTAATAAGTGAAATTCAGGTGCTTTTTCGGCAGTGGTTTGTTGCTCTAAAAAGTAGTTGTAGCCATTCGCATAAGCTCCAAAAATAGCGGCTAATTCAGCATCCTCCTCTTTTAGTTTCTGATAAGCTGCTGCAGACTTCGCTTCAAAATCAAACTTCACCCACCAGCGATCGCTTTCTAGACCTTCTTCGCCAATCACTTCGCTTAAACGACCCTGAACAGTACGAGAAAGCATTTCCAATTGAAACTGGCGATCTTTTGCGTGGGTAATTCCCATTCCAAAAGCAAGCTCGATATCATCTTCCGCAAAAATATGTGGTACACCCCTCTGATCGTAGCTAATACTAAGCCCAGGGTGCGGACTACTAGCAAATATTTTGGACTCGTCTTCCATCTCTACCTGAAGCACAGAGCTAGGGTAAAGTAAGAACTTATTTAATGGCGGAGTACCTTGCCAGGGAATAAATAGTAGTAGTAGCCATAGAGCCAAAACAATTAACCAAATCCACTTTCGCATAAACTAGCTTTTTGAGAAAGCGGCAATTTACATAAAAGGAATTGCTTGAGACCCTAGAATTTTCGCTAGCCTCAATATCTCCGTGTTTTTGTTTAAATAAAGGATGCCTAGTCTTTTACAAAAAGCGATCTATAAACCTGAGTTCGATGTAAAATTAGGCCCCAGACCTCTTATAAATTTTGGGTTTTAAGTCGAAGCGGTGAAGCAATAGCGGGCTATTGTGAACTGCTTTTTAGAAGAGGCTTCTAAGTTTATTTCCAATAAAAGTGAAAATCCTGCATCTAGCTCATTTGCTTTAGCCTTCTAAAGCTGGACGATTTTCCTTCTATTGAAAATCTGAGGCTATAACTTTAGGTCGAACTCAGGTTAGTACCTACTAAACAAAGCTAGATTTGATGTGAGTTTGACTATCTAGAAAGTAAAGAGAGTCACAAAAAAAGCACAGAAGGAGCTACTCTAAATGCTCAATCTGTGCTTATTATTCGTTTCTAGGAATCTTTCACTTCATAATCCCCGGCAGTCCTTCGGGTTTAGGGCTTTGCCAAATTGGAGCGGGAGCGGGCGTCACGTCTGGAGCGACCTCGCTGAGGTCTTTTGCTAAATAGACTCTTCCGTTTTTAACCACATGGCTAATGGTATTTGTATTCTTTATATCCTCCAAGGGATTCTTTTCAAATAACAGGAGGTCGGCTATTTTTCCTTTTTCAATACTTCCTAAATCCCCATCTAAGCCTAAGGACTCAGCGCCGAGAATGGTAGCTACTCTGAGTGAGTTTAGGGTGGAGAGACCACCGCTACTCATCGCCCATAATTCCCAGTGATATCCTAAACCTTGCAGTTGCCCGTGGCTACCTACTCCGGCTAATCCACCCGACATTACCAGGTCATTTATAAACTCAGCATGCTTTGGGAAAACGTGTTCTTCCGGCATAAACCAGCCACCTCGTCTACGCGATTTTGAGGCTAATTCTTCGTAAGGGGTATAATATTGCATTTTGGGGTTATGATAAACCTCCTCGGTGGCGTAGTAATAATTTTCAGCAAAAGGCCCGCCGTAGGCGACTAACATAGTGGGCGTTACCGTAGTGCGCGATTGAGCAATCATCTCTACCACCTCATTATAAATGGGATAGATGGGTAAGGCATGCTCATGACCGGGGTATCCATCTAAAATTTGGGTCATATTCAGCTTGTAATCCAGTCCACCCTCAGTGGTAGGTTTTAAGCCTAATTCTTGGCAAGCCATAACAATCCACTGACGCTGCTGGCGATTGCCAGTAAGGTACATTTTAATGGTTTTGGTGTCATAGTATTCACTGTACTGCTTTAGTGCCTCCAAAGCATGCTTTAGTGACTTTATATTATAAGCCCAGAAACCAAGGCCTGGGCCAGTGCTGTAAATCCTAGGTCCTACCATCATCCCTGCCTCTACCTTATCGCCATAAGTAAGTACATCTGTGGTAGCGGTTTGTGGATCGCGGGTAGTGGTAACGCCGTAGGCTAAATTGGCAGAATAAATCCACGATTGATTTTTGTGCAAGCCCCAGTTTGGCCACATATGGGCATGCGTATCAACAAAGCCAGGGGAGATGGTTTTTCCTTTGGCATCAATAAGCTCGGCATTTTTAGGAATGGGCAAACTACCACTTTCTCCCACGGCCGCGATTCTATTGTTGATAATGAGAATATCGCCATTTTCTATCGTCCCTTTAACACCCATAGTGATGATGCGTGCACCCGAAATAAGAATAGCTCCCTTGGGGATGTCTTTAGTATAAGGAACCTTTATTTTTAGCTCGCGGGCGGCAAACTTTGCTTCTTCCTTTTTCTTAGTTTCTTCTTTTTTAGACTCTTCTTTATCCTCTTTTATACTGTCATTTTCTGACTTTTTCTTCGCGGCTTTCTTCGCGGCTATAGTACTATCTGAAAAGGCTTGTCCTTTTTCTAGGTTATAAATAAAATGTGCAGCTCCTAAAGACCAATGAATAAATTTACTATCCGCGCTCCAAGTAGGGAACTCACCGCCCATTACTGTTAATTTTAGAGCAGGGAAACTAGCCGAAGCGGCTTTGGCAAGTGAAATTTTTGCCGTTTGGCCATACTGCGGCAGAAATACCTGATAGATATCGTTATTTATTTGCGCGAGTACTTTTTTACCATTGGGCGATATCTGGATAAGATTTGCCTGAGAGGGTTTGGTTTTTTCCCGCCAAGCTTCTTCCGCTGCAGGCAATAAACTATGCTCGTGATCACCGGTATGATCATGAAATTTGTCTAAAGAGGAGCCATAGGTGGTAATTCCGCTGAGTTTTAAATGTACTTTTTTGTCCAGACCATCGTAGCGCATGGAAACTAAATTTCCTCCCTCTTTATTAAGATATACACGCTCATCGGTATTAGTAAAATGAGGCTTGCTAAAGGAGTTTCCTTCTTCAATTAAATTCATTTCTCCGCCACTGGCACTCATCCAAACCAACTGCTTGGGAGCGGAAACAAATGGGGAATAAGCATCGCGGTAGCTTTGGGCACTACCTTTAATAAACACTAAACGATTCATATCGCCATCCCAGGCTAAATCGCTGTAGTAAGCACCCTCTTGACTGAGCTTTTTGGACTTACCGCCTTTGGCACTTACCTTATAGATGTGGCCTTCTTTTCCTTCCCAGCTCACAAAAGCAATTGACTTTCCATCAGCCGACCATTGGGGCATGGCTTCCGTGAAATCATTAGTGGTTAATCGTTTGATGGAAGCAGTACTAATTTGATACGTATACAGTCTGTCCAATGCGGTGAAAACTAGATACTCGCCATTGGGCGATGGCTTAGCATCACGGATTTGATTTGCAAATACTTCCTCATTATCATTGATGGGGAATTTAAAATCGAGTTGAGGTCCTAATTCTAGGTTTAGTTCTGCTTCAAATGGTACTTCACTGGCTTGGCCACTCGCTAAGTTTATTCGGTAAATTTTCCCGCCATAGCTGGCATAAAGATTTTCACTGCTTGGATCGAAACTCATCCCTGGTAATACGCCTAATGGAGCGATAGACTCTTGCTCATCACGTTGTACCGGATAGGCCAACCATTTTTCGTCGCCATTAATTAAGTTATGCAGAATAAGCCCAGTTTCATCTTCGTAGCGGCTGCCATAGACTAACCACTTTCCGTTTGGAGAGGGAGTAGGGGCGAAAGCTGATCCATAACGCGAGCTGAAGGTTTTTACTTTGCCTTCGATCATGTCGTAAACTCCAATCTGATATTGCGGTAATTGTGCATTAT
>JBNMPT010000124.1:0-5543 GCA_051277025.1 Roseivirga sp. | reverse complement strand
CCTCCCGAAAGAGTAAAGAATAGTAATAAGATTCCTTCTTCTGTAAAGGCGAAGATTCAAAAGCTTAGGCCTGGTTCAACGGTTTCAATCCGTAATATCAAGGCTAAAGGTCCCGGTGGATTGAAAGTTGACCGCGTTGGTATTATATCAGTAGACGTTAACTAATAATATTATTAGATATGAAAAGATTACTTTTTTGTTTAACTCTGGTAGCACTTTATGTGATGCCTAGTGCCCTAAGTGCACAGGTGATTTCTCCATCAGATGACGGCGTTATTGTAGATGCTCGTAAGGATTACCACCATAATATGGTGTTCCCTTATCCTTATTTGCGTGAAGCGGATATGATGTGGAGCACTAGACATTGGGAACGTATCGATTTGAGACAAAAGATGAATCTTCATTTATACTATCCTGTACAGGCTCTTCCTGATCGCAAAAGTCTATTCGATGTGATCATTGATGGTATAATGACCGAGGGCACTATTATTGAAGTATTTGCGGATGATCGCTTTGAAACTCCTTTAACCGCTGAACAGGCGGCTGGATATGTTCAGATGATTGATACCATAAAGGATCCAGATGATCCCACTATTATTCTCTTAGTAGATACCACTTCGATTAGTTCCAAAGACGTCAAGTTTTGGGAGATCAAGTCAGACTGGTTTTTTGATAAGCAAAGAGGGGAATTGAAGAATAGAATTTTAGGTATTTCTCCCATTGTAGAGAATCCCAAGACCCTAGAGAAATATAATCTTTTTTGGGTGTGGTTCCCAGATGCACGTATGGCTTTAGCCACTCATGCCTCCTTTAACGGACAAAACAATAGCTCGCGTTTAACTTACGACCAAGTATTTCATTTACGCTTCTTTGATTCTGTAATCTATAAAGAAGATAATGTTTACGACCGTCAAATTGAAGAATATAAGCGTAGTTCTAATTTAGACCAACTTTTAGAAGCGGAGAGGATTAAGACTAATCTTCGCAACATGGAAGCTGAACTTTGGGAATACTAATCGCATATTATAAAATTAGAAGCCTCGCAAATGCGGGGCTTTTTTTATGAACCAAAAAGAAATTCTTATTATTGGTCAAGGCATAGCAGGAACTATCCTTAGCTATCGATTAAAACTACTAGGCATTCCCTTTGCTGTGATTGATGAGCCCCGCTATTCGCGTTCCTCCAGAATTGCCGCCGGTCTGGTTAACCCCGTAGTTTTAAAACGTCAAAAATGGGTACAGGGCGCTGAACTATTCACCCAAAACCTTGCTAACTTCTATTTGGATATGGAAACCCTTTTAGACAGCAAGTTCTTCCACCCTAGCCCCTTATACCATCTCTTTCAAAGTGTGGGAGAAATAAACGATTGGCAACAAAATGCCAGCAAAAACCATCTTAACGCTTATTTAGGCGCTGTAGAAAACAAGGCTATCCCTAATATACATAGCCCCTTCGGTTACGGTAAAGTAAACGGAGTGTTTTGGGTAAATACCGACAAGATGATCAGTGCTTGGCGCGATTATTTAAAAGCGAAAAAACTTCTTATTGAAGAGGACTTTTCTCCCGCTACCTATCCCAAGCATTTACATATTTATTGCACTGGACACCTTTTAACCAAGCAGTTTCCCGCTTTTGTATCCATCTTTACCAAAACAAAGGGACAAATAATGGTGATTGAAAGTGATGATCTTAATGTAAATTATGGACTGCATAGTAGCGTATTTACACTCCCTTTAGGCAATAATCGCTATAAAGTGGGGGCTACATATGAGCATAAAGACCTAAACGACACCACCAGCCTCGAAGGTTTAAGCAGATTGCAGTCGGACTTAGAGAAATTCTTCACTGGAAAATATACAGTTACAGAGCACCTAGCAGGGGTTAGGCCCAACGTTAAAGACCGTAAACCACTCCTTGGTAAAATAGAGGAACAATCTTTTTGCTTTAATGGCTTAGGCTCGCGTGGAGTGTTAATGGCTCCTTACCTTAGCAGCCACCTTATTGATAATATTATGCATAGCAGTCCCATTTTACCCGCTTGGAACATTAATCGTTTTAACTAACTATTTATGCCGTGCTCCCTTTTTATTAGGATCATAGGGAACGAAAATGTTTAACCAAGTAATACGCGCTAACCTTAAAACTAAGGGCGCTAATAGAATCACCACTGCCAGAAGAACAGCTATAATTTGTTTGATACTGGGTTCAAAAAATAGATTCATCAAAATGTAAGTCGCCACAAAGAGCGCTACCGAATAACCATAACTTACATACATCGAACCAAAAAAGAAGGATGGTTCTAACTCATAACGCAGCCCACAATGTGCACAGTTTTGATGCATTTTAAAAAGCTTAGACAGCTTATAGGGGTTGTTGTCCTTAAATACCTCCCCTTCATGACAACGTGGACAACGAAAATTAAAAATACTATAGATCTTCGACCCTTTTGAAAATATACTCATTTGTTAAAATTACTTTTGCCTTATGTTAGGTATCAATAAACTCAGCTTACAAATTAATGACCGCATGCTTTTTAATGAGGTCAGTTTTTTAGTAACCCCCAATGATAAAATAGGCCTTGTCGGCAGTAACGGCGCGGGTAAATCCACCTTACTAAAAACCATTGCCGGAGAGGCCTTGGTTGACAGTGGTAGTGTTAGCAAGCCCAAAGACTTTCAAATAGGATATTTGCCGCAAGAACTGCCCTTTAACGACGGGAGAACCGTCATGGAAGAAGCTGAATCTTCTCTTAGCGAAATTAAACAACTCCAATCACTTATTGATCATATTAATCATCAACTTGGTATACGAGAGGATTACGAAAGTGATGCTTATATGACCTTGATTGAAGATCTTAATATACACACCGAGCGCTACAACTTAGTAGGTGGATATACTTACCATGCGCAGCTGGAAAAGATTCTTCTCGGACTAGGCTTTAAACCAGAAGACTTCCACCGTCAAACCATTGAGTTTAGCGGCGGTTGGCGGATGCGTATCGAGTTGGCTAAACTCTTACTTGGTGCACACGATGTGCTGCTCTTAGATGAGCCTACCAACCACTTGGACATCACCTCTATCATTTGGCTTGAAGACTTCCTCAAGAATTATGAAGGCGCCGTGGTAATGGTATCGCATGACCGGGCGTTCTTAGATGAGATTACTAAGCGCACGGTTGAAATTGTGAATGGAAAAGTATATGACTATCCTGTTCCTTATTCACGCTTTGTAGCTTTAAGGGAAGAGCGCAGAGTCTTACAGTTCCAAGAACAAAAGAATCAAGAAAAGGAAATTAAACAGACCCAAGAGCTTATTGAGAAATTCCGCTACAAGGCATCTAAAGCCGCCTTTGCGCAAAATCTCATTAAGAAGTTAGCAAAGATGGATCGCATTGAAATTGATGATGACGATGCACGTAAAATTAGTTTTCGCTTTCCTCCTGCCCCACGTTCTGGTAAAGTAGTGGTTAAAGCTACTAAAGTTGGGAAAACCTTTGGTGAGAAACGCATCTTTAAAAATGTAGATATTGAGGTGGTTCGCGGTGAGAAGGTTGCCTTTGTGGGGCAAAACGGACAAGGTAAATCTACCCTAGTAAAAATCCTCGCCGAAAGTCTCTCTCATGAGGGTGATCTTGATTTAGGCCATAATGTAACCTTTGGCTATTACGCCCAAGAGCAAGCTAAAACTTTAGCGGGTAATAAAACTTTGCTGGAAACAATTGAAGATGCTGCCCCGGAAGATCTCCGTAAAAAGTCTCGCGATTTCCTAGGTGCCTTTCTATTTACTGGTGAAGATGTAGATAAAAAAGTTAAAGTGCTGTCTGGCGGTGAGAAAGGTAGAGTGGCGCTCTGTAAGCTTCTACTCTTCCCTCATAATCTTTTGATTATGGATGAGCCGACCAATCACTTAGACTTGAAGAGTAAGGATATGCTTAAGAATGCACTTAAGCAATACGATGGTACTCTCATAGTTGTGTCGCATGATCGACATTTCCTACAAGGTCTAACCGATAAAATTTACGAGTTCCGCGATGGCAAGGTAAATGAGTTCGTTGGCGATATTGACGAATACCTGGAAGAGCGTAAGCTTGAAGATTTCCGACAATTAGAACAAGAGAAAAGTGCCACGAAAATTGAGGCCGCTGCAGTAGAGAAGGCCAAAGTAGCTGAAACTGGCTTAGGCTATAAAGAAAGAAAGCAGCTAGAAAAAGATCTGCGAAAAGCAGAAAAAGAAGTTGAGAAATTAGAAAAAGGTATAGAAAAGCTAGAAAGTGATCTTGCGTTGATTGATGAACAGTTGAATGACACCATCAAGTTTGCGGAATTATCAAAGGAACCTGATTTTTACGCCAAGTATGAGGCCGATAAGGAGAAGCTAGCAAAAATGATGAAAGACTGGGAAAAAGCCGAATTGGCCCTCTCGCAAGTGACAAATAAAAAAGAGGCGCATTAAGCGCCTCTTTTATTAATTTATTGTTTTAATATTCGCATTCGTTGCACTGAGCCTTTGGCTCGTACTTCAATGAAATACATGGCTTGGGGTAGTTTGCTAATATCCAAAGCTTCTTCAGATTGTTGAAGCTTAGAGAGCACTAACTGACCATTACTATTATAGATAGTGATACTAAGCGCATCGATATCCTCATTACTAGTAAAATACACTAGTCCATTGGTTGGATTGGGATAAACACTCATCTCCGCTAAGGCCGTTTCCATGAGGCTAATCACATTACAAGAAGTACTGAGGCTATCGAAAAAGAGGGAGGCGGCGGCAATACTTGGGGTTACACAACCACCATGGTTTAGCATGCCCTTAAATTGAGCTTTAGCATCTAAGGCCCCATTAGCCGTCATTGCAGTTTCCGCATCTAATGCGTTTTGATAAGCTACTTGCTCATCAGCCGTGCAATAGTACATACGAATGGGCATAGTTGGCGTCCAGTCGTAATTGTTATTATTGTTTAAGGCCTGCCAAATTGGATGCTGCTGATTAACCGTATCCGCTACAAAAGCCTGTAGTACTGAGTCCTGTAAGTAGCCACTAATATTTGCCGGTAAAAGTTTATTAACAGTATCCATTTCAAAGCTTCCGTTGAAAAATGGTGGAATCAAAGTATCGTAAGGTGATTTTAAGATATCACTCGGGTTAGTGAAAATATTACCATAGGCGCGATTCATGCCAAACATAAGGTACACGACATAACCCGGATTGCTGTAAGGAAGATCTTGGATAAAAACATCCGACTGAGAACCAGCTAAATTATAAGGTCCACTAGCAGGAGCAGCAGCAATTATGTTGAACTCGCCTAACAAGTTGTTGTCCTGAATATACTTTGCTGTACCCATCGCCGCATGGCCGCCCTGTGAGTAACCCGTAAGCATTACTTCTCCGTTGAGATTTATACTGGGCATGTTCGTCGCAAGGTATTCACGAGCGGCACGAATTAAATCAATGCTCGCGGTGGCTTGAGTTTCTGCATGCAGATAAGGATGAATACCGGGGTTATCTCCTAAGCCCAAATAATCGGGCATGGTAGCAATAT
>JBNMPT010000123.1:0-5545 GCA_051277025.1 Roseivirga sp. | reverse complement strand
CTAATTGTCTTTGACTTTGTCATATATCCCATTACCTCCCTTTCACTTTGCAATATTTAAACGCATTCACGGCAGTGAATTTCAGGTTCTTTAGGTGGCAATTTCATTGTCACGTGCTTTTTAATTTATTTATCAACCTTTGAGTAGGACTTAAAGCAATCTGTGAATAGCTCTACAATTGGTCAAGTTTAATTATCCGTAACCTACTTAAAGCTAACAGTGTTTTGCCCTAAACAGCCTGTATTCTTATAAAAGATATTCTACTTTTTATTTGACATGTTTAGTAAGGCTAATTCTCACGTTTTTTGAAAGGTAAATATTTACTGTGTTCCATTCGAGAAAGGTTTTTCATGGAAATATGGGACCAGGCAAAATACTTGATTAAATATAAAAATGAAGCCGCTTAATTAATAATCTAAATTTAAAAGAATACTCTTTTTTTTTACAGGGTCCAAAACACTACCTAAGTCTCAATCTAGCCTAACTTTATCATTCGTTAGATTTTCAAAATTTAAAGATTTAAAGATACCAGCAACAAAATTCCAATGGCTTTCTCAGTCAACAGTTGAAAAATACGGCATTTGCCTTATGCTTTTCAAGTCTCCTAAACGCCTTTCGATGCTATCCCAATCTTCTCCATTTTAAATTTCCTTAAACAACTGTATTAGCTAAAAATCGACACAACTTTCCTCAAGACGAGAATTCCACCTTCTTCTAACCAATTGACCCGATGGATTTGGGATTATCTATTATCAAGACCTTCAAAATCGACTTGAACACCGGAAACCCACCCCATACATTTCCACTCCCTTTCTAAGCGGTTCACCCCAGATTCAACCGCAGCAATTCAAGCTTAAATATCAATAAAAGTCGCCTAATTTATTGAAAATTAATATTTATAAGTACCAAATTAATTTTTAATTGTATAACTTTTATTTACTTTTTTATGTTCATTTAACTATTATAAATGAACGATTATAGGTGCAGGTAAATATCAAATTTGTTACAATTTTCGATAACAATGTGTTAGATGTGTTTAAGCAGCCTATTTTTAAATTTTAATGCTCCGCTACCCTTTTACTTGAGGGCCTGAATAAAAGCATCAATTAGCAAGGCCCAGGAAGTGCTAAAAATCATAGACCTAAACTTTGTCTATCTCTGTTTTATGCTAAGGGGAACGCAAATAATAAACTTTAAATAGAAGCTATTTACCTTAAGAGTAAATGAAGTAATGCCGCCATTACCGCTCCAATAATCGGACCGACAATGGGAATCCAGGCGTAAGACCAACCGCTGCTAATTTTACCTTTAATAGGCAATAGTGCGTGTACAATGCGTGGCCCTAAATCACGGGCAGGATTGATGGCGTATCCAGTTGTGCCGCCTAATGAGAGTCCTATTCCCCAAACAACAAATGCAACGGGAATTGCTCCAATGGAACCTAGGCCTAGCTTGGTATTATTACCGTCACTAATTTCTGCTTCTGAAAAGTAAAAGACGCAGAAGATCAGCACAAAAGTGCCCAATATCTCACTGGCAAGGTTTCTAAAATTATTAGGAATCGCAGGGTCAGTACAGAATACTGCTCTTTTTAAACCCCCATCTTCCGTCGCGTCAAAGTGATCTTTATACATCACATAAACCAATGAGGACCCCAGCATTGCTCCAATTAATTCGGCTGCGAGGTACAGTGGAACGTCTGCCCAAGGGAACAGTCCTGCAATTGCTAAAGCTATGGTAACAGCGGGGTTAAGATGTGCTCCGCTGTAAGGACCTGCCACTACCACTCCTATAAATACCGCCAGCGCCCAGCCAGTAGTTATGGTTATCCAGCCTCCGCCATTTCCTTTGGTTTCACTCAAAATTGCGTTAGCCACTATACCCCCTCCCATCAGGATAAGTAAACCAGTCCCAATAATTTCTGCTATAAAAGGTGTCATAAATTAAATTTATAGAGTTGTCCAATATTCTAAGGCCTTTACTGCTCGGTACCAACCCTTAATTCCCTGCTCAATTTTCCGTTCATCCTGCATGGGCTTGAAACGCTTATCTTCTTGCCACATTTGTTCAATTTCCGCTCTACTTTTCCAAAAACCTACTGCCAATCCGGCCAAATAAGCCGCACCCAGTGCCGTTGTTTCCGTGATTTTTGGTCGAATAGTGATTGATTTTAAAACTTCGGACTGAAATTGCATTAAATTATCATTAATTGAAGCACCACCATCCACTCGCAATTCTTTAATTTCAATTTCAGAATCAGCTTGCATGGCTTTTAAAATGTCCATAGTTTGATAAGCAATCGCCTCCAGTGCGGCCCGGGCAATATGCGCATCGGTTGTACCGCGGGTAATTCCGAAAATAGTGCCTTTCCCTTTTTGATTCCAATATGGCGCACCCATTCCTGCGAAAGCAGGTAAAAAATAAACCCCTTCGGAAGAATCAACTGATGCCGCTAAGGCCTCCACTTGTTCAGACTTCTTAATAATTCCCAAACCATCACGCAACCACTGCACCACGGCTCCACCGATGAAAATACTTCCTTCTAAAGCATATTCCGTTTTTCCATTGATTCGCCAAGCCACCGTGGTAAGTAAATTGTTTTTTGAAATAACCGGCTTTTGTCCAATATTCATCAGCATAAAACAACCGGTACCATAGGTGCTTTTAACCATTCCTTTTTTCACGCACATCTGACCAAAAAGAGCTGCCATTTGATCTCCAGCTATACCTGCAATGGGAATTTCTGTAGCAAAAACAGTCGTTTTTGTATGTCCGTATACTTCACTCGAATCTTTAACCTCGGCCAGCATACTTTTGGGGATATCGAACAAGTCTAGCAGCTCGTCATCCCAATCCATGGTATTAATGTTGTAAAAAAGAGTCCTTGAGGCATTGGACGCATCCGTAATGTGAAGCTCCCCCTTGGTGAAATTCCAAATTAGCCAAGTATCAATTGTGCCACAAACTAAATCTCCTGCTTCTGCCCTGGCCCGCGCGCCTTCTACATTATCTAAAATCCACTTTACCTTAGTGCCTGAAAAATAAGCGTCTAAAACTAATCCCGTTTTCTGATGAATCATTGCAGCATAACCTTGCTCTTTTAATTCATCGCAATAATCGGCCGTGCGTTTATCTTGCCAGACAATGGCATTGTAAACGGGCTTGCCTGTTTTGCGATCCCAAACCACCACGGTTTCCCTTTGATTGGTAATACCCATAGCAGCGATGCTTTTTACATCAAGACCACTGGAAACAATAACTTCTGCTGCCACTCCCACTTGGGTAGACCATATTTCCCGCGGGTCGTGTTCTACCCAACCAGGTTGAGGAAAGTACTGTTTAAACTCTTTTTGAGCGATGGAAACAATGCTTCCTTTTTTATCGAAAACAATTGCTCGAGAGCTTGTTGTACCCTGATCTAGAGCGAGAATAAACTGTTCCATTATACATTCAATTTAATCCCACCGCGGTCCCTTAGCGCGTTGAGATAGTTAAAACTTTTGGGATAAAACATCCGAACCGCTAATACAATAATGTTTTGCTAATTCCGTGAAAGTACTAATTTGCGCCAGCTTCCAGGCTTCATCGCGGTTTAGCTCTTGGGCTAAAAGGCTAGCAACCTCTTCCGTCATCTCCAAAGCCGCTTCTGCGTCTAAAAACAAAGCACGCACGCGTCTTGCTAAAACATCCTCAACGGTGCGCGCCATTTCATAACGAGCAGCCCAAATTACTTCTGCTTTTAAAAAGGCTAATCTTTCATGGAGTTTATCTCCCAGTAAAGCATTTTCTTTAATTAAATTGTCAATCCCATTTCGATCAGTACCGTAGAGGTAGAGGTGATTTTCACGCGCCACCGTTGGCATTGCGCCATGAATAGATAAACGCTCCGTTCTACACTCTTTTTTAGGAAGTCTTTTAAGAGAAATAGCCTTATTAATAATGTCCTGTGCCATTCGTCGGTAGGTTGTCCACTTTCCGCCAGTGATAGAGAACAAACCCGATGCTGACACGCTAATCTTGTGACTACGCGATATTTCCTTGGTCTTTTCTTCCTTATTTTTTGGAGCGGCTAAAGGACGGAGACCGGCAAATATGCTGCGCACATCTGAGCGCTTAGCTGGCTTAGTTAGATAATTATTGAAAGTATTGAGTATGAATTCTATTTCTTGTTCTTGTGCTTTGGGTTCCAAACTGTACTCTTCAAGGTTGGTATCCGTAGTGCCCACTAAAACCTTATCGAGCCAAGGTACCGCAAAGAGCACCCGTCCATCGCTTGTTTTGGGAATCATAATAGCATCATCTCCCGGTAAAAATGAATTATCAAAAACCAAATGGACACCCTGACTAGGCACTATTGACTTTACATTCCCACTTTTTTGCATTTTCAATATCTCATCAGAAAATATGCCCGTAGCATTGATGACCAAATTGGCCGAAAAATTATAATTGATACTTGTTTCAGCATCCTGCGCTTCTACGCCAGTGACTTTACCCGAAGAATCTTGTAACAGATCGGTAACTTTAAAGTGATTTAATAAAGTTGCTCCCTGCTCAATAGCAGTTTGGGCGAGATTAACCGCTAAACGGGCATCATCGAATTGCCCATCCTTATATGCTACACCGCCAAATAATCCCTTTTGACGCAGAGTGGCTAGGCGGTTCACTGTTTTCTCTTTAGTAAGGTGTTCTGATTTTCCCAAACTTAGTTTACCGGATAAAATATCATAAACTTTCAAGCCTATGGTATAATAAATACCCTCCCACCAGCGATAATTCGGGATGATAAAGCTTTGCTTCTTAACCAAATGGGGAGCGTTTTTCTCCAATAATCCTCGCTCATAAAGCGCTTCTCTTACCAAGTCAATATTTCCTTGTGCCAAATATCGTACCCCACCGTGCACTAGTTTTGTACTGCGGCTGGAAGTTCCTTTGGCAAAGTCTACCTGCTCAAGAAGTAAGGTTTTGTAACCACGCGAAGCACTATCTACCGCTATTCCTAGACCACTAGCACCGCCACCAATGATAATAACATCCCATTTTTTCACTAAGGGAACCGCCTTCAGGAGCTCTTCTCTCTTAAAAATATTCTGCTTCATACATTTCTTAGATTAATCGTTAGACTAAAGGAGCCAAGTCCCAGACTTCACGATTAAAAACACATTAACTTTTCGTGACAAAAAATACAAATTGCAAAACGATATTCAACGAAACCAGAATTGCAAGTAATATCCCTTTTGCCAATGCCGCTTTCTTTTTGCAAGTTTCCGCTACAAATTAGCAATAAGCAGCTTCAAATTGACAAGTAGATTAACAAAACTTAGGTTTATAAAACAGTCAATGCCTAATTGTAAATCCTGAATTGAAAGCTAAGTCTTTTTTCACAGGGGCCAAAACACCCCTGAATTTAGCCACAATTGTTTTGATCAAATCTCCCTACACCTTTTGATCAGCCTTTTTTTAATTGAATAGAACGCACCTGAATTTTTCTTCCTTCTGATCCTTGAAAAACAAATGACAGCGGCACCATAATCCTACTTAAATCTGC
>JBNMPT010000122.1:0-5591 GCA_051277025.1 Roseivirga sp. | reverse complement strand
TCAAGCCCTGAAGGGGCGACATCTCTATCCCATTACACCTAGCAAAATCCCCTTCAAGCCCAGAATGGGCGCCATCTCTATCCCATCATAAAAAAAGCCGCTATAAATAGCGGCTTTTAAAATTATATGTAAGACTTATTTAGCGTCTTAATTCTTTGATACGTGCAGCTTTACCAGTACGTTCTCTCTGATAGAAGATACGGGCACGACGAACTTTACCTTTTTTGTTGATTTCAATTTTCTCCAGTGCAGGCAAGTTTACTGGGAAGATACGCTCTACTCCAATACTACCGCTCATTTTACGAATTGTAAAAGTCTCGGTGGTTCCACTGCCCCGGCGTTGTAAAACAATACCGCGGAAAAACTGGGTACGTTCTTTAGCACCCTCTTTAATTTTGTAATAAACGGTGATGGTATCACCCGCTGCGAATTCAGGAAATTCGTTAACAGTTACGTATTGATCCTGAACATACTTTACTAAATCCATAGTTTCAGTAATTTTTAAATTTAAATATGGCCAACGTTCACATCTCTTGCCAGAGGTTGACAATACAAACTTAGGACTACCCTAAGAAGCGGCAATATTACAACAAAATATTAGTGCTACAAAAAATCTTTATCTAAAAGATCAGGCCTTTTTTCCTTAGTGATTTCTAGCGCTTTAGCTTCCCGCCAGTCTTCAATTTTTGGAAAGTCACCACTGAGTAATATTGGAGGTACAGACCAGCCATTTATTTCCGCAGGTCTGGTATAAACAGGAGGGGCAAGCATATCATCTTGAAACGAATCGTAAAGGGCCGAAGATTCATCATTTAACACGCCCGGTATCAATCTAATAATGGCATCGCTAACTACGGCGGCAGCAAGTTCACCACCGCTTAATACATAGCTACCAATAGAAATTTCTCTGGTTATAATATGATCACGAATGCGTTGATCCACACCTTTATAGTGACCGCATAAAATAAGGATATTACCTTTTAAAGAGAGTTGATTCGCAATATGTTGGTCAAATAGTTCACCATCGGGAGTCATGTAAATTAACTCGTCATAAACCCGCTCTTTCTGTAAATCTTTGATACAATTTAAGATGGGCTCTACCATCATCACCATGCCAGCGCCGCCGCCAAATTGGTAATCATCTATCTTATTGTGCTTTCCTTGTCCATACTTCTTTAAGTCATGAACGGCAACAACCACTATTCCTTTATCCTGTGCTCTTTGTAATATAGAGTGTGAGAAAGGGCTTTCTAAGAGTTTTGGTAGAGCAGTAATAATATCTATTCGCATATTACAAAAGTAAAAAGGTCAAGCCCATTTCTGAACTTGACCTTTGATAATTTATTAGCTATTAATTATTCTTCCTTTTTAAAACCTAAGGCTGCTGAATTTATACAATAGCGCTTACCAGTTTCGGTAGGGCCATCATCAAACACATGACCTAAATGTCCACCGCAGCCGGCACATAAAATTTCCGTTCTAGCCATACCATGAGTGCGGTCTACTTTTTCAATTAAAGCCTCATTATCCGCTGCTTTATCAAAACTTGGCCAGCCGCAATGAGATTCAAATTTTGACTCACTATCAAAAAGTACTGCTTGGCAGCCAGCACATTTATAATTACCATCTTCAAAGTGCATGGTGTATTCTCCCGTAAAAGGTCGCTCGGTACCTGCCTCTCTTAAAACATTGTATTGCTCAGGGCTTAACTCTTTCTTCCATTCCGAATCGGTCTTCTGTACTTTCATAGCTTGGATATTAGTAATTTCACTATTCTCTTTTTCTTGAGCGTTACAAGCGCCCAATCCAACAATTGCCATTAAGGCTAAACTTAAAATATTTTTCATCTCAAACTGTTTAACATTAGATACGCGCTCAGAGTTCTCTTAGATCTTAAAGAAATCATAAATCGACTCTTGCAGATCAGCATTCATTAATATTCGTCGGTGCCCCAAGCCTTTACTGACAATTAATCTAGATTTCTTCCATTTTGTGGCTAGTTGCTGAGCATTGATGATCGGCACGTCTTGATCATCCTCATCGTGTATGATCAAACCGTGGGGATTATAAAATTGACAGAGGTGGTCGGATGAACTTTCTTTGGCGTTAATGGAAAAGCGCTCTTCAATAGTTTTTACAAGTCGTTGGGTAACGGCTTCATTCATCTTTAAGTTACCACTAAAGTCGCTAACTACGTTTTCAATACTAGCTGGTGAACCCATCACCACTAGTTTTTCATACTGTGCTTTACGGGCCATATTATTAAACAGAGCCATTCCACCTAAAGAATGCCCAATAGCTCCATGGAAGGGCCCAAAACGTGAATCAGCTTCCTCCAAGGCATCGACGAAATCAAGCATATTAGTTTCCAAACCCAGGTGCTCACCGTGTCCAGGCGCTTCAATGGCGATAATGTGAAAACCTAATTTGTTAAGACCTTCCATAATTTGGAAAAATTGACTGGCTCTTCCGCTCCAACCGTGGATAAGGACAATCTTTTCTCCTGGCCCACTAAGTTCAAAGGCAATAAAATCTTTGGCATTCTTGGTTAGTAAATCATGGCGCTCGGCCTTTACGCGAATGTTCTCTTCTCTTTTAGGAAGGGGGAGTTTAAGTGGTTTAAAAAAAAATTTCAAAGCAAAGCGTGTCGCCATCGTAGTAGAAAGGGTACTGAGTACTTTCCCAGGAATGGTGATATATTTTGGCAAGTGAAAACTTGGTACAACTTCAGGTTTCAAACAATAGGTTTTAGAATGGCAAATTTGCAAAAGGAAAGTAGCAACGACAAGTTATTTCGATAAAAGCGCACTAAAGAAATTCTTTGGCAAAGTGCTATTAATCTCTGCAATCAATAAAGGCAGAGCATTGCGAATGGTAAGAGCAAAGGCAGATCTTAAATTAGAGCTTTAGATTTTTTATAAAAAGAAAAGAGAAGGCGGTGTTTAACTGCTGTAGAAGGCGGCAGTTAATAAAGTAGCGGAAGGATTATGGGTTTCTAGTAAAAGATTTAAAGATCTGCTCGTTTTTTTGAATCAGCAAACCATGGTTGTTTTAACTCATTCTTACTCTTAGCAAAGACGTTTTCCAAATTGCAGGTAAGCCGTCAGCAGAATCTGCAGCTTGAAACTCACTATTTCCATGGAACTGAAGCCTAATTTTGGCTCGAATCCGCTTTTTAAGTAAATTGCTGCTATGAAAAATAGTATTATTCTTCTGACCATTCTGCTGCCAGGCTTTATTCAGGCTCAAATTAATGCTTCTCTATCCGATCCTAATCTTAAACAGATTCTTCTCGGAAACTATCAAGCTTCAAGCTATCAGTCTTCGCAGGTCATTGAGGCTACTGATCAGATAAGTTGTGAGTTGCTTAATTTGGCCAATCCAGATACCTTAGAGCTGACCATCAAAATTCTCAGTGCTTACCATACGAGACATACTTTTTCGGATACGGTCTCAACCAACTATGGCATTGGCGCTGCTCGCAGATGGGTGAAAAATCGCTTGCAGTCATATAGTGATGGCAATGAGCAAAGAATGCAAGTTGGTTATTTCAATTTCGATATCACCAGTAATGCTTGTGGAAGCCTATTCAATACTAAAAATGTAATCGCTATTCTACCGGGAATGGATACCATTTTAAATGACATTATCCTGCTTACAGCGCATTTGGATTCCCGTTGCGAGCAACCTTGCAATATCAACTGTCTAGCAGCTGGTGCAGATGATAATGGCAGCGGAACCGCCTTAGTAATGGAGTTAGCACGGGTACTAAGTAGCTACTCTTTTAAAAGGACTATTGTTTTTATGCTGACCACCGGGGAGGAGCAAGGCTTGATTGGCGCCCGTGCTTTTTCAAATTACTGCGCGGCAGAAGGAATACAGATAAAGGGGGTTTTAAATAATGACATTGTGGGTGGAACCATCTGTGGGGAAACGGCTTCGCCGCCAGGCTGCAGTAGTGAAGGTGATATCGACTCTACCACTTTAAGAATTTACTCTAATCCACTTTCAGAACGTAATCCTCACCAAGGCTATGCACGCGCGGTTAAGTTAAATTATGAAGAGAAGATTAAACCTAATATGAAGGTTAAAATGGATATAGATTTAATAAACCAGGAAGATCGTTCCGGTCGAGGAGGAGACCATATTGCTTTTCGTGAAAATGACTATCTCAATTTAAGATTCACATCTGCCCACGAGCATGGAAATGGTAACCCGATTGGCACTCCTAATTACCGCGATCATCAGCATACCTCTCAAGATCTTTTAGGTGAAGACTTTAACAACGATGGTATTATCGATAGCTTTTATGTTGACATGAATTACTTAGCTAGAAATGTTATGATTAATGGTTCGGCAGTTGCAATGTTAGCGGCAGGGCCTGATGTTCCAAACTTTATTCTTCATAATGAAAGTACAGGATTACGTCTGGAAATTACGGACCCCAATCTTGCCGCAGAATATAGACTAGGGGTAAAAGGCTATAATGGCAGCACCTATGATTCTATCTATCGCTTTAGTGGTAATTCTTTTGTAGTGCCAAGTCAAGTTGCCGGACAGCTTTACTTGCTAGGTTTAGCAGCCATAGACTCAAGTGGTTTAATGGGTGCTTTTAGTCAAGATGAGCGCGCGAGTTCACAGACCAATACTCCAGCAGGAACCCTTGATAATATGCCTTATTCTTTCGATTGTAATTTGGTATCGCTTCACGAAGCATCACCACTTGTTCCATTAGGTATTCAATTGGCCGATCCACAGCCAAACCCTTTTGAACGCAGCACCGCATTAAGTGTTTGGGTAAAAAGCAAACGGTGGGTTGGCAGTGCCGAACTAAAGATATACGACTCGAAAGGACAGCTCATCAGCAGTACTCAAATACTACTGGCCGACGGTTTAAATTCGCTTTCTTATGAGCACAACAATAGCAAGGGGCTTTTCTATTATGCTATTGAGAAAGCGGGTGCAAGAACTCCAACAAAGCGCATGTTGATAGGGGTTTAGGCTTGGTAGTTCTCTAGGGCTAATCTAACACTGCCGTATTGCTCAATTAGGGCTTTCGCCTGAAGCGTATTGATGGGTATTTCTTGCATTAGCATACGAATGGCACGTTCTACGAGCTTGTTATTGTTCATTTGCATGTCTACCATTTTGTTGCCTTTTACGCGACCTAATTTCACCATTACGGCTGTAGAAATCATATTGAGGACAAGCTTTTGGGCGGTGCCCGCTTTCATACGGGTAGAGCCGGTTATAAATTCGGATCCCACTACTACTTCAATGGGGAAATCGGACTCTAGAGCAATCAAAGAGTTTTCATTGCAAACTATACAAGCGGTACTTATTCCCTCGGCACTTGCCTTTTTTAAAGCACCAATTACATAAGGGGTGCTGCCACTAGCAGCTATTCCTAAAATCACATCCCCTTTATTAGGAGCATAAGATGCAAGATCTCGCCAAGCACCATTTTCATCGTCTTCGGCAAATTCTACCGCAGTGCGAATAGCGCCATCGCCGCCGGCAATTAATCCCACTACTGAATTGGGATCGGCTCCAAAAGTAGGCGGAAGCTCGCTGGCATCAACCACTCCCAA
>JBNMPT010000121.1:0-5602 GCA_051277025.1 Roseivirga sp. | reverse complement strand
CTATTGGGGAAAACATCTTCAAATGCTTTAAAAATATCGGCTGATCGTTTTGCCGTGTACTTCCATGTTCTTTCCCAAGCTTGCCCTGTATAACCTAAATTTTGCCCTAGCTGGGCGCTTTGCGAATTTTGCGAGAAAATTGAATTCCAAGTCTCATTGCTATATTCGAGATAAACTTTTAATGATGTGTCTAAATGATTGTGAATAAAATGCGCTATGCTATCTAGGTAGTTATCATTGGCTAAGTGAGGAACATTAATCCAGATATCTTTCTGAGTACTATTGGCAAGCTGAGTCACATATTCCCATGCGCCGCCTTCTTTGCGGGCTTGCGTGTAAAAATCCTCCGTGGTGCGACTGGACCAGTCTATATTTGGCGAGCCATTGGTAGCGGTGAAATTCATGAATCGGATTACTTGAAAGTCAGATAGAAAGTTTAGTATTTCAGTGGTGAATACTTGGTTTTGATACGTGTTTATATAATCGGGAAGGACAAAGTGAATATCGTGAATGGGATCACTGATATCCGAACGTTGAATTTCCATTATCACTCCGCTGCTAACGGAAACTAGTGTATCTATTGGACTGTTATAGGTTCCTGATGCTCCGCCACGAAGCCTGATTTGGCCAGTGCCACTTGCTGTCAAACGGTAGTTTCCAGATGGTGTCAGTAAGTCTAGATCCCACACCAAAAGTGTCTTGATTATTTGGTCTGGATCAAGGCCATTATTAAAGGGGATTTCAAGTGGATAACCATCTGGTCTAAGCGGGATACTTATCTGGGTATTCCACGAGCCTGTATTATCCGCATTGGAAGAAATCCAAGGCCGACCTTGTTTAAAAGAGTTTGTGAATATAAACTGGCTTGCATAATCATTTACACCAGCTAGGTTCACCCCAATAGGTCTGTTTGTTTGGGCATTAGCTATATTAAAGACCGCAAGGCAAACAACAATAAGAACTTTTTTCATGATAGTATTATTCTTTGAAAAGCCTAGCAGGGGTTTTAATAAACGCTCGGCGGTGTGGTTTAAGGTGATGTGAAAATACGAGATATTATTTCTTAATCTAAAGCACGAGTAAATCCGCAATTAACCACCCTAGGATTAATTATGGTGGCACTTAAAATACCGCAAACCAACTATAATAGCGTAATTAAAAAAAGTGGGGGATCTGCACCAGGCAGCCTTTCTCTTGCCCACAAAGTGTACTAGAATACTTGGGCAGGCTCACCCCTGAGATTACCATTATCAAGCACTGATTATCAGACATAAATTCGCGAAACTACCGGTTATTTTCACTTTTAAAGACTGTCGAAAAGGGTGCTAAAAGTCAAGGATAAGGTTCTCTACACCCGAGTTTATAAGGCGGATTGATTTACCTTTTTTACCCAAAGGCTCTACTTTGATGATACCCTTATAATATTCTAAGCAAAGCCCCCCAAATCCAAGCTAAAATGGCTAATGGAAAAATAGGCACACTCCTCCCATTTCTTCTTTTTGAGGCACGCGTGCCACTTTAAAACTGGCGGCAATAAATACACGAACTCATAGTGAAAAAGAACGCCGAAAAAGACACCTACAGCAGCGAGTAAGTTAAGCACCCTAGCAGAAAAGGGCTCTAAAAATAGCTCGATATAGATTTTTCTTTAAACCTCTCTTTCCTCCATCAAGGCCAGAAAATCGGATTCCTTATAGATATCAGATTCGTCAACATTGAATTCATTTTGGACAGAGTGTTTTCCTACTTGAGAATCTACGGTAGCTCTTTTTCCTAATTGCGACATTAAAATCCCTCCAGTAACAAACATCCAAATAGAATATACTCCTATTGGAATACCCATTTCTATATTATTTAATACTGAAGCGGCAATTACAAATCCCAAGGTCCCGTTTTGAACACCACTTTCAATTGTGATTGAAATCGTGTTTTTTAAATTCAATTTAAAAAATTTAGCGGTCAGGTATCCTAAGCCCATAGTTACTATATTAAGCAGCAATGTAACTAATCCAGCTGCTTTCATCCCCTCTACTAACTTATCAAAATTGGCAGCTAATACCGCAATAAATACCAATATGAAAATAACTGTTGAGGCAGTGCGCATCGGTTTCTCCATGCGTTTTGCGAAATTAATCCTGTGTTTACGAATGAACATTCCTATCGAAATAGGAATAACAGTGATTGCCATTATTTGTATGATAGTATCTATTATTGGTAATTTGATTGTAGCCCCTATATTACTACCAAAATACTCTAATGCATAAGACAGAATAAAAGGTATAGTCAAGATACTTATGATACTTGCAAAAGCAGTTAACGTGACTGACAATGCAATATTACCTTTACAAACCTGAGTTATTAAATTACTAGTTGCACCTCCAGGACAACTAGCTAAAATCATTAAGCCCACAGCCATTGTCGGGTTAAGATTAAAGGCTATCGCCAGTGAAAATCCAATAATAGGCAAAAATATAAGTTGATTGGTAAGACCAATTAAAATCGCTTTCGGATATTTTATTATTCTAGTGAAATCAGCAATAATTAAAGTCATACCCATGCCCAACATTATAATAGCAAGAGATAATGGTAAGAATACTTTACTGATAAGTTCTACTATGGTCATAGATTGATTATTTATTTTAATGAACTGCTTTTGTATTAAGCCCAAGGGTTTGGTTAAGATGCGTTTCCCGCAGGGCATGCATTATAGATATATTTTGTGCTTTAACTGTAAATATAGTTATTGTAAAAGAATTGGAAGTTCTTTATATCCTAGGTACCTGCCCTGGTTAAAGTACCTCCCCAACCTGCGAAACGTGAGCTTATGACTGATTAATCAGTACGCATCAACTTAGAGAACCTCAGTGATCGAAATAACAAAAAGATGCCTTTGTTTCTCGCAGGTAATGTTTGTTCTTTTCTTGGTGTTGCGCAAAGGCGGCGGAACTCTGAAACCGAAAGAACCCTTAAATAACTTGAGCAGTCCTTTCATTTCTATTGGTTGACAATCTTTATTGTGTTGAGTGCAAGTCAGAGATCATTGACTGCCTTGATCAGAGTTTACAATTTCAGGCGCACCATATCGTTCAATAGCCGCTGCTAAGACTTCTGTTTATGTTTGCTTTTCCAAGGTGTTTGATATTTGCCAGCCCACAATAAATCGGCTGTAGACATCTATAATAGCGGTTAAATACATGAAGCCTTTACGCATCGGGATATAGCTGATATCAATTACCCAGACTTGATTTGGCCTAGTTATTTTCATGCTTCTTAGTAGGTAAGGGTGGATATACTTTGCCTTTCCTAGACGACTTAAATTAGGTTTGGAATAAATAGCCATGATGCCCATTTTTCGCAATAACCGTCGGATGCGCTTCGGATTGTAGATAAAGCCTAAGTCGAAAAGTTCATCCTGCATCCCTTTAACACCAAGGATAGGATCCTTTAAGAATAGCTTATCGATACGGCCCATTAAGTTAAGGTTTTCCTCTGTTTCCCCTTTGGGCTTTATATAATAAGAGCTTCTACTAATGTTGAAGAGCTTAGCTTGACGCCTTAAGCTGATTAAATCTTGAATATGCTGATATTGATTTAATTCTTGTAGGAAAACAAATAGGTAATCTTGTCGCTTATTATTTTGTCATGCTTTAGCAATTTCTTCTTCTGATTTTTTGCAATTCCCGTTTCTTAGTCTGGCTAGTTTTTCTCATTGCAAATTTCTTGAATAATTTTCAAACCTGTAAGACCTACAATGTCTTTAACAACAACATCAAGTCTGAAATTCATTAAACGCATGCTCTGCTGCAATCTTTTAGATGCTTTTGCGGCAGCGCCAGATGTAAATGCTGAGCGGCTTTTGCTTAGGTTTCATTAAATATCGAAAAATTTGTTTTACCAAAAAACATTGTAACGAAGTCGCACGTGTCATAAGCCGTTTAGCTTTTACATTTTATTAGCATTAGTTTTTACTTTTACACTGCAGGTGATATGGGAACTTTATCAGCCACGTAAATCGGGATTCGACTGCTTGGTCATTTACAAACTTTGGTTGCCATGCAGGCATGTTCTCAAAAATTTGTCTGACTTCTTTCTCGGTGCTTTTGTCGGAAATTGGTTTTGTTCTTGCTGGAACCTTTGAGATGTCACCAAAATTAAACTCAATGTCGTTAACTTGCCCTTGCTTATCTAATAGTGCTGTTAAAATAATGGTTCCAGTGTCAGACTTGGTTAGTACTTCACTTGTCAACCTACTTTCGATATAGCACATCAACTCATTCTGCCCTCCTGGAAATTCAGCTGGTCTTTCTGTCGGATATTTGACCGCGACTCTATTTTTGTCAATAGAGCCATCTTGTGATTTCAGAGTCCATGTCGTCAATAACAGTACAATTAGTGATAATCTTTTCAGATAGTAGAAGGTTTTCATTTGTCTGCAGTTAATTAATGCCAACGTTTTGGCTATGTTGCCGTGGGGTATAAAACTACCTAAAACTTTCAATAAGCCTGAACCCAAGATCCCATGCAGTATAAGAGGTATTGGCAGTAGTACTTTTTCATTTCCATTATGTCATTATTAAACCTCCTTAAACCTATCGTGTAAGTCGACATAACCCATTCTACATATTTATACCCGCTCCAGACGTCAGAAATTTCTTCATAGAAACTTTGACTAACTGTGCTTAATAAATCAGGTATTGTTAATATAGCTGATCGACCACATCTTGAACTAAAGTTTAAATTCCCTTTAAGCATTGAGTGTATATACCACTCATCATTTAGATTGATGGAAGCTCCGCAGCCACCTGCAGTCATATATGTGTAAATTGTCTTTACACTAAGATCATCTTTATTAATGTAGTTCTCCAACACTTCAAAAGTGACTGCCTTAAAATTCAGTAAAGAATCTACTTCAATTTTAATCACAGGTCCTCAAAATATTTCCGATGCTTCAGAAAAGTCATTTTTAGCAAATGGCTTTACACCAGAACACGTACACGCAAAAATTGATGAGCCTGTAAGTAGTCAAATAATACTTGTTATAAATGTCCTCATACCTATTAATGCCAACTCACGAATAGGTGCACTTTCCTATCTCCATCTTATAAATATGTAGTCTCTTTTACTGGCCTTTTCAATCTTCATTAATACCGAATCTATCAAAAAATAAGAGAGCCAAAATAATTAAAACCTAGCCGTATTCTATCCTTCTTCCCGCTTTTAAAAGTTAAATGTAATCGTTTAAAGATTAAGGTCCTTACCGTTTCAAGAGGCTTTTAAATGCCAAATCCTAAAACATGGTATTTGACCTATCATCTTCGGCTCAATGAGCGGCTTGAAAAACCGAGCAAAGTGTCCCTGTAAAAGTGTCATTCCCGCCAAATTGCTAGAATTGCCGTAGCTTTAACAGAATGCCTTTCTAGAAGCTTTTAAATTTTCGATATTTGCCAAATCAAATATTTCTCGGCCATGTCGGCCCTAAACAAACTATTCTAAGCAAATAAGATATGACCAATAATGATGTAATAAGACGTATTCGCTACCTGTTTCACTATAGCGATGTCCAAACGATTGCGCTGTTTAAATTAGCTGATTATGATGTATC
>JBNMPT010000120.1:0-5608 GCA_051277025.1 Roseivirga sp. | reverse complement strand
AGCTTTAGGTCCCCATAAAACTGGGCGTCTCTTTGCCACTCTTTTACTAAATATTTACTTTCTAATCGCGACATATTTCTTCTACTAAGCTTGATAATTTCTCAGCCGCCCCATGACGGGTATACGCAGCGGTACTTTCTAAAGATAAACGACTACTCCTTTTGCCTAATTTCCAAGCGCGGTATAGTTCCTTCACCCTTACTTTTATTTCCTGATAGTCTTTATAATCAATACTTTTTCCTCGACCAGTTTCAGCAATTATTTTTGCCGCATTTCCATCTTTAGGTCCGATGGATAGCATTGGCGTTCCTGATCCTAAATACTCGAAAAGCTTACCCGTTAATATGAGGTGATTATCCTCAGTATTTGGCACGATAAACAAAAGGGCTCCTGCTTCTACCATCGCTTTTGTTGCCACATGATGGGCCTGATAACCGTGGTAAACACATTGTTCTTCTAGGCCTAATTTCTCTAAGCGAAGCTGGGCAGATGGATCCACATTACCAATAAACTCCAGACGGAAATTAGTCTTAAAGTCGTGCTCCTCGCGGCAGAGATCAGCCAAAGCCGTCCATAAAAACTCAATGTTCTGATTAGGCTTTAAGTTACCCGTATAGCGCAGGCTAAAAAAGGGTTGAGTGCCCCTTTCGGGGGAAGGAATATCAGCTGGATCATAGCCATTGTAGATTATCTCGATACGCTTTGTACGCGCCGAAAACTCTGCTTCTAAACCTGGACTTACCGTTAATATTGCATCTGCGGAAGCGAGCACTAAATTCTCTAAACCTTGGTCTTTAGCCTGCGTTCTTTTGGTGCGAGGGAAAATCTTATTATAAAAAATATTTACCCACGGATCACGAAAATCCGCCAACCACTTTATGGAAAACTCCTTCTGAAGATCCAGCCCCATTAGATGGGTACTATGCGGGGGCCCAGTGGTAATTACCGCGGCAAATTTCTCTTCTTTCAATACCTCTCGCGCTGCTGTTAAAGCATACTTATTCCAGCCTTTACGAGCGTCGGGTATAAAAAAGTTGGCACGAATAAAATTCAAAACTTGCTGCTTCGTACTTTTTGTATTGGAAATACCTATTCCCCCGGTACCTATTTTGCCTTTTTTGCCCGTTAAACGCCCGTAAGCTTTAAAAGGATCTGCGGCATTGGTTTTAATAACACGCATAGCTTTAGGCACCTCCGCTACTAGAGATTCATCGTAATTAGCTGCTACTGGATTTTGAGGGGTGATTACCGTTACCTCCCATCCCAGCTTTTGGAGGTGAATAGCATTCTTTAACCAACGCTGCACCCCCGGTCCTCCTGCAGGCGGCCAGTAATAACTAAGCAGTAATATCTTCGCCACTAGAATCTTTTTTTCTACTATCCAGAAATATTAAGGTGGGTGCTCCTAGTAGTAATAGTAAAGAGCTAAGCAAGGCCAATGTATTACTGGCCCCAGAGGCTGTATCGCGATATTCAAAAATAATTTCGTGTTCCCCGGCGGGTACTTTCAAGGCTCTGAGAATATAATTAGCACGCAGGATTTCTACTTCCTCTCCGTCTATGGTGGCTACCCAATTTTCAGGATACCATATATCGGAGAAAAGCGCCAGGTTTTCACCAGATGATTTATACGTGTAAACCATCTTCTCTGGATCGTAATCTTTCAAGCTTATTGTTCCTTGTCCTGCACGGCTAGATAATGTGCCCACTTTGACCGAAACGTCTGCTCTTAGTATGGCCGTTTTAGAGGCATCAAAGTTTGAGAGTGCCGCTAATTCCGCATCGGCATCAGCCACCACCTTGGTGTTCTGAACTAACCAAGCATTCCCCAAGCGACGAGGATTTTGCAAAGGCTCGCCTTGGGGATTGAGAATAAAATAACGAGCATTGAGCATGTTTAAAACCGGAGTATTTGCGAATACTGAGGGGTTAAAAGCTTCGCTTTGTAAGGAAGCCGTTAATCGTTTAATCTCTTCGCCGAGGGCTGTTTCTACCACTTCTTGATAAATCTGCAATTTAGCGCCGTGATAGCCACCTAAACTGTAATGAAAGAAAGAGGTAGAAGCATCATTAAAGGGAGAAACGGTTAAGTTTAAAGTTCGGAAAAAAGGATCCTGGGCATATTGTGCCATAATAATTTGGTCGGCACCACTTGGCTTCATGCCGTAGTTAGACTCCAGTTTTTTAGAGTCAACAAAATTTTCCTCATTTAAGTAGCGCTTGTTTACGGGAAACATATCCGCCAAGATTAAAAGTCCTAGGCCTATTATTAGCGTATTCTTTTTAAGAACATTTCTCTGGAAAAGGAAAATTAAGCCCCCACCTAACAATACAAAAAGAAGACTGCGCGTCACATCTGCCTTGAATATACTAATGCGTGCTCCTTCTAAATTACTTATAAATAGATCTGCCTGCGCTTGCTGATAGCCAGCATTAGCTAAACCAGCCGGTAGAGTTTCCGCTTCTTGAGTACTCAAAAATGAATTAAATAAACTTGGAGAAGCCAAGTTTAAAACCAGAAAGAGTGAAAGAATACCTAGGCCTAAATAAAAAAGATTCTGCTTCGATAGTTTTGGTCCCACTACTAATTTTGACTCTTCCTTCCAGTCATCCTTTTGCATTTTGGATATACTCCCTAATCCTAAAATCGCTAGTAATGGCAGTATCAATTCGGGGATAATCATCATAGAGGCCACCGCTCTAAATTTATTATAGAAAGGGACATTATCGAGGAAGAAATTGGTCAGTCCCTCAAAATTCTTTCCCCAGGCCAAAGCCATGGTAAACAGCCCCACGCCTACTAAAACATATTTTAAGGAACCTGGTCTTAAAAATAGAGCGAGAAAAGCTAAAAGACAGATTACCGCGCCAGCATACACCGGTCCACTGGTAAAGGGTTGATCGCCGAAATAACTATTTTGCTGCGCAATGTTTTGGCGCAACCTTGAGTCTACCGACTGCATTGCCTCTTCATTAGCACCTAAACGACCGGTAGGGCCTCCCTTAAAATTGGGAACCAAGAGGCTAAAGCTTTCTGCTTTACCATAAGACCAACTAGTAACATAACTGCGATCTAAACCATCGGTTTTATCTTCCAAATTAGAAGTTAGTTCCGACTTACCGCGAATAGTTTTCTTTCCATAATTATAAGTATTGCTCAAATAAGGAAGATTTGCAGCCACCGCAATAAGGGCACCAGCAATAAGAAGCACGGTTGTTTTTACAAAAGAAGGGAGCGTTTTCCCCTTGCTTGCCTGTACCAGTTCCCAAACACCATATGGTATTGCTAAAAAGAGGAAATAATAAAACATTTGCGGATGCCTTGCGGTAAGTTCTAGCCCGGTGAAGAGACTAAAAATAGCCAGTCCCGTCCAAACCTTTTTCTGTCGGTAAGCCCAAATCATTCCGGCAAGAATTCCAGGCAGATAGGCCATTGCATGAATCTTCGAGTTATGTCCTGCCTCTAGCACGATTATAAAGTAACTGGAGAAAGCATAACCGACCGCGCCAATAATACCAATCAATGGATCTAGCTTTAGCGACATAGCCAATAGATAAAAGCCAATCATTAGCAGAATTAGATAACCGATCGCAGGATGGAAAATCCCATTGATGGTTTTAGGAACATAATGCAAAAGTTCACCGGTATAAACCACGCTAATAAGATAGGTAGGCATTCCTGAGAACATAACATTGGTCCACAGTATTTGACGATCTTCCTGTTTACGATATTTAAACACTTCCGCAGCAGAGCCTCGATATTGCTTAATATCATTTTGCTCAATAGCCTTTCCCGAAAAAACCGGGGCATTGAAAATTCCAGAGATTATTATAAAAACCGCAATAGCGATTAAGTGAATGCTATACTTTTTTTGCATGCTTATACTTGATTGAGCACCAAATATAGGGCATAGCTATGAGGCGCGGAAGTAGAAAGATAATATGCTGAATTAAATTAACCTTTTACCCAAAAAGGACAGCTATTATTGACTACCAAGTCTTAATCTAATTTATGACCTTTGAAAAGACAAGGTATTGAGATAGACTAAGTTTTTGTTACTTCAACTTTCGAGCTAAAAGGAATATACTTTTAGTCTGTTTTTACTAAATTTCACTGTAAATAAAAGATCATCAAAAAGAACTTACATATTCTTCCGGCTGGAGGGTTTTCACGCGAAGTAGCCGCTTTAGCAAAAGCATGTGGGTATACCGAGGCGGTTTTTTACGACCACTACCTTCAAGGAGATCAGGTGAAATCCGTCGCGGAGCTAATTCCTAATAGTGATATGGCCCTTGCGATAGGCTCATCTCAAGAACGCCAAAAGATTTACCAAGGCCTTGTGGGGGATTACAATTTTCCCTCCTTAATACATCCTTCCTCTCTTTTAATGAGTCCCGCTGAAATTTCAATTGGAAAGGGAGCGATTATTTGTGCCGGCACTATACTAACCACTCATATTTCCATTGGCGATTTTGTAGTTATCAATCTGCACTGCAGTATTGGCCATGATTGCATTTTAGGAAATTTTGTCTCTCTAATGCCTGGAGCGCGATTAAGCGGTGGTGTAAGCCTTGAGGATGAAGTTTTTATTGGTACCAATGCGAGTATTTTGCCCGGCTTACACCTTGGCAAAGGCGCAACCATTGGCGCTGGCGCGGTGGTTACCAAGGATGTTCCGGCCCATACTATCGTAACAGGTATTCCCGCAAAAAAGTCGGGTGCTTAGCTCGCTCAGCAAGAGCCTCTAATTTCTAGCAATTCCCAAACTAGTGAGAAATTATACTAAGGCAGTTCCTTATTGCCATGGAAATCTGCCAAACCTCGCTTCGAATCTCTTCTCTTTAAGCCCGCAATAGAAGCGTTAAGCTCAAAGCCAATAATCAGTACCAATGCATTGAGGTAAATCCACAAAAGGATAACCATTAGGGTTCCAATACTGCCATAAAGCTTATTGTACTGGTTAAAGTTGGCCACATAAAAGCTAAAAGCCCAAGACGAAACAAGAATTAAAACCGTTGCTAAAATAGCGCCCGGTGAGATAAAGCGCCAAGCTCGTTTACCTGAGGGGCCGTAATTATAGAGCAGTACGATGCCAATAAAAATCTGTAAAATTAGTAGGCTATAGCGCGTCAGTTCCACCGCAAAAACAGAAATTGCTTCCCAGCCAAAGAAAGCCAAGACACCATTTAATACATCGGAACTGAAAATAATAACAATGATTCCGACAATGAAGTTTACACTAAGAACGATGGTTAAGCCAAAAGAAACTAAAAGTTGCTTCCAAAAATTACGGCTTTCAATTTGATGAATTGTCTGGTTAAAATTACTGATAATAGCACTAATACCGTTGGTGGAAAATATCATCGCCAAGAAAAAACCCACCGATAATAAGCCTCCCCTTTTGTTTAGTAAAACATCCTTGATGGTGCTTAGGGTCGCTTCATAGGTATCAGGAGGCAGGATTCTTTTAAAGATATCAAATATTTCTTCCTCTAGAGATTCAACGGGAAAGAAAGGAATTAGGGTAAAGAAAAAGATGATACCCGGAAAGAGCGCTAAAAAAAAAGAGTAGGCAATAGAGCCTGCACGACTGGTTACACTGCCTTC
>JBNMPT010000119.1:0-5633 GCA_051277025.1 Roseivirga sp. | reverse complement strand
GCAGACAATAAAATAGAGGTTAAGCAGGAAGAATTAGTTGAGTTTACAAAGCAGCTTGTACTTCAGCAAATGGCGCAGTACGGTCAAATGCCTGAAGGGGTAGATTTAGACCAGATCGCTAAAAATGTTCTCGGTAATAGAGAAGAAGCAGAGCGCATCGGTGATCAGTTATTTGAGAGTAAACTGATGGATTTTTTCAAGTCTAGCTTTAAAGTAGAAAATAAAGAATTGTCATACGATGATTTTGTAAAAGAGCTTTACGCCAAGTAATACTGCATTACTGTCATAATTTTCAACTGGCCCGATCATTGTCGGGCCTTTTTTGTTATTATTACTCTTCAAAAAATATAATTATGGATTTCGGAAAAGAATTTATGAAATATGCCGTGAAAGATCGCGGATTGAACTCAATGCATGTTGGAGATTATCTTCAGTCTTCACTGACGCCATACATCATAGAAGAGCGCCAGATGAACGTGGCTCAAATGGATGTTTTTTCTCGTTTGATGATGGATAGAATCATCTTTTTAGGAACAGGCA
This sequence comes from Roseivirga sp., assembly GCA_051277025.1. GTDB lineage: Bacteria > Bacteroidota > Bacteroidia > Flavobacteriales > Schleiferiaceae > Croceimicrobium. Next base: position 5,093 of record JBNMPT010000119.1, on the reverse strand, counting down.
TTAACGATCAGGTTGCTAATATTGTACAAGCACAATTGCTATTTTTAGAATCATCAGATTCTACGAAGGATATTCAGATATACCTTAATAGTCCAGGTGGTTCTGTATATGCTGGATTAGGTATTTATGATACTATGCAATTAGTAAACCCGGATGTGGCTACAATTTGTACTGGTATGGCTGCTTCGATGGGTGCTGTTTTATTATGTGCAGGTGCAGATGGTAAGAGATCGGCTCTAAAGCATAGCCGTGTTATGATTCATCAGCCAATGAGCGGTGCTCAGGGGCAAGCAAGTGATATGGAAATTGCGGTGCGTGAGGTTCTGAAAATGAAAGAAGAACTTTATAAGATTATTGCCAAACATTCTAATCAGGAGTTTCAGAAGGTTTCGGACGACTCAGATCGTGATTACTGGATGAATGCCACCGAAGCTAAAAGCTACGGAATGATTGACGAAGTTTTAGATAGCAAAAGAAAAAAAGATTAATAACGTTAATCTTGATAGCGATTAATTTAGAGTCCGTTCTAGAACACTCTAGAACGGATTTCTTATTTTTGTACGGAATATTGAAATATGAGCAGTAACAAGGAAAATTTATCTTGTTCTTTTTGTGGACGAGAAAAGAAAGATACCAATGTGCTTATAGCGGGCATAGATGGTCATATTTGTGATCACTGCATCCGACAAGCCTATGGTATTGTCGTAGAGGAGCTTGATACACAAGAGAAAAAGGAACTATCGCGGTCTATGCGGCTTATAAAGCCGAAGGAAATAAAACAATTTTTAGATCAATATGTGATTGGGCAGGACTCGGCCAAAAAGGTCTTAGCAGTAGCGGTTTACAATCATTACAAAAGACTAAGCAAGAATAAAGGTGAAATTAAGAGTGATGAGGTAGAGATTGACAAGTCTAACATCATGATGGTTGGTGAAACCGGAACTGGTAAAACTTTGCTTGCTCAAACGATTGCGAGGATGTTAAACGTACCTTTTACTATAGTAGATGCTACGGTTTTAACAGAGGCAGGTTATGTAGGTGAAGATGTTGAAAGTATTTTGACACGTTTATTACAGGCGGCTAACTATGATCAGAAAGCGGCAGAAAGAGGTATTATTTTTATAGATGAGATCGATAAAATTGCCCGTAAAGGTGATAACCCTTCAATAACGCGTGATGTGAGTGGTGAAGGGGTTCAGCAAGCAATGCTGAAACTTTTAGAAGGCACCAAGGTGAATGTTCCGCCACAGGGAGGTAGAAAGCACCCGGATCAGAAGTTTATAGAGGTTGATACTAAGAATATCTTATTTATCGCCGGTGGCGCTTTTGACGGAATTCAAAGGAATATAGCGAGAAGGTTAAATACGCGAGCAGTAGGTTTCCATGGTTCTAAGGACCGAGATGAAGTGAACACAGATAATATGCTCAGTTATGTGGCTCCTCAGGATTTAAAAAGCTTCGGATTAATCCCTGAGTTAATAGGAAGGATTCCTGTTCTTACGCATTTGGACCCTTTAACCCCAGAGGTGCTAAAGCTTATCTTAACGGAACCGAAAAATGCCATTATAAAGCAATATGTGGCGCTTTTAGGTATGGACAAGGTAGAGCTTGACTTCCGAGAAGAGGCAATAGACTATGTCGTTGAAAAAGCTATGGAATTTAAGTTGGGTGCGCGTGGACTGCGTTCTATTATTGAAGCAATTCTTACAGATGCCATGTTCGATTTACCCGGTGAGGCCGAAGAAGGTTTCCAATTAGTGGTGGATAAAGAATATGCAAGCAAGCGCATGGAAAAGATGTCACTAAACGCCTTAAAAGCGGTTAGTTAAAAGGATTTACTTTTTTATAAGATAGAAACTCAAAGGGGTGGATGTGTTTATCATCCGCCTCTTTTCTTTCCACTCCAGTAAGCTTCCAAATGGAGTGGTCAAATTCAGGGAAAAAACTATCCCCTTCATACACGCCGTGAATTACGGTAAGCTCAATGCTCTGCGCGAAATTTAGTGCTTGAGTGTATATTTCCGCTCCTCCTACAATAAACGGTTGCTCGTCGTTTTCTACTAATGCAATGGCTTCTTCTAAGCTATGGGCAATGAGACAACCCTCGGCAGAGTAGTCAGTCTGTCGGGTAATGATTATATTAATCCTCTTAGGCAAGGGTCTTCCTACGCTTTCAAAGGTCTTTCTGCCCATTATTACATGATGTCCTGAGGTCTGTTTCCTAAAGTGTTTTAAATCTTCTGGGAAGTGCCAAATTAATTGGTTGTCCTTACCAATAACTCTGTTTTCGGACATCGCTGCTATGAGGGTGATATTCATGTTTTTTTTGAAAAATTAAATCGCAACTTGTCCTTTAATCGCGGGATGGGGATGGTAGTTTTCTAATTCAAAATCTTCATAATTGAAGTCAAATATTGAATTTACCGCAGGATTTATTTTTAGATTAGGAAGTGCTTCTGGTTTTCTTGTTAGTTGCAATTTCACTTGTTCTAAATGATTCTCATAAATGTGGGCATCACCAAAAGTGTGGACAAAGTCGCCCAGACCTAGATTGCAAACTTGTGCAATCATCATCGTGAAAGCAGCGTAAGAGGCAATATTAAAGGGCACGCCTAAAAAAGCATCTGCGCTTCTTTGATAAAGTTGGCAACTTAACTTTCCGTCGGCCACATAAAATTGAAAAAGAGTGTGACAAGGAGGAAGTCCGGATTTAGCCATCACTGGGATGTCTTTTGGGTTCCACGCATTTACTAATAAGCGTCGACTGTCTGGTGATTTCTTAATATCCGCTATGACTTGGGTAATTTGATCAATACCTTCGAAATTTCGCCATTGCTTTCCATAGACGGGGCCTAGTTCGCCCCATTCTTTGGCAAAGTCATCTTCTTCAATAATACGATTTTTAAAAATTTTAAGTTCCTCCTTCCATGCATCAGAGTGCTTAGGTAGGCTGGTTTCCCTGCCTAACTTTCTAAGGTAACTCTGAAAAGGCCACTCGTTCCATATATTAACGCCATTTCTCACTAAATAGCGAATATTGGTGTCGCCATTAATGAACCATATCAATTCGTGAATAATGGACTTTAGGTGTACTTTTTTAGTAGTCACTAGAGGAAAGCCTTTCTCCAGATTAAAACGCATCTGATAGCCGAAGACGGAAAGGGTTCCAATGCCGGTACGATTGTCTTTAAGCACGCCTTTATCAAGGATGTGCCGCATAAGCTGATGGTACTGTTCCATAATTTGATCTTGCACCAAAGGTATTTTATAATTTATTTAAAGCCTTACTACCTTGCAATTAAAAAGTGGTCAAGAAAAAAGCACATTTAAAGAATGAAAATGGCTTCATTTTTTTTGCTTTTAGCAGAACTTAAACCCATATTTACGAAAAATTAATCTATGGTGAATCAAGTGAGATCAGAATTGCTGTTGGAATGCGCATGGGAGGTATGTAACCAGATCGGAGGCATATATACAGTAATTCGTTCTAAGGTACCCGCTATGATAGATAAGTGGGGCGATAATTATTGCTTATTAGGCCCATTAGAAAGCCCAAATATAGAAGCTGAGATAGACATTATATCCGATGCTGCCAGTCCTGTGGGAAGAGCGGTTAGCCGCATGGTAAATGAAGGGTATGAGATTGTATATGGTCGCTGGTTGGTGACAGGAAGACCAAGGGTAGTACTAATTAAGCCTGATTTTGGTTTTAACAGTTTAGATGTCTATCGCAGCCGCTTGGAAAGCGATTTTGGCATAGAAAAGCAAGATTCAAATGAGCTGTTAGGAAGAATGATCCTTTGGGCGGAAGTGAATTTTAAATTTTTGAGCTATTTAAGCGAGGAAATGGGTGAGCAGCAATTGTTAGTGAATTTCCATGAGTGGATGGCATCCTTACCAATCCTGAAAATAAGGAAAGAAGGCATCGCATGTAAAACGGTTTTCACAACGCATGCCACCATGCTAGGCCGATACTTAGCCATGTCAAAACCTGATTTTTACCATGAACTACCAAGTTATGACTGGGAGGCCGAATCTAGGCACTTCGGAATTGTACCTATTGTGCAGATAGAGCGTCTTTCGGCGAAGATGGCAGATAGTTTTACCACGGTAAGTGAAGTTACGGCATTAGAGTGTGAGCATTTGTTGGATAAGAAGCCGGATGAAATCACTCCCAATGGTCTAAACATAAAGCGCTTCGTGGCGATGCACGAAGTGCAGAACTTGCACCAAAGTTTTAAGGAGAAGCTGCATGAGTTTACTATGGGGCATTTCTTTAATAGTTATAGTTTTGATTTAGATGACACGCTTTACTTTTTCACTTCGGGTAGATATGAATATAGTAACAAGGGTTATGATATAACCTTGGAGGCATTGCGTCGCTTAAATCAGAAAATGGTTAAAGCAGGTATGTCCACTACGGTAGTAATGTTTGTGGTAACACAGCGAGATGTTTGGTCGATAAACCCTGAGGTGCTTCAGTCTCGCGGAGTAATGCGCGAAATTCAAAACAATGTTGAGGCTATAGAAAAACAGATTGGGCAAAGGCTGTTTAAGGCGGCACTCAGCTCTGACAAGGATCATAGACTACCGGCTTTAAACGAAATGGTAGATGATTATTGGAAACTGCGTTTTAGAAGAACAATCCAGTCGTGGAAGAGCGATAAATGGCCAATTATTGTAACTCACAATTTAGAAGATGATGAGGGGGATGAGATTTTAGGTTATTTGCGTAAAAACCAAATGTTTAATAGTCCGCTGGATAAAGTTAAGGTTGTTTATCACCCCCAATTTATTAAAAGTACCAACCCTCTTTTCGGAGTTGATTATGGTGATTTTGTTCGGGGATGTAACTTGGGTATTTTTCCAAGTTATTATGAGCCATGGGGTTATACTCCCTTAGAATGCATTGCGCGTGGGGTGCCTACTGTTACTTCTGATTTGTCGGGTTTTGGCCGCTATGTAAACGGTATGAAGGATGCTGATGAGGACCACGGAATCTTTGTGCTGAAACGCGAAGACCGCAGCAGAGAGCAAGAAATTAATGATTTGACCACCTATTTATGGCATTTTGTGAAGCATAACAGAAGATA